>CAYNPH010000066.1:0-5168 GCA_964399035.1 uncultured Desulfurococcaceae archaeon
TTACGTGTGCGTAATCACGAAGTACTTAGACTCACCGCAGTACCTGCCTAGGGTATCCTACACCGACGTGACGGTTAGTGATAAGTACCTGAGCCTAGGGAACCTACCCGTAGCACTAACGTTGATGGTGGTCGGGCTAGCGCTAATGAACATCGCGTGCTATCTCCGCAGCCTAGGAAGGACAGGTGTAGGTAAACCCCTCAAGTAATCCTTGCTGATTAAGGGTTACGGCATCCGCAATAGAAGTTTTTAGTGCCTCTTAAGGTGGAGCACCACTCCTTACGCTTGAGGATCTCTAATTAATATACTTTTCTAATCTTAGGAAAGAGACGTCTAAGCACAATAATCTTAAATACCTACATATAGAGAAACGTTTTGGTGTACCCCCGTGCATTTTCCAAATCATAGAAGGGAGATCGCATTAGCATTGACGGCGGTGGTTCTCTTATCGGTTACTATTGCAGCGGTAAGCGTACTCAGTAGTGATGACTTCCAAGTGCTTATAAATAGCTGGCTCAGCGGTAAACCAAAAGCTATGAACAAGATCGTGGTGACCGCACCTAACGCGCCTCAAGTATCATACTGCTACGTTGCCGTGAGGAGACTTTCAACACCTTTGGAGCCCACTAAGGACGGGTATAGCCAGTTGCTCTTCTTTGGACGTGTTGCTAGAGGGGGAACTGTAGTTGTTAGGCATATGTTCAATGCAATCCCGATAGCGTTCAGTACTGCTAAGTCAGGTGAGACTTACGTTAGGTACTACGAGCCTAAGTACTACATAGTCTCAGTACTTTGCTTTGGAAGCAATGGCAAACCT
The DNA here is from genome assembly GCA_964399035.1 of uncultured Desulfurococcaceae archaeon. GTDB lineage: Archaea > Thermoproteota > Thermoprotei_A > Sulfolobales > NBVN01 > WAOL01. Next base: position 818 of record CAYNPH010000066.1, read on the forward strand.
ATACATAACTACTCCTTCAGTAAGCTAATAGAGGTGAGACCTAATCGACTAATAAATGTCGAGTACGTATCCTGGTCTCCAGGGGCTAGCGGCTTAAGTCCAAGCAAATCAGGAACTATCTCACAAAATAGCTTAACACCTGGCTCAAGTACTGGCGGGGGACCGGATTATGCGTCATCGTGTAACATAGTTATAACTAAGGTGGGTAGGGATCTTGAGGGCCCATATAAGGAAGGGTACTGTGATGCTTGGGTAGCGTTCACATACGTCAACAGCGTGCCCGGCCTCAAGACGGCTATAAAGTTCTTGGAGTACCCGCCTACAGGAATATACTTTACGGCGTTCAGTAAGAAGGATGACATAATGACTACAGGTGAGTGGAAAGTAAGCGGGAAGAAGATAGCTTACTCCATAATTTCAGGCACGACAGACTTCGTATCTGATGGTGAGAGGGAACTAATACTCGTTAAGGTAAGGTACAAGTATGAGTACCACGAGATCGACGGCCCGGACGGTGGCTTTTTAATTAGTACTGAGCAGCTCTACCCAAGCGAGATAATAGGCATAGATGACATTCCCGTAGGATGGTACGTAGAGCCGGACACGCACCCGTCATACGCTACACATCTTAGAAAGAGCTATGAAATATCCTTTGGTTTAGAAGGGAGTAAGGAGACCAACGAGGTAACAGGCGTGAGTACCTCGCTTACAGTAACGCTTGCAGAGACCGCATCCTTTACGTTGACGGTTAACGTGTACAAGGCCGTTAGATCTGACCAAGAGTACTCAGCACCACACCTCGTTATACGTGATTACAGCAACGAGGGTTACTGGTGGTGGTTCAAGAACAATAACCCGCTAACGTACACAATATTGCTTAAGAGAGGATGAGTCCTAGCTAACTAAAACATTTATTATTTTGAGAAATTCTTTGAGGTAAAACCTGCGCTTCTTTTTAGTTTGAACTCGTGAAAAATAAGCACTTTTCCCTAGTTTGAACTGTTCCCTTAAATTTCAAGTAGCTTTACCGCCTCCTCTAGGGCTTTCCTCGCGTTCGTGATCCGCTCCCTGATCTTAGTGAGTTCTTCTTCGGCCTTCTTAGCTCTCTCCTCAAGCTCCTTCAGTTTACCCTCGAGTTCAGCCTTGACGCTCTCGAGCTCCTTAAGCCTTGACTCGAGCCTACTCTTTTCCTCCTCAAGCCTCTTCAGCGCGGCCTCCATCTCCTTCCTCACGGCCTCCTTAACCTGCTCTGCTGCCGCGAACCCCAGCGACACTAGCTCCTGCGGCGGCTTAATCTCTAACTTACCGCCCGACTTAACGAGCATCTCGTAGGTCTCCTTAACGAGCCTCCCGGCCTCGGTCTTACCCTGTAAGTGGTTCCTTATGGTGGCCTCAGTCCTCCCAACCTCGTCAGCGATCTGCCTCACGGAGTACCCTGCACGCTCCCTTGCGAGGGCGGCCGCGGCAACTACTAGGGAGTCAAGCCACGTTAGCCTGTCCTCAGCGTTCCTAATCCTCTCCACCACGTCCGGCCTGAATAGAGTCCCGAATATCAGCGCCAGCTCCAACCTCCTCACGTCGCTCTTACCCATTGGTTTAAGGGGAACCTCCGACATGCTACACCACCAAATAATGAATATATACAAACACTCATAAAAACTTCCCCCACGGGAAACAGCGGGAAACCCAGGAACAAGTTTTATTAACGGCGGCCTCAGCGCTCAGCGGTCCCCCAGAAATCACCACCCGCCCACCACGAGCCGTGGGGGCAGCAGACACAGCGGGCGGGCTCATCAATCCGTTAATTCATCACCATGTTGCATAGGGTTTAGGAGCGATAAGTGCTTTGGCATCGGCTTAAGCCAAGACGCGCCTTGGTGCGAGGGTTTCAAACAGTGAAGCCCTCCCTACCCGCGTTGCCATGATCTCCTTTCTAGGGTTTCAAGCGGGAGGGCGTAATTCACGGTGTTCTTCAAACGTAACTGTTCTACAGATTAGTGTTATATACATTCTTAACAAGTTCTTAACTGTTGGTGAGTTCAACTGGTTCCTAGAGGTAAGGTAGTGGTAGTGGCCGTGCTAGCGTCCGCCGCACTACTTCTCGGTGTTGGCGGCGTCCTCTACGGGTACGGCAACTTAGGGAGCTTGGAGATAGGTGGTGTGACCCTTGACTCCGTCAGCGTGGTGCCCGACGGCAACGGTAGTTCGGCACACTTAACCGTTAGGTTCGGTGCGGATCTGTCTAACCCTTCGGGCGCGGCGTTAATCCTGAGTAACGTTAGGTTTGGGGTGTTCGTGGGTGGCGTTAAGATCGGTGAGGCTAAGCAAGACTCACTAGTAATTGGTCCTGGGGTCAGCAAGCACGTTAACATAGTACTTAACGTGACGGACGTGAACGCGTCTAGGGCGTTGGGCAAGGCCTTAAGCGCGGGTAAGCTCCGGGCCAGGATCACCGTCGCGGGTGAGGCCCCGCTGAAGTGGTTCGGCGTGGCGCGGTACTCCTCTACAACCATTAACGTCTCGAAGGTAGTGGACGTTAACGTGGGTAAGTACTTGGAGGCCCTCAAGGCGCGGGAGTCTAGGCTGTCCGGGCACCCGCTAACGGCGACCTCCCCGCCACCGCTGGAAGTCATTCACGCCCTCTGGGTGTCGGGAAACAAGACGATACTGGCGGTATCTCAGCACGTGCCGGTCACGGTAACGATTAAGTTTAAGGCGACGGGGGAGCTGCACTCGTGGCTGGAGGTGTGCGTGTACCAGAACATAAGGTACTACCCCGACCAGCTCCTCGGCTGTCACGCCCAGCACTACGACCTAGCTAAGGGTGAGGTGGCGACACTGAACTTCACCATAGGACTGCCTTACTACGAGCTCTCCGAGCTCTCACCGAACTGCTACGCGGTGTTCGGCGTCCCCAAGAGCTGCGAGGCCAACGCGCCGTGCAGCACGGACATGAGCTACGTGATACTTGGGAGTAACGATGGCCCTAAGGTGATCGTCACTAAGTACCCGCTCTACAACTTCAGCGTTATCTGGGAGTCCAAGGGCCACGCGATCAGCTCGGCGAGCATAGGGGAGAGGGTCATGGCCAAGATAAAGATATCATCCACGTACGGAGGGAGGGACACTAACTTCAGGATATGCGTTAAGGCCGACATAGCGAACGCTAAGGATAAGGAGGTCGCGTGCATCAGCAAGACCCTCTCCTTCAACGTAGGCACCAGTAAGACCTTGGAGTTCCCGTTCTACGTAAGGTACTACGACAACGTGAGGGGGTACTTCATAGACGTAAAGATGAGTAACCCGGACAAGCACTGGAGCATGCCGGACAGCTACCCGCCGCGACTCAAGCTAAGCTCGGGCAAACCCTCCTACAGGGTATCGAGCGTTGAGTGGCTCGTCAACGGCAAGAGCGTGAGCAAGGTTGTTGAGGGGCAGGACGTCGAGGCAAGGATAACCATATCGACCGACACGGGGCTCTTCGAAACGAAGGTGAAGTTCTGCGTCAAGGCCGACAAGGCGGGCCTGCCCGACGCGGACGTGAAGTGCGGGACCGCCACACTAACGGTGCCTGCCGGAGGCACGTACGCGGTCACCATACCGTTCAAGGCGGAGCACTACGCCAGGATAAGAGGGTACTTCGTTGAGGTCAGCAGTGAGGACCCGGACTACAGCTGGCACCAGAAGAGCGACTACCCACCCAGGCTAAGGTACGTCAGCCCATCATATAGGGTTGACAACGTTAAGTGGGTAGTGGGCGGGCGCTCGGTCACGAGCGTTAACTCGGGAACGTGGGTGGACGCCAAAATAACGATCAAGACGGACACCGGGTTAGCAGGGACGTCAATAACGTTCTGCATTAGGGAGGACATAGCTCACGGGAAGGATCATGACGCGGCGTGCGTAACCAAGAACGTGTACATACCTGCCGGGAGCACTTACACCGTAACGATTCACTTCCAGGCGAACTACCACAAGAAGAGCCACTTCTTCTACAGCACCTACACGCGAGGGTACTTCGTGACCGTGAGGAGCGACGTCAGCCCCTCCTACAGCTGGGAGATGGACAACCACTACCCGCCGCGGCTCAAGGTACGTAGCTAAGCAAGTGAGGGGGAAGGCGATCCACCCTAACGGGTGAGGAGCGGGTTTTTGCTCATGCGGGTCCTAGTAAAAAGCTAAGCACCCAGCAGTGACTTTTGCGTAAGTGAGTTTACGTTAGTCGAGGAGTCTCTTCTCGCCCTCGAGCTCCTTGATCTTGGTGACGTCCTGCACCACCTCAAGCGTCCCTAAGTAGTTCCCGCCCTCATCCCTCACCGGGTAGTACCTTATGTAGATGAGCCTCCCGCCC
>CAYNPH010000067.1:0-49326 GCA_964399035.1 uncultured Desulfurococcaceae archaeon
AGAGAAGATAAGAATGTACGCCATGCACAACTTTCAATTCATTCTTTGTTGATACGTGAATACGCCCTCCTCAGCCTCGATTGCAACACTATAACTTTCAATTCATTCTTTGTTGATACTGAGCGTCAGCAGATATGATGATACTGTAGACCCGCCAGCTTTCAATTCATTCTTTGTTGATACTTAAAGAGGTGGATGGAGGTGGCTGAGGTTATCAAATCTTTCAATTCATTCTTTGTTGATACCGAATACTTATATACCCCCTTTATAAATAAGGCTTTCCCTTAACCCACTTCCACGCGTGAGCACCATGAGAACACCATTGGAAGTAGTTACTAGGGGAGCGATCCACGCGTGGAACTTCCAGAAATGAATGTTGATTCATGTTTTATTGTTATGGTTTTAGGGGTGTTACTGTGGTTTGTGGTTGTGTTGTGTGTGTTGTTATGTGGTTTGTTATGTCTTTGATTTTTATTGGTGCTGGTGCTGTTGGTGGTAGTGGTTCGGGTGTTACGTGGTTTCCTGTGGTTGGTTGGGTTGCTTGGGCTGGTGTTGTGGTTAGGGTTATGGTGGTTGTGTTGATTTTGCTTGGTGGTAGTTTGGCTACGGTTAGTGTGGTGCTGTGTGCCTGTGTTTCCTGGGTCGCTAGGTATATCGTGTTGTTTTCTGTGGCGATGCTGAATACGTACCCTGGTTCCTGGGGTGAGGCGTTGATGATGTTGCCGTTGCTGTCTAGTGTTAGTAGGTAGGGTGTGGAGTTTATCGTGCCTACCAGTACTGCTCGGTCCTGACCTAGCTTCAGGAGTTCGGGGCGTAGTGGGGTTGTGTTCATTAGCTTGGCTTGCTTAAGCGTTAGGTCAGAACCCAACGTGATTAGCAGTGTTGATGCCTTCGTTTGGGTGCCGTTGATTATGTTTACGAAGGTCATGAGCAAGTACTTATCACCTAGCTTAACGATTGAGGGGGTGATCGCCCCTATCCCGTCGAAGAGGAGGAACCTGAAGTCCTTGAGGTTCCCGTCGTTGCCGACCCGCGCTATGAGTACGGGGGTCCTCAAAACCTTGGGGAGGACGAGGTTGGCTGGGGGCGGTGGCGGCATGCACGTCATGATTAGGTCGCCGCCGACCTCCCTGATGGAGCACCAGGTTTCGGCTGGCGTGAGGTTATTGGGTGGGAACCCTATGGAGTACGCCCAAGCCTTAACGAGGGTGAGGTCACCGCTAAACACTAGGAGTGCGGCGTACGGCGCGTTAAGCCACGTCAGCGTCACGTACACGCGGTCACCTAACGTGGCCACGGACCATGAAAGCGTGTCGGGAGGCAGGGTTAGGGCGACCGCCTTAACCACGCTTAAGGCGCTACTTAAGCGTATTAGGATCACCTCACGCGCGGCTAGGTCCCCCAGCACCAGCAAGTACCCGTTGCTCAGAGAGCTTAACTCCACGCCCCCAGACAAGTAACGCTTAGCTACACTCACGAACACCGCGTTAAGGACCCTGCCCTCAGGCGATAGCTTAACGACAGCCACGCAACTCACGCCCCCCACATTCGCCGTGCCCGCGACCAGCACGCCCCCATCCTTGAGTGGGAGCAGGGCCGGGGGAGGAAGGGTTAAGCTGCCGTTCAAGCGTATTGATGCCCTCCAGTAGCGGGTGCTCGCGGCTGAGGCAGGCTTACCGACCTTAAGGAGAATCATGAATGAATCCGAAGCGCCTAGGTTCCTGAGGTACGTTAGCTTGACGGCGAGGAGCGCTAGGTTCGGTAGGTGTTGCTGGTAGTAGCATAGGGTCATGTTGACCTCGCTGACCTCCCCACGCATGGGGAGGCGATGCTGCGACACGGACATCGATGCCGGCCACGACTCATTGGCTACCCACACCGGCATAACATCCACTTCAGTGCCGTTCGGTAGGGGAGGGCTGAAGGACACGCCCACGTAAACCATGACCGTAGCGTTCCACGCCACCGGCTTAACCCGCCCTACGACCGTGAGGGTAACGTTCCTCAGGAGGCCTTCGGAGTAGTTCATGCGGGCCACCACCTTAACGGGCGTGTCCGCAGGCACGCCGCTCAAGTCCAGCATAACGGCCCCGGAGGGGGGCGGGTACCACCAGTCAGGGACGCTGGCGTTAAGCGGTGCTGACTCATTAACCACGACAGTCCTCGTCACGGTCTCAGTCACCACCCTAGCTTGGGGAGGGTTGAGGGGTGGTGGCGCAGGGATTAACGCGGGGTTCACCCTGAGCGCCACGTCGTAGAGGGTGGCGATCAGGAGGAGCGTTCCGAGCACGATCATCAACGCAGGTAAGGCCTTACCCACGCTCACCACCTCTCGCAACGCTTAACCCGTAAATAATGAGTATGAGGGAGAAGAGTATGCTGACGACGTTAATGAGGCTTAACTTACCCAGCAACCCATTCACGAGTGAGGAAGCCTTAGCGATGAGGTAGAGGATGGGTGGGGGGCCGTGGAAGCGTTGCTGAGGGACCCCCGAGTAAGGGTTAGGCCCTCCCTCCACGGGAGGTGCTGGGGTGGGCGGGGAGACCACCGTGACGCTCACGCCGTGACGCGCCAACTCAGGCAGGTTAAGCACGGCATTACCTAGCTTAGTGACGGCTAGCACCGTCTCCCTAACCACCTCCTCAACCACGCCGCTGATGGTGAGCCCTCCCCTTAGACCGAGCGTTAGTTGGGATCCGTTAACCTCAACGAACCTAAGCACGTCCCTAATCCCGACCTCCACGTAACCAAGGCCGGAAGGGACGTAAGCCCTCTCACCCTCCAGTAAGGGAGCGCCGCCGTACCCGAGGGAAGCAGGGACCACGTAAGTCAACGCTAGGAACGCAGCACCAAGCAACGCCGCCACCAGGGCTAAGAGGAGTAAGGGCGACTTCCGCAGGCTGACGCCGCCGGGCCCGCTAACCACTACCTTCCTCACGCTCGCTAGGCCAGCCATGAGTAACGCGCCCGCAACCTCAAGGGTGACGAACGCCGGTAAGTCACCCCTCACGAGGGTGAGGGTGCCCAGCACGATTAACGCGGCCCCCAACCAGCATACCTTAAGACCCTCACTCAGCAACCACCACAGAGAGAGGTAGAGGAAGCCGAAGGCAACGGCGCAAGCAAGGAAAACCACTATCCCCAGGAGGAAGAACGCTTGAGGACCCCACCCAAGGACAAGGAGCACGGAAAGCCCCCTAAGGGCTAGGTAAAGACCTATGAACCCACCTACGAAGACGGCGGCGCTCAGCGCGAGGCTGGCCTCATTAACCTCGTTACTGGGGCTTGTAGTCACAATTAATTAGTTACTTGTCGACAATTATAAGTGAGTCTGTTATTCAAGAACCCCCGGTAGCTCCCCCCACCTCCCTGTAGTGCTTTGCTTTCTTAAGCGATTCCTCCTTCTTCTTGCGGTGCGTGAAGTGTATGTCTACCGGGTGCTGCGGTGTTAGGCCCGCCCTCTCCTTCACTCTCCTCTCGACGTTCCTCTCCTCTTCAGGGCTCTTGGGCGGGTTCTCCGTGACCACCAGTATGTCTACGTCGTGGGCCGCGTGTTCCTCGCCCCTAGCTATGCTGCCCACTAAGTAGATCTCGGCGTCCCTGAATTCCTGCCTTAGGTGATGGATTAGCCTAGGCACCCACTCGAACCACCTCCTAATGTTCTCCTCCCTCTGCTTCAGGCGGTGGTCCACGTACTCGGCTATCTCCCTGCCCGTGAGCTTCCTGTACAGGTACTCGATGGTGAAGGACGAGGCAAGAATTACCGCGAAGACAACGAGCTTCTCCGGCGCTATCGTCGCCATCCTGTAGGTTAGGATGGCTAGGGCCGCGGCCGTAGCCCCCGCACCCACACACGCCACCGCCGGGTTCACCCTCGCCTCCCTCCTGAGCTTTAGGGCGGCTAGGTTAACGGTCAGGAATATTAGGAGGAAGCCGCCGCTACCTGCCGCCGATATCTCCTCTAGGTCCGCGGTGTTCGCGAGCACTAGGGAGGCCAGCGAGATCATTATTAAGCCCTCGTAAGCCTGCCTCCAGATGGGCTTCTCAACTGCCTTAGGTAGTTGACCGTACTTAGCAACCATGTAGGAGGCCCTAGCGGTTCCGTAGAGGGTCGCGTTGATCGCCGAGCTAGTCGACGCTAGGGCGGCCGCAGCCACCAACACGAAGCCAACCTCCCCTAGGGAGGGCTTGGCCGCCATGGCTAGGGCGTAGTCCCTCGCCTTAATGATCACGTCGTACGGCAGGTTCCCGACCGTCACTACGGCTACGAGGACGTAAACCGTTATCACGACCAGCACGGCCGCGTAGAACGCCTTGGGGAGGACGTCCGGGTCCTCAACGTCCTGCCCGGCATTAGCTATTAGCTCGAAGCCCTCGTACGCGAGGAATATGATCATGCCCCCAGCAACCAAGCTGACGGGGCCGGGCCAGTTACTCGGCGCTAGCCTGCCCCAGTCAACGAAGAGCATCCCGGCACCAACAACGAGGATCAGCACCGCCAGCTTGAACCCCACTAACGCGTCCTCAGCCCTACCCGAAACGACCGCCCCCAAAGCGTTAACCGCCGTGAACGCCGCTATGACGAGCGTTATTAACGCGTGCTTAATGAGGGGGTTCGAACCGACTAAGCTGGCGCCGTAGCTCCCGAAGGCGTAGGAGTACAGGGAGATCATAACGACGTAGGAGGCGAGGAGCATGACGTTAAGCCCGCCTGAGAGCACCCCAGTGCCGAACGCCCTCACGAGGAACTCGATCGTGCCTCCCTCACTCGGGTACCTCCTAGATAACTTAGCGTAGGAGTACGCGGTGGCTAACGCGATAAGGCCTGCGAGAAGGAACGCGACGGGGGCGCCGCCGTGGGAGAGCTGAATGCTTAGGCCGAGGACGGCGAAGATGCCGCCCCCAATCATCCCTCCCACACCTATGCTGAAAGCCTCCCAGAAACCTATCTTACCCTCCCTACGCCCCAAAGCAAACCACTGAGCTATGATTCCGCAACTAACTAATAAATCGGTTAATCAAGGAAAAAGCAGGGACGCGTCACTCCACTACGATGACGCGTGAACCTGGATTACGACCTGACGTAAGTGGTTCTGCACGGGCCTCGTCTCAAGGAAGTAGATGCCGTAGCCCGGTGGGAGGACTAACCCGCCCCCGACGATGGGCACCGCCTTGAGGGTCGATAGGGCGGTCGAGCGTAGGTGCGCGTACGCGTTCCCATGCTCCCAAGGCTCACCCTCAGGCACCGCGGGGAAGAGCCTCTCAACACACCTGACCACGTCCCCGACGCCGTCCTTACTAGCGATGATTAGTGCTGGCGTCGCACCCTTAGCCGAGACCCACGCCACCCCCTCAAGCACCCCTAACGCCTTAACGACGCTCTCCAACGCGTCGGTTAGGTCGTAGATGCCTGAGGGCCCGTTAGTCCTGAACCTCAGCACCGCCGTGAATACCTTCAAGGGTTACCAGCACCTCCTTAACCCCTGCCCTCCTGGAGAGGTCAACCAGGACGAACCTCTTGAAAGTGCCTAGCGCCACCTCCCCGTTAACGACTGGCGCGGCCGCGAACTTACCTACGAGGGCCTCAGCTAGGGCGGGGTTAGTGCCGCAGTACTCCCTAATAACCCTCTCCAGGTCCTTCATGAGTCCGGGCTCGTACTCGATCATCGTCACGGAGCACCCGGGTTCCGGGGTGAATACCGCCACTAAACCCTCCCTTAGCCCCTCAACACGCACCACGTCCTTAACTACCTCCGTTAAGTCCTCCACGCCGTACCCGCTTGACTTGATCCTCACCTTAACGACCTTAACTAGGATCTCGCCACTCACGCGCAACCACCTCCCCCAACGAACCATCAATGATTAAGGACGTCGTGAAGTATATACGTTACCCTTATTAGTTTTCCTAACAACTAATGTTAGGGATTAAACATGTTCAGGATCGGAAACCTAATCAACACGCGGGACACAGCTAAGGGACCCGCACTAGCTAAGGTCGAGTCCCACACCCCGAAAATAGAGGCGCCCGACACGGTCAAGGCGGGGGAGCCGTTCAAGGTGAGGGTCAAGGTAGGGCCCCACCCATCAACGCCCGAGCACCACATAAGCGAGGTAACCATATACTTCAGCAAGGAAGGCAAGCCATTCAACCCAGCGAAGGTCGCGACCATAGTCTTCGAACCAGGCGTCACGGAGCCGGAAGCCGAGATAATCATGAAGGTCGACGCGCCCGGAACGATCCACGCGGTAGCGTACTGCAACCTCCACGGACTCTGGGAAGGAACCAAGGAAGTAAGGATCGAGTGAGGCACCCGCTAGCTAGGGCCTGCACGGGGGCGGGGTGACGGTGGCCCGCAACCGCGTTAAGGACGCTGGAGTACCTAAGCACGTGACGAGGGCTTTAGAGAGGCTCGTCAACACGTACAACAAGTACCACTCGCCGGAAGCGACCGCGAGCCTCGAGAGGGTGGAGCCCCTCAAGCCCGAGGATGACTTGTACTTAGCTAAGGTGGTGTTCAGGGGGAGCTTCTGCGCTACGTGCGGCGTGAGGGACTGGGTTGAGGACCTAGCCTACCTGGGGGAGCCCCTAGGAGTCGAGGCTAGGTTGGAGGAGATGGTGGAGCCCGAAGGCAGCGGCGATGAGCGCGTAGGGTACTTCATCGTTAGGGTGCCCACCCCGCCCCGGGTAGGTAGTGAGGTGAGGGGAAGTGAAGGAGGGTGCGGAGAGCGTTAAGCCCCTCATCAGGCTGATGGGTTCCTACGCCGCCGTCATGGCCGTCACAGCCTTAGCTATCGGTGTCCTCTACCGTGAGGTCAGTAAGGCGTACCTAGCGGGCGTGCCGTTGAGCGACGCCATCACAGCCTCCTACTACCTAAGCGTGGCGCACGGCCACACCTTCATGGTCGGGGTACTCATACCCGCAGCCCTAGCCACGCTAACCTACGTCGCCGTCAAGCTAGGTGGCGAGTTAAGCCTGAAGTCAGCTAGGAGGGCATTCACGGTGTACGCCGCGGGGTCCCTGATGGCGCTGGCCCTACTCATCTACAAGGGCTTAGGTGTGGTGGTAGCGTACGGCTCGAACCCGGCCGCCGGGCTTGACGCGGCGGACAACACGCTGTTCCTGGGGAGCCACGCCCTTAGGGAGTCCCTCTACGGTACCGCCCACCTACTCCTGGGGATCGGGCTGGCGTGGTACGCGGCACTGCTGATTAAGGCGTTCAGGAAGGCTTAAGCTCAAGCCGCTCTTTAACCTGAAGTTGCTTAGTCAGGGCTTCCTTCCCTTTTAAGAGGAGTGCTTAAATACTTGAGGATTAATTCACTTAAGGTGGGCGGAGCTGAACGCGTTGAGTCAGCAATCACGGGCCCCAGCAGGTGACGTCGCCGCGTTCGCGGAGGGCGTGAATCACCTGAAGGTCGCGGCGATAATCATGATCGCCGCAACGGTGCTCACAGGCGTCGGGGCCTTAGCGTCCGTGATGACCTTCATCAGCTCCTTCACCTCATCACCCGTTAAGGCGATAACTATGATCTTCGGGGGAGTCGCGGTCGCTGGCGCCGTGGGCGGCATCCTAGTGCTTGCCGCGACCCTCCACCTGTTTAAAGCCTTCAACAGGCTGAGGGACTTCAGCCCCGAGAGGTTCGGCACGACAGCGACGATCGTTAAGGTTGGGTTCCTAGCCTACGGGTTGATGGGCGTGATTACCCCCATAGCCATGTGCGCTACCGTATCGCAGGTGGTGGGCACGACCCCGGGCTTCGCAGTCATGCAGCAGGTCGTCGGGACCCTGCAGACCCTGAGTGTGCTGCTATTCATAGCTAAGGCGGCGGCGATGGTGGGGATCGGTCTGGGGACGTACCACATATACTCGGTGACGGACGAGGGCCTCTTCCTAGGCGCGGCCATACTCTTCTTCATAGCCATATTCGTGCCGATCCTAGCGCTGATCGGGTGGATACTCATAATCGTGGGGGCAGGCAACGCCGTGAGCAAGGTGAGGGCGACGTGCGGAGGCCAAGGGCGTGAGGCGGTGGAGCCAGTAGCGCCCTCAACCTAACGTTAAGTGAGCCCGCGTTGCGTCGAGGAAGAAATTAGTTGGGGTTCTTTTACCTTAACCTCACTCCTCCCTGTAGCCGAACCTTGTTATCCTCACTACCTTGTCCGGGAATACCCTGATTCCCTTGTCGGTTATCTCGAAGGGGTGCCTGCGCATGTCGTGCTTCGTGCCCCTCATCTTCCACACTATTAGTGAGCGCTTCAGCTCGCCCTCGACCTCGTCCAGGTCTAGCCTTATTATGCCGTCGACGGCGTGCTCGACGCCGGGCCCTCCGAAGCCCCGCTCAGTCACGCTTACCTGTGAGACGAGTATTGCTGTCGCGCCGAGGCCCGCTAAAACCCTCTTGAGGTTCATTAGGACTCCCCTAGCTACGGCTGGCTTAGTTATGTATAGGGTTGAGACTGAGTCCACCACCGCCCTCACGGCCCTCGTGTCCCTCAGCGCCTGCTTCACCACGTCTATGAATTCACCGAAGTCGTCTACGCTCGTTACCACGTAGCGCTCCCTCTTCGCCGCCTCACCGATGCCTCCGGTGAACGCGTCCACTATCGCGAAGAGCCCTTCCTCCTCGAACCTCCTCACGTCCCAGCCGAACTCAGCCATGTTCCTCCTTACCTGGACGGGGTGCTCCTCAAGCGCCACGTAAACCGCTGGCTCGCCATGGAGTAGGCCGTAGTAGACGTACTGCTGGCTGAATATCGTTTTGCCGGTGCCGGGCCCGCCGGAGAGCAACACTATGTTCCTCTTAGGTATGCCTCCGTAGAGGAGCTCGTCCATCCCGGGTATCCCGGTTTTAATCCTCTCGACCACGGTAATCACCCAAGTAAATATAGTTTAAAACCAAGCTAATAACCTTCCCTCACGGGTGTTAAGGGGCCTCAAGGAGATAAGGAATTTAAGATACAAACACCCTCAAACAGCCCTGTACACGCGTTTCCTCAAGTCCCTCAGGTCGGTGACCCTCCTCACCAACCCCCTCTTGAGGAGGACTGAGAGGGCGTGTCTGACGGTCCTTTCCGGGAGTCCCGTGAGGGTGAGTAGTTCCTTCGTTGATGCGGGGCCGTACACCTTGAGCATTTTGAGGACGTACTTGGCGCTGGGCGGCAGGTCCTTGACCTCCCCCGTTACGACCCTCACCTTCCTTTCGATTACGTCGCTTAGGCCTCCCCCGAACCTTATGAAGGTTACTGGTGAGGGGGCCTTAACCACCCTCACCTCCTCCTTCACCTTCACGCGCTCGACCCCATCCGCAATGACCTCCACGACGTACCTGCTGGTTATGTTCGTTATGGTTACTTCGGCGTCCTCAGGTATGATTAACGCCCTCCTCAGCGGGTTGACGGGGTTCACCGGGACCACCTCCAGCACCTTCGAGTGGGGCATCACTATGGGGCCCCCGACGGAGAACGCGTACGCGGTGGAGCCAGCGGGCGTCGCGACTAGGACGCCGTCCGCCTTGTCCCTCCACACGAACTCCTTATTCACGAATAGGTCGTACTCCATCACCGCAGCGCTTCTTGAGGGGAAGACCGCTACCTCGTTGAGCGCCCTGGTGACGGCCTCCCCGTTCACGATGGCCTCTATCCTTGTGTAGGGCCTCAGCACGTACTCCCCGCGCGCTAGCCTCTCGGCGGCTTCCTTGAGGCCCTCCCAGTCGGTTGAGGCGAAGAACGTGGAGTACCCTGGGGGAGAGACCGGCAGTATTGGGAGGGCCTCCGCCACCGCTTGATGTGTTGCTTTGAGGACGTCGCTGTCCGTGCCGATAATCACTAACGCGTCGACGCCCCCTAAGTCCTCGGGCTTGACGGAGCTTAAGGGCCTCGTCAGCACCTCCGCCCGAATCCCGGTTGCCGCTAACAGCTTAACTATTGCCGCTACCCTCGAACCTAACCCCTTACCCGCGGTCAGGACCACGCGTCTTACCGGCATTATTTGCATTTTAACCGTGGTTAAATGCAATTATTGCATAAATAGCTTGCCTTAAAGCGATCCTCACCTAATCATGGTTGGGGTGCCGCCCGTGGGTATCGGGAGGAAGCTACTGTACCTCGCGTGGTCCTTACTCGTGCTCGCGCTGGCTTACGTGATCCCCTACACCCTCCTAGCAGGGGTTAAGGGGATGGAGCTCTACGCGTTCTGGGCGCTGCTCGCGGTGACCCACATCATCGTTTCCTACGCTTACGTGAGGTTCGGGGGTGATGACTCGTGGACGCGTCCCTAACGGCGTTCATAGTGGCCCTAATCGCCTACTTCGTCGCCGGAACCGCCTTAGCCCTCATCTCGAGGAGGGCCGGGGTGGGGACTAGCAGGGACTACTTCGTGGCCGGGTACAGGCTAGGCGGGTTCCTTGCCGCGATGACTTACGCCGCCACCACGTACTCCGCCTTCATGATGGTGGGGTTAGTGGGGCTAACGTACGTCACGGGCGTGGGTGCCTTCGGCTTCGAACTCACGTACCTCCTAGCCACGGTCTCGATACTCGCCCTCCTAGCCCCTAAGGTGTGGGGCTTAGTGCGTGAGAGGGGGTGGGTTAGCCCGGCGGAGATGCTCTCCGACCTCTACGGCTCTAGGACGTTAGGCCCGGTCACGGCCGCGGTGTACTTGGCCGCCCTAATACCGTACACCGCCGCTCAAGTCATAGGGATAGGGATAATAGTCCAGGTCCTCGGAGGGGGTAGCGAGTCAGCCTACTTAGCGGGCGTGTGCTTAGCCGTAGCCACGATCGCGCTGTGGGTCTACCTAGGCGGGATGTGGTCCGTCGCCGCCACCGACGCCTTCCAAGGCCTATGGATGATTACCGCGGCGTTAGGCTTCATAGTGTGGCTCTTCACCTGGGGCTTCGGGAGCCCCGACAAGCTCGCCTCGTCCCTAGCGGTCCTAGGTAAGGAGGGCTTGCTGAGCACGGGTAAGGTGTGGACCCCCATGATATTCGTGTCCTACACCATACCGTGGCTCTTCTTCGCCGTAACCAACCCGCAGGTAGTGCAGAGGCTGTACACGCCGAGAAGTAAGTCCGCCCTAACACGCATGATAGCCCTATTCGCGGTCTTCGGCCTAACCTACACCATCATAGTCACGATGGCGGGGCTCATGGGGAGAGCCCTAACCGCCACGGGCGCCCTGCCCTTCATTAAGGACAGGGACGCCGTCACCCCAACCCTACTCGCCCACGCCCCCGCATGGCTCTCCGCGATAGTCTTCGTGTCGATAGTCGCCGCCGCCGTATCCACGGCCGACTCAATAATACTCACGCTCGCCACGGCCGCGGCGAGGGACCTCTACGCATCAGTAAGGAAGGGGGCGAGTGACAGGACGCTAATCAACGTAGGTAGGGGGGCCGCGGTCGCCCTAACACTGATTGCGGCGACGGTCGCGGTGTTCAGGCCCGGCTTCATTGTGGAGCTATCCGTGCTCTCCTCAGTCATGCTACTCCCGCTAGCCCCCATAACCTTCGCGGCATGGCTACTCCACAAGAGGTTAGGGAAGTACTCGAGGGCGGCGGCGATTACCGCGTTAGTGGTTGGGTTCGCGATAGCCCTAACACACGCCGTGATTGTTGGGGGCAAGAAGGCGTTAGTGGTCCCGATAGCCGGGATACCGTACTCCGCCGTAGTGCTCCTAGTGTCCGCGGCGATCCTGACAGCGGGCTTAGTAGCCGACGCGTTAAGCGGGCGTGGTTGAGGGACCCCACCCCCTGATGCTCGGGGATTTCTTTTTATTCCTCTTCTTCTCTTATGTTAGATGAGGTCGGTGCGTGGTTGAGGAGCGGGTACCGCGTCATCAGGTTCCTGATTGTCGCCGTGGTCGTTGCCTCACTGCTCACGCCCCCACTACTTAAGTCGGTGCCGTCAGGGGCGCCCGGCCTGTACCTAACCTTAGTACCTACGGACCCGGCCGGCAGGGAGGTTAGCGGCGCGTACGTGGCTGTCCAGGTCAGCCTAACAACCCCGGACGGCCCTATGGAGACGGTGTTCGCCGGCGTGTTAGGGGGCCCCACGGTCTTCATACCTTACGAGAGGATCGAGAAGGTGGTTCTGAGGTGGGTTAGGGAGAGCAACTACATGTTCCCTGCCGTAGTCGTGGATTGCTGGGTCATCAACGATGATGGGGAGCTACTCGCGTCAGGAACGGCTACCGTGAACTACGACCCATCGGAACTCGCGGGGACTAGGGTGCTGCGGGCTTGGGTGACCGTGACCGTTACTCCGCCGGGTGGGGTGCTGCGGCACTCAAGAGCGCTTGGTACTCGCCACGCAACGGCAGGGACCCCAGAACCCCTCACTTGGTACGTGTGGAGGAGGGTGCTCTACGTAGCGCCCGAGAACTACACGGGAAGCAGGTACGCTAAGCTACCGATACTGATACTCCGCAACCCCCGCAACACTTCAACAACCCTAGACATTGACGTCTCAACGCACCCGCACGGCATTGCCGGCATGGTCACCGCCGTAGGGTACGACCTGAGGGGAGCGTCCGAGAGCATCAGCAAGTCACGGGCACCGCATGGACTAACCCTCATGGTTGCTGGACCCTCGCTAGCCGCGTCCCTCCACCACGTCGTGGCTGGAGGCGCCTACAGCCCCGTACCCCCCGGTCAAGTAACTTACGTGTGGATCAAGGGTAGGGCCGTGGCTGAGTACCAGGAGGAATGGGTGTGCGCCCCCACCCCGGCAGGTTACGCGGCATGCCTACCAACAGGTAGGGAGAGGGTCGTCGAGTACGTGAGTGAGGTGCTGACCGACCCTTCAGGAATGATAATGATGGATGCAGCGAGGGGCGAGCCCCAGTTAGGGCGGGGCTTCCCGAAGGAGCTAAAGGTGCTGCTAAGCCACGCCCGCCTCGAGAAGATCGTCGTTCCGGGGAACATGTACCTCGGTGACGGGAAGCTAGACCCTGGCGAGAGGTTCATAATCAACTTCGTGTTTAAGGCGCTACGGTACACCGCCCATGACCAAGAGGTGGTTACTCCCGTGGGGGCTTTCCTAGCGGCGGTGCTGGCTAACGTCAGCGTGAAGTACGCGTGGCTGGCCCCCATACTGACGCTATCGTCCCCCACCCTCATAATTCAGGATGGGTTTGGCCCGCGCCTGATCGGTTCAATCAGTAATAAGGGGAGGGAGCCCGTGACGATCTACGTGGGGAACACGGAAATGAGTTACGTGACCAGCCATGGAGTGCTTAGGATGCCCGTGGCTTACTTTGAGGCCCTACCCCCCAGCACATCCCGTGGGGCGCCTTAAGCGCTGGTTGTTGGGTCCAAAAATGGGTTCCTTACTTCCCCATGCTTGAGTAGAACCTGCTTAGGTATTCCTCGTAGGTCCCGTGTAGTTTCAGCCACCTGCCGTAATCTACGAGTGCCTTAACGGCCAGTGCGGCGCGTTCGGGCGATAGGTACATGGGTATGCCCATCGCCTCGGCTTCCTTCGCGTACCTCCAAGTGTACTCGCCGCCGGTGGCGACGCCTATGATCGGTATTGGCTTGTCGAGCTCCTCGTTAACCTCCTTCACTACCTTGATGAACTCCTTGTTCAGGTTGGGTGATATGCCGGGGACCATGTAGTAGGGGAGCCACACGATCACGTCTACCTCGCCGGACCTCATCAGTATCTCGGCCGCCTGTATGAGGTGCTCGTCCCTCGCCGAGCCGGTCACGTCGACGGGGTTGTAGGGGGACGCTATGGGTAGGAGGACCTTCCTGAGCTTAGCCACGGTCTCGTCGCTTAGCCTAGGTACCTTAAGCCCTAGGTCGGAGAGGGCGTCCGTAGTCATCACTCCCGAGCCCCCACCCACGGTGAGGACCGCCACCCTGTCGCCGGCCGCTGGCGGTTGCTTGTCGAACGCCATCGCTATGTCGAAGAGGTCCTCCATGCCGTAAGCCCTTATGGCCCCGGACTGCTTGAACGCCGCTGAGTAGACGGCGTCGCTCCCCGCTAGGCTGCCAGTGTGTGATGACGCTGCCCTAGCCCCGGCCTCCGTCCTCCCGGACTTAAGCACTATCACTGGCTTGACTGGCGTGGTCTCCTTCAAAGCCTTCATGAAGGAGCGCCCGTCCTCAACGCCCTCGACGTACATCGTTATGACTCGGGTGTCCGGGTCCTCCCTAAGGTACTCGAGGAGGTCGTCGTCGTCGACGTCAGCCTTATTCCCGTAGCTCACGAACTTACTCATCCCGACGCCCCTCATCGCCGCCCAGTCAAGGACGGCCGCGCCGAACGCTCCTGACTGCGATATGAAGGCTATGCCGCCGTGGGGTGGGAAGCCCTGCCTCTCCGCGGGAAGGAACACCGTGTTGATCCCGGACTTAGGGACGTACACGCCCACACAGTTAGGGCCTATGAGCCTCATCCCGTACTTCCTGACCACCTCAACCAATCTCCTCTCGAGCTCCGCGCCCTCGGGCCCGACCTCCTTGAACCCGCCGGAAATCACTATGATTGCCTTGACCCCGGCCTCACCAGCCTCCTCTGCCGCCTGAGGCACTGCGGGTGCCGGAACAACTATCACTGCTAGGTCAGGGGTCTCAGGCAGTGCCTTGATGGAGGGGTACGCCTTAAGCCCGAGGACCTCCTCCGCCTTTGGGTTGATGGGGTATATCCTGCCCTTATAGAACCTCATGAGGTTCCTGAGGAGCTCGTGCCCGACCTTACCGGGCTTCCTAGAAGCTCCGACGACAGCCACGGACTCAGGGAAGAAGAAGGGCTTCAGATCCTCCCTAACCAACCGACCCACCGTGTATTATTTAATTTAAGGTAAATAAGGCGTGCCTTTAAAGTGATTAAACATTTAAAGAAGGCATTAACGCTGGCGGGGAAACACTCACGCTTCAGCGGTAAGCGGGCTTAAGCGTAGGGAGGTGCTTGGGGGGCCTGACCCACAGCCCTGAACATCCTGATGACGAGGAGTATGAATATCAGGAAGAACGCGATGAACACGCCCACGCTTAACGCGATGAACCAGCCGGGCGCGGAGTTGCCTGAGAAGCATATTGGGATGAAGAAGATCACGACGCACCCGGCGAAGCCCCCGCCGCTGGAGGGCTGGGGTTGCTGGGGGGCGGTCGTGGTCGTGAGTCCCCAACCTCCGGGAGGCTGTGTTAGGAAGGAGAGGCTCACGAGCCATAACCCTATTAAGATGAGGATCAGCCCGAAGACCTTCAGCGCGTTCAAGGCCTCCACACCCCCCAGTTCGCGAGGAGGAACGTGATTAGCGCTAGGACGGTGAGGGCAGCCCCCACCGCGGCCGCTATTAGGGCTGCTTTCTTGTCGCTCCCGAAGATTATCGGTATGGGCCCTATTATCACGACCCCGCCGCCACTCACTCTAGGGCTCTCGGACTCCTCTCCCGGGTAGCGGGCCCTCCGGGCCGAGGCCTCGGCTAAGTAACCCATGACGATCATTATGATGCCCGTGATTATGAGCATCAAACCAATCATTAGGAGGCCGGGGTCGGGCACGGGCACCATCCTCTGGAAGTTATCTTGCGTTCACGTCTTTAAACGGTGTCCCCACAGCGTTTTTAAGGGTGCACTCACCACCGTTAATCGGTGTACCCATGCGGAAAGGGTTAATGCTCGGGATAGCCGCACTCATAATCATAGCCCTACTAGCGGTCGGCGTACTTAAGCTCTACCTCTCAACACAGCAACCCCAAACAACGCAAACCACGGCAACAACCACCACTACCTCCACAACCACGCGATCAAGCACCACATCACCAACAACAACGCAGGAAAGCAACGGAGGCATAACGGTGGTGGACGCGCTCGGCAGGAAAGTCACGCTACCCCACGTAGCGCAGAGGGTGGTCGTGACGGACGATGAGGTGGCTGAGCTAGTGCAGCTACTCGGCGCGGCGGATAAGGTCGTCGGGATAGAGCCAAGCATTAAGACGAGAGGTTACTTCCCCTTAATGGCGGACAAGCCGGTCACGGGCAGTCAGTTTAGGGGCCTTAACTACGAGCTACTCATGAAGCTCAAGCCCGACGTAGTCATAATGATGGACGTGGGCCCGGTAGGCAAGATAATCGATAAGCTCAACAAGATCGGGATCAAGTGCGTCGTCATAAGCATAGACCCGGCGAAAATACCTCAAACCCTCAAAATACTGGGCAAGATCCTCGGGAAGGAGGAGAGGGCTGAGGCCGCCCTCAAGTGGTGGAACCAGAAGTGGGCCGAGCTCGAGCAGAGGCTAGCCCCCCTCAAGGGTAAGCCCAAGCTCAAGGTATTCGTGGGGATGGGCTTCGCGCCGTCCAAGAAGCTACCCCTACACACGTGGGGGCAGTTAGCGAAGTGGAACTACATACTCGACAGGCTCAACATGGTTAACATAGCGGCAAGCAAGCTGAGGGCTCATGGGGAGGTGGATGAGGAGTTCGTGGCTGAGGAGAACCCCGACATAATAATCATCGGTGACTGGTCAGACAACTGGGTAGGGTACACGAAGAACACGACCGCCCTAGCCCAAGCCATGATCCAGAACGTCCTCAACGACCCCGCCCTGAAGGACGTGAACGCCGTTAAGGAACACCACGTCTACGTAATGCACTACGTAATGCTCGGGAGCTTCAGGTCAGTCATAGGTGCGTACTACCTAGCGAAGGCCGCGTACCCCAACCTAATGAAGGGCATTGACCCAGACCAAATACAGAAGGAGTACTTCGAGAAGTGGTTAGGCGTGCCCTACAAGGGGATATGGTTCTACCCCGAACCATGGAAGAGTAGCTCAACCGGTGGTCAAGCATGAGTGAACTCAGCACCCTCCTGAGGGAGGCGAGGGAAGGAACCCTGGACAAGCCTGGGGCGCTGGAGCTCCTCAAAAAGGTGAGGGACTACTCAGACCTAATGAAGCTTATGAGCGTAGCCAGTGAGGTGAGGGACGAGTGCGTTGGGAGGACATATAAGCTCGAGGCGTTCATGTCCCCAATAACTAAGTGCACCACCAACCCACCATGCAAGTACTGCAGAAGGTCAGCCGGGACGGAGCGGGAACTACTGACACCTGAGGAGATCAGGTGGGGTGCGGAGCGCGTCGCCGAGACAGGGATCAAGAGGCTCGAGATAGGGGGCGGTACGCCATGGGGAGGTGCTGGAGAGGCGGTAATTAACGCGGTGAGGATCATTAAGGAGGTAGCCCCCAACCTCCTCATAAGGGTTAACGTGGGGCCCGCCCTAACGAGGGAGAACCTACTGAAGCTTAAGGAGTTAGGCGTCGCTGAGGTGAGCAGCAACTTCGAAACAATGAATAGGGAGGTCTTCAGGGAGGTGAAGCCCGGCGACGACCTGAACGCCAGGATAGCCCTAGCCAAGACCATCGACGCGGCGGGTCTAAGGCTCTCAACAACGATCATGGTTGGTATAGGGAGCACGTACGAGGACTACGTGAACCACATCTTCTGGCTCAAGGAGAACATAAGGAACCTGGGGAGGGTAGCCATAACCGTGCTCAGACCCATTAAAGGCACGCCCATGGAGTCGACCCCGGCAGGCTCCGTAATGGAGGCCCTTAAGGTCGGGGCCCTAGCGAGGGCGGTGCTCAGGGACGTCGACCTAGGCTTCGGGGGCATAATGAACGACCACCGCCTAATCCCCCTCAGGGCAATGGCGGGTGGGAACAGGGAGGTTCACTTAAGCGTGCTCGTAACGAAGTCGAGGACCTGGCTACGCCCAAGCATATCGCCGGCGGAGACTAAGGTCATAACTAACGGCGAATTAATCCTCATCAACTACCTACCCCTAATCACCAGGATCATTAAGGAGGCGGGGATGGAGCCCGAGGTCGAGCCTCCCTCCACCACCTCAAGGTGAGTCCCGATGGCTGATTACACCGCGATACTCAAGCACGCCGTGAAGGACGGGTTAGGGAGGGATGAGGCATTAACCCTCCTGAAGAAGGTGAGGAACTGGGGATCCCTCCATGACTTGATGAGGGCCGCGAGCAGGGTTAGGGACGAGGAGGTAGGCACCGAGGTTAAGTTAATGGGGTTCGTGTGCAGCATAACCCCCTGCACGACTAACCCAACATGTAAGTACTGCTTCAGGTGGGCTAACCCGAGGCTGTTCTCGTGGGGCGACGTACTGAGCGACGAGGAACTGGAGGCGGGCATGAGGGCGATCCAGGAAGCGGGTCTGAGGAGGGCTGAGCTAGGTGGCGGGACGTACGCCGGCCCCTTCGGCAGGGACTACACCCTGCATAAGCTTAGGGTGGCTAAGCACGCCGCGCCACGGGTAGGTATATGGGTGACTAACGTGTCCTTCGCCCCGGAGGACGTTGCGTTACTCGCCCCGCTCGTGGAGGGGATAACGAGCAACCTAGAGAGCATGAACCACGCGACGTACAAGGCCCTCAGACCCGGGTCCGACTTACGTAAGCGGGTGGAGATACTGGTGGAGGCAGACAGGCTGGGGATACCCACCGACACCACCCTAATGGTGGGTCTGGGCCTAGGGAGTAGTGAGGCACCACCGTACGGGGAGTGGGTGGCGTTCCTCGAGTTCGTTAGGTCCCTAAAGCACTTCAGGATACTGGAGATACACCCGTTCAGGCCTACGTGGGGCTCGCCCGTGCAGGGCATGGAGCCGGGGTCCGTGGTGGAGACCCTTAAGTTGAGGGCCGTGGCGCGCCTAATGCTCAGGGACGTGTGGTTAAGCGGTGCCCACACCGTTGAGGGGTTAATGGCTGGCGCTAACCTAATAATGCATGCTTACCCCGTAACGAAGTCCTTCAGGCCGTGGGGACACAGCAGGATATTCGCATCGAAGGTCAGGAGGTTAGCTGGCGACGCGATAGTTGTGGATAACTTAGGGGAGGTCACGAGGGCGGCTAAGGAGTTAGGGTTCAGTGTTGAGGGCGGCCTATGAGCGGTGGGCGCGGGAGGCGGGAAGGGGCGTACGCTTCACTAACTAGGCGTAGGGTAGCGGCCCTCACCGGGCTGGCCACGCTACTAACGCTACTCACGATCACCTCACTCTCCGTGGGGACCGCCAGCTTAACCTTCGCCAGCGCCGCCCGCCTCCTAGCCCACCTAATCCTACCGGTTGGGGCTCCCCCAGTACCTCAGGACTTGATGAGGATAGTTGTTGAGTTGAGGTTGCCTAGGGTGCTGATGGGGGTCGTGACCGGGGCCTGCTTCGGGGTTGCGGGCACGTTGCTTCAGTCGGCGTTGAGGAACCCTCTAGCGTCTCCGTACACCGTCGGTGTGTCGGCTTCAGCTGCGTTCGGCGCTGCCCTAGCCATCATACTCGGTGCTGGGGTGGTCGGGTGGTTCGGCGAGTACTTCATCTACACTAACCCGTACGCGGTTGTTGCGAATGCCTTCGTCTTCTCGGTACTGTGCGCGGCAATGGTCTCCGCCCTAGCCCTGATTAAGGGGGCGACCCCCGGCGTCACGATCCTCGCAGGCATATCCATGACTTACCTCTTCTCGGCCGCCACTTCCCTCCTCCAGTACTTCGGGACGTCGCAGCAGATAGCTGCCCTAGTGTTCTGGATGTTCGGCGACCTAGGTAAGGCGGGCTGGCTGGACGTCGAGGCCACGGTCGCGGTGTTCGCGGCGTGCTTCACGGTGGCGATGCTCATGAGCATGAACTACAACGCCCTCATGCTTGAGGATGACGTCGCGCACAGCTTAGGCGTTAACGTTAAGCGCGTGAGGGCCGCCACCCTAGCCATGGCTTCACTCCTGACGGCGACGCCCGTCGCGTTCGTCGGGGTGATAGGCTTCATCGGCCTGCTAGCCCCGCACATAGCGAGGTTCCTTGTGGGCGCGGACCACCGCTACCTAATACCCGCCTCCGCCCTCACGGGGGCGTCGCTTCTCCTAGGCGCTGACACGCTCGCACGCACGGTCCTCTCACCCCTAATCCTGCCTGTGGGTGTCCTAACGGCGTTCATGGGCGTGCCTCTCTTCCTCCACCTACTGCTGAGGAGGGGTGCTAGGTTTTGGTGACCCTAAGGATCTGCGGCGTGACCTTCAGGTACGGGAGCGTGGAGGCGTTAAGGGATGTAACCCTCGAGGTTAGGGAGGGGGAGGTAGTCAGCATCATAGGCCCGAATGGGGCGGGGAAGACCACGCTACTGAAGTGCGTCCTAAACCTGCTGAAGCCCGTTAAGGGCGCGGTCCTCATCGACCCCCACGGCGACGTAGCTAAGATGCGGGGAGTCGAGAGAGCCAAGCTAATCGCGTACACCCCTCAAGTAGAGGCGCCCGCAGCCCCCCTCACGGTGCTGGAGTTCGTCCTCCTAGGCAGGAAGCCCTACGTGAGCAGAACCTACGGCAAGGAGGACCTGAGGGTGGCTGAGGAGGTGCTGGAGGAACTCGGGCTACGGGACCTAGCCCTAAGGAGGGTGTCCGAACTAAGCGGTGGGGAGTGGAGGAAGGCGCTGATAGCGAGGGCACTAGCGCAGAGACCGAAGGTACTCCTACTGGACGAACCAACAAACCACTTAGACCTAAAACACCAGGTCAGCGTGCTGGAACTAATCAGGGGGTTAAGCAGGGCTAAGGAAGTAGCTACCCTAATGGCGATGCATGACGTCAACCTAGCCATAAGGTACTCAGACAAGATCATAGCGCTGAAGAAAGGAACCATAACCTACTGCGGCAACCCAAACGGCGTCACGGCGGACTTAATCGAGGAACTCTACGAGGTCAGCGTAGAGGTAATCAGGGACAGCAACGGCACACCAGTAATCATCCCTAGGACGGGGGCTAAGCAAACCTGTTTTCAGCGAAGGCCCTCCTGACAGTACTTAATTACGAGTTCCTGAACCACACCCACTAGGCCGCTCGGTAGGTGCGGGTCACTCAGGTATGACCGTAGATCCCCGCATCTCCTCTTGATGTGCTTGGTGTTACTCCTCCTAAGCGCTTCGCTCAGCTCTATATCCATGGCTTTCAGGTGCGCTGAGTACGTGCGCGGGTATGCCTTCACGACGGTGCCCGCCCCTATCCCGTACCCCATTAACTTGAGGGTGCAGGCCTCAGCAACCTCGTGGAGTAGGAGGAGTTCATTGCTGAACACCTCATCCATGCCCACGGTGTCCTCCTCGTATGTTGGTCCGCTTAAGTATTCAAGCAACTCCTCACAGCTGAGGTCGCAGTTAACGCCGTAGGTAGAGCTAAGTAACTTAAGCACCCCACCGAGAACCTCCTCACACTTAACCCTGAGAGGTAAGGACAGGCAAATCCCCCCAGCACTTCCCTAGCGAGACGAATTAAAAACTAGGTGCGGTTACCTCACCGAACGTAGTTTATGAGTGCCTGCGCAACGATGCTCCCACCAATAATCGCTGAGCTGACCCTAGCGCTTCACTCAATCCCGCTGCTATGAGAGCGCTGCATGAAGTGCTCTCACGCGTTGAGGAATGTACCAAAGGAATTAGGGAACTCATTAATTCTATATGGTGAACACCTGAAAGGACGTAAATACAGGGAGTTTCGTCTAGGAAATAGAGAATAAAATGAATTAATGAATAAAGGTAATTTCATGAGATTACTATATAGGATGTATTGAAGCGTAAGACATTGTAACTATGGAATTTCCATACAGAGGAATATTGAATCTCTTTTAAATTTAGTGTAGAGAAGTTAGAGAAGGCACGGATAAGTATTTATATTTAGACAAAAATGTGGAATAAGGGTGAGAACTCATGTCACAGGCCCTCAAAAGAATACTTACGGACATAACTAGGATTGAGGGGGTTAAGGGCGCAATAGTCGTGTCCAAGGATGGGTTAGTTCTTGATGCCGTAGTCCCAAGTAAGGACGTGAGTACTGAGGAAATAGCTGCCGCGGTCAGCCAAATAGTTAGCGTTGCTAGCAAGTTAGGTGCTGACTTCGACTTAGGTAACACCGACATAATAGCGCTGGAGTACGCTAACGGGCGAGTACTCGTTGGCGATATAGGTGAGAACTTCGTGTTAGTCGTTGCCGATAAGACAGCGCTTGTAGGCATGATAAGAAACGAGATTAAAAGGCAAAGAGATAAGATAAGGGCCATAGTAGGGTAAGAGAGCTTAGCAACAACCATAGAGGGTTAATAAGGGTAGAAACGAGCTTAACTATCAAACA
The DNA here is from genome assembly GCA_964399035.1 of uncultured Desulfurococcaceae archaeon. GTDB lineage: Archaea > Thermoproteota > Thermoprotei_A > Sulfolobales > NBVN01 > WAOL01. The sequence continues at coordinate 22,125 of CAYNPH010000067.1, forward strand.
ATTTTTAACAGGCTAATGATGGGGTGCACATATTGGCGGTCTTGCGTGGCGCGGCAAACGTGGTGTCAAAATACTTGAGTGTGCTTGACGTCACGAGTCTTTACGTAATAACAAGTGACGGGCTCCCCCTACTTTTTTATGGTGTTAGCGAGGATGTCGGTGAGGAGCTCGGTGGCGCTGGCGAAGGGATAATCAAGTCACGGTTGTTGAGCAGGCTCTGCGATAATGCCGACACGCTAGTTATTGTCGGGTCACGAGATGTTGTGGTACATAAGATAGATGGGTCAACGTACGTCACCGCGGTAGTCGCTAGGGGCACGGGTTACTCGGTAGCGTCTTCACTAACCTCAAACGCACCTAAGTGCGGGAAGTGCGGGAACAGCTTAAAATACACGGTAATAACCTGCCCAAACTGCGGTAAGAAACTACCCTTCACCACAACAGTATGCCCGTTCTGTGGGGAGGTCATAAGGTTTAGGAGATGCCCTGCATGCTCAGCCGTGATAGACTCGTCAGGGAGGCCCGCAAGGGTACTCGAGAGGCTTGCTTCGGGATCCGTAGCAAGTTCGTTCTCCTTCACCGAGCAGGGTAAGGGTGAAGGAGGTGAATCAATGTAGGAGAGGTTGAGCGTTAATGCCGTGCAGGTTCATAGCCCGTGGAACGAGCTTAAAACTACTGACGCCAAGCGGGGACTCAAGCCTGCAGGACATGCTGAGGAGCGCCGTAAGTGAGGTAGGAGGTAACCTAACGGGCAGAATTGAAGGCATAGTCAGCCTTCCTAGAGGGGACTGTGAATTCGCCATGGACCTAGAGAACGGGGTAATCATTACTGCGTGTGTTGACTGCGGTACCGAGCACACGGGTAATGAAGCCGTGGAGGCGCTGAAGGAATTACTTAACGAAGTACCGAGTAAGGGGTACGTAGAAATAATGAAGCTCAGCAAGGCCGCCCTAGAGCTAGACGTTAGCACGGCACCGAACACACAGGTCAACAATGCCTTGCGCCTTGAGGACCTGCTATCGCAGACAAGCAGGAACGCTGGCGACGAGGACAGTGAAACCATAGCTAACCCCGACGCCACAGAAACGCCGCAACCAAGACCCAGCCCATCCGAGGAAGTAGTGGGCGTCGGTGGCGAGCTAAGTGAAGGCAGGGAGAACCCTGTTAGCATGTTGACTTTGGCTAACAACGTGACGCCCGATATCATTAGGGAGTCACCAGAGGTGTTCCTCGCAAACATGGTAATACACTCGAAAACCATCGACTTAAGCATGGACGGCTCTAATCTGGCGTCCTTCATTAACAGGGCAAAAGAACTTTCATCAACCAGGACAGATAAGGCTTTCAGGTTAGTCGTGACGCTCAAGTCCGGTGAGACCTACAATATTTTCTTCCACGGGGGCAAACCGTGCGTGGTGTTCAAGCACACGACGCTCTATGACGGTGTTAAGCAACTCGACACTACTAATGTGGAGAGGCACCTAGGGTCGCTCGAGAAAAACAACATAAAGCACATACTGCTCTGCGAGGTGTCTAACCCATTAATCGTGAGATCTATTGAGAAGACCTGCAATGTTTCCCCACCAGCGAGTACGCTGAAGAGAACGGCTAGGAGAAAGCATGGGCTCCTTTCCAAACTGCTCGGCAGGAGGTAGGCTTCGTCTTAGAAAGAATAACACGCCTAACTAAATTAATTTTCTCTAACTACCTTGAGGTTCTCGTCGAATGTCGCTATGGTTTCCGCCCCCACCCTTAGAGCCACTCCTCGTACGTGACGCGCACAACCTCGAGGCCCCCTCGTGAGTATGTGTTCGACGCAGTCCTGGAAGGTCTTAAGTGGCTTAAGGCTTCCCTAATCCTCCACACGTTCTTTAGTGTTTAGGGCCTCGCTGGCCTTGGCGTAAAGGGGCTTGAAGGACACCTCCTCAAGCACTACCGGGGTTACGAAGCCTAGGGCCTTGCCCTCCTCAATAGCCTCTAGGATCTCCTAGGCCTTATCGGCGCTGGGCTCGTCAAGCAGTAGCTTCAGGAAGACCGAGAAACCCACGTAGATCCTCATCTAGACACACAGGTAAGCTTCTTCAAGCTCCCTCAGCGTTAACCTACTCTTAACTAAGGCCCCTCATCCTCGGAGTCATTAGGCCTCCCTCATTAACGGCTGTGAACATCTCCATAGCCTTCCTGATGGCTTCACTCCTACTCATGCCTAAAGCCCTAGCCACCTCAGTGAACTTCATAAGCAATTCCTCATCGACCCGCAGGTATATGCCGGTGGAACCATATATACGCCACCATATATACTCAACGCGCCCCGCCACCGGGTAATGGGTAGGGCTTACTTGAACGTAATGAAGGTGGGGACGCAGGAGAAAGTATTGGTTTAGTGCTTCGTTAAGTCATATGTATTCCCACACGCCCTTCCCCTTGTAGTTGTAGACTATAGTTTTGTAGGCTGTGACGTACTCTATGCTGTACCCTATTCCTTCCCTGCCTATGCCTGAGTCCTTCCTCCCGCCGAAGGGGTAGTACCCTATGCCGTGTCTCGGGTATTCGTTGATGTAGATGGCGCCGACCTCTAAGTACCTGATTAGCTTCCTGATCTTGTCGATGTCCTTTCCGAAGATGGCGGCGTCCAGACCGTACCTCCTGCCGTTAGCAAGCTCTATTGCCTCGTCCACGCTACTTACCTTCACCATGATGGCTACGGGGGCGAAGACCTCCTCCCTGTAGAGGGTTAGTTCCTTGAGTACCTCCTTGCTCGGGGCTTCCAGTAGGGTTGGTTCGACGTAGGTCGGCCCTAACCTCTTCCCACCGTGAAGCAGCTTGCAGCCCTTGCTGACGGCTTCCTGAACCGCCTCAAGCATCTCGTCGACCGTCCTGGAGTCTATCAGTGGACCCATGACGACGCCTTCCTCACGTGGGTCGCCTACCTTGATCTTGGAGAGCTTCTCAAGGATCTTTGCTTTCAGCGCTTCGTAGATTCTCCCCTCAGCGAGCACTAGTTTTATTGCGTCGCACCTCTGCCCGCTGTACCCTACGATGCCCGCCACGATCTTGTCTGCCGCCACGTCCGGGTCAGCGTCCTCAAGCACTACGGCGGGGTCCCCGCCGCCTAACTCCATGACGTACTGCTTGATCCCCGCCTGCCTGAGCACCTTGAGCCCTGTCTCGGTGCTCCCGGTTAGGCTTATCACCCCTATCCTTGGGTCGGCGACGAGGTTACCTGATTCCCTGCCCGGCATCGTCACCACCGCTAGCCCCTCCTTCGGGAAGCCCGCGACCTCAGCGACCCTCGCGAACAGTATTGAGGGTAGTGGGTCGGCTGAGGGCGGCTTAATGATCACGGCGTTCCCGGCGACGACGCTGTAGACGAACTTGTTGACCGTGTCGAATAGTGGGTAGTTGAACGGGATTACCGCGAGCACTATGCCGTATGGCTCCCTCCTGATCACCGCCTCACTCTCTAGGGTGTGAGAGCTCCAGTCACCCGGTATGTAGTCCCCGACCAACCTCCTGGTGTCCATCGCCGCTATCCTTAACCTGTCAATGCATGCCCTGACCTCGCCCTCCGCGTGCCTCCTGGTCTTCCCCGCGTTAAGCATCAGTACCTCAACGAAGTCCTCCTTAACGCTCTCCATGACGTCAGCCATCCTGGAGAGCACCCTTAACCTCCTGTCGCCGGGGGTGTCCCTAACGGCCCATCTCCCCTTCCCGTACACCCTACTCAGCACGGGCTCCACGTCGCTCCATGAGAGCTTAGGGACCCTAGCAATCACGCTTGAGTCTATGGGGCTACGCACAACTATGTTCTCGTCCTTCCACACCCACCTACCGGCTAAGTACGTCCTGAAGTTAAGGGCCCCGTCAGGGCCCTCCGTGATCACCTCCCTTAGTAAGGTGCTCTTAATGCTTAGCTTCACGGGCTCCACATCACTCGCCTCCGAGTAGCGTTATCGACTAATTGATAACGAGAACACGTAAAAAACCTTACTGAGGCTGACGGCGAAAATTACAATGAATTGTCCATAGCTACTTAAACCTGCTTGAATACTGCCCTAGGCAACCTGTTGAGAACCCAAACAATGTCCAGCCCGTCAACCCACGTAAGGTCGGGTGGGACGTGGGTGGTCGGGGCGAAGGCCCTGAATCCTTCACGCTCGAGCGACCAGTTAATGCGCTTGACGAGTTCACGCACGGGGGTAGCTTCACGCACCCTAGCTAACTTACTCACGGCGTGAGCTATTAGCCTGACCTGCCCCTCCTCAACTATCCTTGGGTTATCCCTGAGGTTCAACTCAAACTTCAGCCTGTCCTCGTACTCGACCACGATCTTGAATGACGTTGCCTTAACCTTCACCAAGCCCTTAACCCCCGCGTAGGTTCTCGGCCTTGGGGGCGAGTACTTGGTGCGTAGGGTGGATGAGTGCTCCCTAGCCTCCCTAGCCTCGCGGGTGGCGTCGCGCGGCACGTACTTACGCATGAGTAGCGCGTTGTCCGCCTCACCTAGGAGGGTGGAGGTGGCTGACGCGACCGCCACTACCGACACGCCCGTCACCCTGCTGAGGTCCCGAACCTGCGAGGAGAGGGTTCTTATCGGGTCATCGCTCAGTAACTTAGACATGAAGACGTCCTTGTAGAGGAGGTTCGTCGCGCTCGTATCCTCGTCGAGAAGCATTACCTCAGCACCGGCCTCCACCGCCTCACTTATTGATGCCGCCATGCTCGTCGAGCCGCTGGCGTCGAGGCTTGAGAAGTCGTCGGTCCTGGTGCCGGAGGGCAGGTCCCTTATGAAGGACGATATGTCGACGTGGTGCACTACCCGCCCATCCTCAGCCTTAACGAGTACGGTGCCGCGCCTGGATACGACTAACTCACGCCCGTCACCCGCGACGTGGTCGTATATCCCCTCCTGAATCGCCTCAAGTAAGGTGGTCTTACCGTGGTAAGCCCCGCCCGTTATGACGGTTACGCCGCACTTGACCGCCATCCCCTCAACCACGTCGCCGCAGGGCAGCCTCACCCTGACCCTGAACTCCGGCGGTGACTTGAAGGGTACGGCGTCACGCATTGGTTCCTCACTGAAGGAAGCCCTCCTAGGGAGTATGGAGCCGTCCCCAACGAAGAAGGCGTAACCCTCCCTAACCAGCCACTCCCTAAGCTCCTCCTGCCTAACGTAGTTCCTCACGTGGCCCTCAACACCGTCCATGGAGTCCTCCCTAACCCTTAACAAGGCCTGAATGATGGTGCGCGCGTCCCTCGTTAGGAGCCTCGCAGCCTCCCGCCCCTCAACCCTCCTACCCCTGGCGGGTAGCCCGGCGAAGAACCTAATGATGAGTGAGTGGTCGTTAGCGTCAACCTCCACGGAGGAGCGGGGCAGGATGCGTGGTGATGGTTTAGGGATGCCTAAGTAGCAGCTGTTACCTAGCCCGCACTTCCTCCTAAGGGACCTCGTCACCCTGTGGAGAACCCTCGTTAAGTAGTCGGTGAAGGGAATCACGTTGGGCTTGTGGAGAAGGTGGTGCGGGAACCGGTGCACTTGGTTAGGCACCCTAACCTCAACCACCGAGGGGGGCGCGTGCGGGTCCCCCTGAACCTTAGTTACTCTTAGGGTGAAGCCCTCACGAAACCTCACGGCGACCCCGTACAGCCTCTTGTAGGTGCCGTACCCCGAGCCGCTCATTCTCAGGAGCATTGACTTGAGCTCTTCCTCACTCATTAATTCCCTCCTCAAACCTCCTTACCTCCCCGTGTAAGGTGCTCCCGGTGTTAAAGGGCTTCACGTACGTGCGTAGGGCATTAAATATCTTTACGCCGTAAAAGCCCGTGGTTACTCTTTAAACCCCCACGTGAAGCACTACATGGTGCTCTACATCCATGAGTGGGGATACCCCCGAGATCCGGTACTGCCCTATAGTGCCTGGGAGAGCGTCGATAATTTCCCCCGCGAGGGGGAGGAGGCCGAAGATCCTTCGCGCGAGCGAGGTTCAAACCGCGAAGGGGACCTGCCCGTTCTGCCCCGGCAACGAGTTCATGACCCCGCCAGCCACCCTCACCTTAAGGAGGGTTGAGGGCAGGCTTGTCTACGACTGGGAGCAGGAGACGGAGCGATTCACGGACTGGGTCGTCAGGATAATACCGAACAAGTACCCCGCATTAACGCATGATGGTGACGGTGAGAGGCACGCTTACGGGTATCATGAAGTGATCGTTGAGAACCCCAACCACGACGCCCAACCACCCGTAGCGCCCCTCGACGAATTAACCCTGACCTTCGAGGCCACCTTCAAGAGGGTTCGCGAGGTGCTCGCCACAGACGCGAGGATAAGGTACGCGATAGTGATTAGGAACTACGGCGCTAGGGGAGGCGCGAGCATACCTCACCCACACATGCAGTTATTCGCTTCCGAAGCCCCCATGCCTTTAATTGACGAGGAGTTAAGGGCGTTCGAGGAAGCCAAGCTCAAGGGGAGGGAGTGCCCGCTCTGCGCCGAGATCAGGAAGGCTAGGGAGGACGGGCGCGTAGTGTTCGAGGAAAGCAACTACGTGGCCTTCACAGCGTGGGCGCCCAGGCAGCCCTACGAGGTGTGGCTAGCCCCTAAGAAGCACGTGGACTCACCCCTCAACATGCGTGGCGAGGAACTGAAGGAATTCGCGGCCGCCTTCAAGAAGCTGACCGCGGTGATCAAGGAAAGACTGGGCGACCCCGCCTACAACCTATGGATACACATACCGCCAAGACACGCACTTGGTAATGGGGTGTTCCACTGGCACGTCGAGCTAACACCCGTAATATCGACTTGGGGAGGGCTGGAGAAGGGGGGAAGGGTATTCATAGTGACCGTGCACCCAGAGGACGCCGCCAAGGAGCTGAGGGGAGAGGGTTAAAGATAAGATACCTAGCCCTACGGTATTGCCTGCACAAACGTGATGAGGAAGCCATTGTTTCTACGTATCTCGTAGTACTCGTGCTTTTGAGTAACCCTAGCAAATCTCCTTATTTCATCATTATTATTTCCTTCAGGGATTATGGTAATACGATTGGTAATGCAAGTAACTTACCTCAGAGAGGGTCTCATCTCAAACGTTATCTAAGTATCTTTATTCTTATTCAACCAGAGCTATGGCAAAATTCCCCCAGTTATGAATTTGAATATTAGCAAACAAGCATGGTGGCACATAGCCATATTACTTAAGCTCATATTAATTTGTTTTCTAATACCTTATAATAGATAGGGGACACGTTACCTTGATACCGTGGGTAAGGCCCTCCATAATGGTGGCCTCGAGCGAAATGGAGATGAAACTCGGGCTACTAGTGAAGCAGAGGGGATTCAGTTGTTTGAGGCCCGTCAGCCTAAGACCCTGTAACAGGAGCGGCATTCTGGAGGGAGTCTCATCCATAGTTAGGGAGCACAGGCCATACCTAGTTGTCTTTAATCCAGGCTATACGTGCGAGCTCATATATGACGTCTGCAACGTTCTCCCAAGGGATCAGCTTCTCCACATATGCCTTGGGATCGGGGAACTCAACTACCTTCTCAAGGCACTCAATAGGTCATACATAGAGAAGATAAGGGGCTTTATAGTAATGGTCTCCAACACGAACGAAGTTGTTCAAGCCCTCTCATTTCTTGAGAAGCTAAAGGTAAGAGGGCTTCTAAGCAAGAGGCTATATCTGTTGCTGAACGGGCTCGAGAGCATCTCATTCAACGAGGACATCCTTGATTATGTCATAAAGATGTGCTCCAACTACGAAACAGAGGTGATACTAAGTGGTGTCAGCCCGGGATTCATAAAGGCATGGGGTTTTAGGAGAGGAAGAACAGTCCCTATCCTTGGCCTCAAGGTTGAGGAATACTGCAGGAGGGACGGCAAAGTGTATTTAGTTAATGGAATAGATTGCGAGAATGTTATAGCCTTTAGTATTGAGGAGCCAAAGATGCTCGTCTCTCCAAGGTGGATATCCGGAGTCAGCATTGAATATATACCAACATGCTCCTACAAGATGAAAGTAGTCAAAGGGATTGTGAGGAAAATGTTCATGTCTAGAAGGACATCAATAGTGAGTATGTCACCGAGCATAACCCTGTCGTGTGGGGGAATTAGTGTGGTAATCGACGAACTTCTAATAAGGTTCCTCAAACTCATAGATGAGAAAGGATCGATGAGGGCCGCATCCGAGCGCCTTCACGTTCCATTGACGACTCTTAGGAAGAGGATATTTAGCATTGAGGAGGTGCTTGGGGTTAGGCTCATACAGACCAGAAGAGGAGGGGCTGACAAAGGAGGAGCAAGACTAACAAAGGAGGGGCTATCACTGATCAGGGCCTTTGAGTCCATGAAGGAGTGCTTTAGGAGGGAGTTCGGTACGCGTACCGAATGACTTGGATGACCTTAGCACCACGTACGCGCCCTTAACTAAGGGCTCACCTCTGATTACCAATTCCATGCCCTCAGGTTCCCTTATTAATACCTCCCCTCTTTTCCTGAGAGCCTCAGCCCTTTTCTTCCCGATTCTCCTGAGAGCATCGCTCATGGGAAGGGTCGTTATGAGGGAGCAAAGGTCATGAATGGCCTCGAAGTGCTTGAGCTTCATTAGCTCCTCATCTATCTCAGGAAGCCTTGGGTATATCATCCTGCCGGGAATGCATAGGTAGACATACACGAGGGTCTCAACCGTCATCCTTACCTATCCTCCTAGCCATAGTCTCCAGCGCTTCCCTTATCCTCGGATCCTCTCCCCACGCCCTCACGATATCCTCTATCCCCTTCAGAAGCTCGTCCCTGTAACTAGACCTCCTCATCAGCTCCACGTAGTCTTTTAGGAGCCTGTAGGTAAGCCTATATCCGATCATTCTCTTCAGCTCCAAAACTACCTTTCTGTACGTTGAATAGCCCTCGACCATTCCCTTCTTCCTCACCTCAAGGGTTCTGAAGCCCTTAAGTCCTAGGCTCCTTTCAACTCGTTTCACCTTCTGCTCTATCACGCCAAGGGCGACGAGGACTCCATGTATTATGGCAGAGGGCCTTGGGGGGCATCCCGGGACGTAAACGTCGACGGGTATTACCTTGTCTACCCCTCCTATCACGTTGTACGTGTCGTGCCATATTCCCCCTCCACACGCACACGAGCCCACGGCTACTACTGCGGTAGGCTTGGGAAGGTACTCATAGATCCTCTTGAGGAACCTCTTGAACTGCCTCGTCACAGGCCCCGTTACTATGACCGCGTCGGCCTGCTTAGGCGATGCAACAAGCTTCATGCCAAACCTCTCAATGTCGAAGTAGGGTGTAAGGGCATCGAGAACCTCTATGTCGCACCCATTACATGAGCCAGCGTCCACATGAAGAAGGTATATTGATTTTCTCAACTCTTTATACAGATTCCTACTCATTTCGTTCACCTCCCGGCCTTAGTGCCTTTGCTATTGAGCCGATTCCCTCCCTTATCCTGCAGCTCCTGCACTTTCTTGAGGACTCTATAAGCTTCTCCACAAGCTCCCGCGGACGCTCGCTCCTCAGCACCTCCTCCGCCTCTACGATCTCCCTCTCCGTGTACTCGAGGAAATGCCCTTTCTCATCCCTTGGAAGACCATGTCTCAGCACGACCTCTAGATCCTCTCTTCTGATTGAAGACAGCTCGAAGTCATCCGTCTGCTTCACGGCCATCATTGGACAGTTCTCCTCACATCTTCCGCAGAATATGCATCTTCCTATGAACAGCTTTATGATTCTCGTCCCCTTCTCTTCGATCACCTGTATCGCGTTTGGGGGACACACGTTAGCGCACGCACCGCAACCCATGCACAGCTCCTCGAGGAACTCAACTCTTCCCCTGAAGTCCTCGGGAACTGGATGTTGCTCGAAGGGATATTTTCTAGTTACCCTCTTCCACTTTAGCGACTTAACTATGAGCTTTAGGCTCAAGACCTACACCCCCTAATTGGTAGCTTCCTGGATTTGTGTATGAGTTCATCCCACCGCATCATCCTCCTCGTTCTCTTCTTCACGTTCACAACCATTACTCTCTCTGTACAGGAGTAGCACGGATCGATGCTGGTTAGAATCAAGGGTATGTCGGCAAGCGTATACCCTCTGCACATGTGGGGCATTGCTGACCAGTTATTGTATGTAGGTGCCCTCACTTTCCATCTGATCAGCATGCTATGCATTCCGGTGACTATGAAGTGAAAGTTCTCCCCCCTCGGTGCCTCAATAGAGCTGAATGACCTCACGTGCGGAATAGGCTCAACCTTTTCCGCAAGTATGGGACCTCCGGGAAGCCTGTCGAGAGCATGCTCTATCATGTCTAGACTGTTGAACACTTCCTCCAATCTCACCAGATGTCTCGAGAGGACATCGCCCTCATCCCTGACCTTAACTTCAAGCGGCAGGTTCCTGTAGGCGGCATAGGGATGATCTTTTCTCACGTCTATCCTCAGGCCGGATGCTCTCGCGGTTGGCCCGAGGACTCCCAGCGACCTAGCTACGTTGCTTTCCAGAATTCCTATTGAGGAGAACCTGTTGATAACACTCCTGTTTGATAATATTATGTCCACAATTTCTCTGTACCTTTTCCTTACATCCCTCACGATATCCATGGCCTTCCCTATCCTGTCTTTTATGAAATCCCTTCTCACACCTCCTACAACATTCATTCCGTATGTCTTCCTGTTCCCTGTGAGTATCTCAGCCAGATCCATTATTCTCTCCCTAGCCTTGAAGAGCTGCATGAATCCCCAGTCAAAGGCCGCCAGGTGAAGACCCAGGCCCACTATCAGCATGTGGCTGTGAACCCTTTCTATCTCGAGCATTACTGACCTGATGTACTCGGCTCTCTCCGGAACGTCCACCTTGAAGGCCTCCTCAACCGCCTGGCAGTAGCAACAGGAGTGGGAATACCCGCATATCCCGCAGATCCTTTCAGCAAGGAAGGGAACCTGATTGTAAGTCATCCTTGAAACCCCCAGCTTTTCTATGCCCCTATGTATGTGGAACAGCCTATAGTCGAAGTCCACTACCTCCTCCCCATCAACGTAAACTCTAAATTGTCCTGGCTCGTCACTAGCGGGGTGTATAGGTCCTATAGGAAGCTCTATGACCTCAGTTCCTTTAACTATCCTTTCGCTAGGCTGGAAAGTATAGGGTCTCTCCTTGCTAGGGGGACTGTAAGTGTAATCCATCTCCTCCCTGAGCGGATATACACCATCTGGCCAGTCATCTGGGAGCACAAGTCTTCTTGGATCAGGGTGCCCTACAGGCTCCAACCCCAGCAGATCCCTTATCTCGCGCTCCGCCCAATTCGCGGCTGGAATGTCCTTAGTGACTGAGGGGAACCTAGGGTCGTCTCCAGGTATTACAGACGCAACAATTATCCAGCACTTACCCGAGTATCCGTCGTCAATGAAGTCCATGGCCAAGGGGTAATAAACTACGAAGTGACTGTGCAACCTTCTCTCATCAGATCCAACGACTGTTGCTAGTCTTCCCCCCAGCTCCCAAAATACGTAGGATACTACCTTAGGCAACGACTCCCTGCTAACATACACTATTACCTTCCCCTCACCTAGTTTCTCGATCTTCTCCACACTCTCTCCGAACTCTTCCTCTACCCTAGCGACAAACTCCTCAGCTTTACAACTATTACCATCGGCCAGACCCAATCACCTCCTTAGCCGAGTAGACAAGCACAGAATGAAAGAGCCTAGGCATGTAAACCCCAAGTATCGCAATGAGAGCTACTATAACTATCAGTACCACTATGCAAGTCTTTGGGGCCTTGAACCTGTCGAACTCTCCTCCATAGCTTCTTCTCACGTCTTTCGGTTTCCCCATACTTATGTGAAGAGTGCGCGACATTATGCCTGCAAAGACTACAGCAGAAGCAATAGCGTACAATATGACCGCCACGAGATTGCCCGCCAGAAGACCCCCATAGGCGATAAGATAAAAAGACAGGAACGTAGCGAAGGGAGGGGAGCATCCCAGCGCAAATCCTCCTACGACTATTATGAAGCCCAGAACCTTGTGAAGCCTGAGGAGTTCGCCCATGAACCTCATATCCCTAGTTCCGTATATCCAGAGGAGTATGCCGGATAGAAGAAACAACATTGTCTTAAGTAGTCCGTGTGTTAGCATGTGGTACAGACTCCCCACTACCGACGTTGTCGTGGCAAATCCTATTCCGGTAGCTAACACACCTACATTTTCCACAGTGCTGTAGGCGAAGAGTCTCTTAACGTCCCTACTCACTATTATGAAGAATGCAGCAACCCACATGGAGAGAAGCCCCAAAGCAAGGGAGAGCTTTGGTATGAAGGACACGTCATAGGCAAGAGAGAGGGACACGTATCTAACGAAGCCTATAAATGCGCAGTTTATCAGCACGCCGGAGAGAAGAGCGCTAACAGGGGCAGGGGCCTCCGCATGTGCATCCGGAAGCCAAGTCCACATGGGTGCCAAGCCTGCCTTCGTTCCGTACCCTATAATCAGAGATATAAGGGCTACCATTATAGCGAGGGATCCCGTATGCGAAGGGTGCGTCATCAGCCCCGACCAGAACGCTGCGCTGAACCCTATCCTCTTGCCTCCCTCCGCATATAGAAGGGAGGTTCCGTAGAGACTGAAGACTAGACCCACACTACACGTTACGACGTACTTCCATGCTGCTTCCAAGGATTCTGCCTTTCCGTATAGGGCTACTAAGAATGCGGAGGCGAGAGTCGTTGCCTCTATCGCAACCCATAACATAAATATGTTATTGCTAATGCTACTCACCAGCATCGTCAGTACGAACACATTCATGAGGGAGTGAAGCAGGGATGGCTTACTTCCCCTGAGTTCCCCGAGCTCCTCTTCTCTTCCTGTAAAGCCAATAGAGTAGAGGGATATGAAGAAGTACATGAGTGAAACTATGAAAAGCATCCATGTAGCAAGTGGGTCAAGTATGAAGTCCTTCACTGAAGTCACGTAGCTCTCTATTCCCTCGTACGGCATCGAGGAAACATGCACCAATACGTTAAGGGAGGTGAGTAAAACTATTATCGATGATGCTAGGGTCACGTACCTTCCCCACCCAGCCTTAACGAAATATGTGACTATGCTTGCCGCCAAGGGAGGAGCCAAGACAGCTATGACGGGCCACAGTAACGTCTCAATCACCTCACGAGTACTTAAGCATTGTAAGAGAGGACACGTTCATGGTCTTCAGCGACTCATGTATCTTCCTTGCTAGGATAGCAAGTATTAGGATTAGTACTACGGCATCAGTAGCTATACCCACATCTATTGTCTCAGGTATGGAGGGTGCTAGGACTGCCAGGGTTAAGTGTGCCCCGTTCTCAAAGTGAAGGAATCCGAACACCTGCTTGAGGAGGTTCCTCCTAGTTGATATAAGGAATAACCCTAATAGGGTTAGGGATACCGACACGCCTAAGGGTATGGAGTCTGGCATACTCACGTAGGCAGAGGCGAGAGCGTAGCCAGATATGACTAGGGCTATCATTATTGTAACCGATGCCATCCTAGGTATTACTGGCCTCTCAGTCTCTTCGAGAACACCGGTTCTCCTTGATGTCCACATTATTACGTAGGGAGCTAGGAAAACCTTCGTTACTAACGCCGCACATGCCCATATGAAGAACCAGTAGTATTTGAATCCCAAGGTTATGAATATGCCGACAAGTATGAGCGTCTGGGCGGAGTATATGTAGGCAGCCCTAATTATGCTCTTCTCCTCCGATATCAACATAGCTGTTACTGGCATTACTGATGACAAGGTCGCAATCACAACGATCTCGGGGCTTGAGGGAAGCATTGACTGTTACACCTCCATGGACGAAAGTATTATTGACATGAAGGCTAGTGATAAGGAAACAAGGAGGCTCCTTGTGGCTCCCCTTACCCTGAACCTTGCCATGGGCTGAAGGGCTATGGATGTAACGATGAACATCGTCAGAGACTTTAGGAGGAAGGATCCTATTCCTATCCCGACCGAGGCAGGGCTGAGATTCCCAGCTATTCCCCATGGAATAAATATGTCCATGAAGAGAACTATCATCACGAGCCTCTTTACCAGCTGTGCATACTTCAGGAAGCCTAGCCCTCTTCCCCCGTACTCAACCTCAACTCCTCCCAGTATCTCCTGCTCAGCAATCCCCACGTCGTACGGGGTTGTCTCGAACTCGGAGACCACGGCAAGCGCTGCCGCCACCATAGCCAGGTAGTATGAGGGAGACCCAAGTACCCTGAGGGAGGAGGATACCTGGAGGACTATTCCGTAGAGGGATGTCGTGGCTATGAACGGCTTTATTATGAGCGAGAACGCGGCAACCATGAACGATACCTCTGCCAGAGCAGTTATCAGGGCCTTCCTTCCACACCCTATCACGGCAAAGGGGTTGGAGGTATCGAAGGACGTCATGGTCAGGACGGCATCACAGAGAGCCAGGAGGTATATGACCAATATTATGTCGGATATCGGAAGGGTTTCGGCAAATATGGCTGGCGTGAGGAGGGCAACCACTACCGTAAGCATGAGAACCAGAGCCGGGGCAAGGTGATAGAGTCCCCTGCTTCCCTCCGGGGAAAGCTCAAACGCCCTTCTGATTAGCTTTGCTAGATCCCTATATCCTTGAGTTATCGGGGGACCTATTCTCGAGTGCATCCTAGCGGCCACCTTTCTGTGTATACCGTCAAGTAGCGGGGCAAGGGCAAGTATGGCTGCCATGTTGACAAGCCCAAGCAGGTACTGAATGGGTTCTACCTCAGCCATAATATCAGCCCCAGCAACACCACATACACTACATAGATATAGGCTATGTAGAGAAGGAGGTTGCCGCTCTGCAGGTTCTTAAACCTAGATGCAAACCCCTTGAACAGCCTATAGGGAGGAGCGTAGAAAACCCTCTCGAAGAACTCTCCTGCATCCCTTAGCCTTATCGGATCTACCAGGTGCCTCCCCATTCTCACTTCATAGATCAGTCTTCCCACGGTCCAGTTCCTGACTAGGTACTCCCTCCTCACGAACCTTCTTACCCCGAGCATCCCGCTCATGTAATCCCTTACGAGTTGAGTAAGGGCCTCCGCCCTGGGTCTGTGGACGCTGTCGAGATATCTGACCCCTGACACGAAGGGCTCTACCATTGACTTTCTGAGCCCTCTTCTGTAGGAGGAGGACGCTATTGCAAAGGCTATGGCCATCACCACGGAGAGCATGCCGTAGGAGACCACCGCTGGAAAGGTCCACCTGCCTCCCCTAAGAACCAGGAGAACTCCAAAGGATGAGAGCGCGCTTATTCCTGCCGCGTGCTGAACCCTCAAGAGCCAGCTGACTATGGCTGGGGCAACTATAGAGGTAACTATGCATGCTATTGAGAGAATTATTATCGGCGCGGATTCAACGCTTGACTCGCTCTCCCTAACCTTTATCCCCGATTCTTTACCGAGAAACGCCGAGCCATACAGCTTGGAGAACGCCAGCATCGTGAGCACCCCACAGAGCACTAGAGACGCCGTGCTGAGAAGGGAGACCAGCCTCAGATACCATATCCCGAGGGATGTGGCGGCCATAAGGAGCGTCTCATAGACAAGGAATTTGCTTGCAAACCCGTTGAGAGGAGGCATGGCGGAGGCGGAGAGGGATCCTATGGCCATGGAGACTGATGTGAACCTTAGCCTCCTAGAGAGGCCGCCGAGCATGCTCAGGGATCTGGTTCCAGTCGTCCTGAGCAAGACCCCAGCGTTTAGGAACATGAGTGACTTGAATATCGAGTGATTTATCATGTGAAAGAGAGCTGCTGTGACTCCAAGGAAGTAAAGCCACCTAACCCCACTAGCTAGCCCGAGAGATGCGGCAGAGACGGCCAGCATTATTATCCCCGCATTCTCTATAGTGCTGTAGGCAAGGAGTCTCTTGTAGTCGTCCTGGACTGCTGAGTAGGCGGATCCAACCGCAACAGAGAGGGCGGCAAGCCCCATGAGTGCGAGCCCGTAGGTCTGGCCTATACAGGGTGCAAGTATCATTAGTGCAAACCTCATTATGCCATATATGCCTATCTTGACCATCATTCCGCTCAGTAGGGCGGAGACGTTGCTGGGAGCCACGGAGTGAGCATCAGGGAGCCATAGGTGAAGAGGAACTATCCCGGCTTTGAAGAGAAAGCCTATAGTTATGAGGGCAACGGAGACATACGTCAGAGGATTAGAGACTAAGGCGTTGCTCTGAGAAGCTATAGAGGAGTATAGAAGTGAGTGTGAAGGAACTATAGAGGAAAGTAAGAGGAGCCCAACCAGAAGAAACATGGCGCCCACATGCATGGTTGTAGCGTAAAGTATTCCCGAGAACCTTACGTGTTCCTCAGTGTAATTGTACAGTACGAGGGCTAAGGAGGATACAGTCATTATCTCCCAAAATATGAAAAACCATAGCAGATCTCTCGCGGTGAGCACGAGGAACATGGATAGGGTGAATATTGGAAGTATGCTGGCAATACCCCTCACGTCCCCCTCTGAGTGGGAGAGAAGATGCCTTGCGGAATATATGGATACCATCAGGGAAACAAAGCCGAGAAGGGTCACGAGGATGGACGTGAGCCAGTCATATCCGAGGACTAGAGAGGAGTGAGGTATGGGAACGTGTGGAAGGAGCGTGAACTCCTGGACGGAGCCCCTGAGAAGGATTAAGTTCTGAAGCCCAGCAACAATCATGAGTGCGGAGGCTATCGAGTTTAGGATAGAGGAAACTACTGACGATGCTCTGGGCCTTCCCTTCAAGCATGCCGAGGAAACCGTGGCTGCGAGCGAAAAAAACATTATGGTTAACGTTACTCCCTCCACCATTACTTTCAGCCACCACTCATCCCTTTGATGTTACCACTCCCTCCAGTCCTCCCAGCTCCTTAGCCTTCGTCACCGCCTCAACTATCTTCCTGACACCCAGTTCGCGCTTCATTCCCAAGGCCTCGGCCTCCTCAGCAAGGTATGTAGCCCCTGTCGGGCACGTGGACACGCACGCCGGTCTTAGCCCCTCCTTAAGCCTGTTTATACACAGGTCGCACTTAGTCATGACCTTTAGCTTTCTGTCAAATACTGGAATGCCGAAGGGGCAAACCACTTGGCACATCCTACAGCCTATACACAGCACAGGATTCACAACAACGGCCCCTAGATCCTCTCTGTGCATCGCACCCGTAGGACAGACCGAGACGCACGGAGCGTTCTCGCAGTGCCTGCACGCATAGGGTATGTTGAGTTCTGCCTCCTCGACTATGTAGACAGTTACGTTCGATATTCCATCGTGAACCCTCTGACACGCGACCTCGCATGCTCTGCAACCAATGCACTTCTGAGGATCTATGTATCTAACCATTGCCACCCCTCATCACCTCTCGGAAGGAACGAGCTTGCAGGGAACCTGCTTCAGGGCCGGAACTCCTGAGTCAGGATCCCTCAACGATTCGTCAGTAAGTCTGTTAGCTCCCCAGTGCCAAGGAAGGACGACGGTATCCTCCCTCACCCTGCTTGTAACGCGAATTCTTACCTTCATCCTCCCCACCTTCGTCTCGATAATGGCCTCACTCCCGTCGCTAAGACCTAGCCTTGATGCTGTGGAGCCGTTTACAAGGACAACAGGGGCGTTCCATCTCTCCGCTAAGTACCTTGCTTCCCTAGTTATCGCGTTAGTCAACCAGACCCCAACAGTCTTGGTGGTCACTAGGATCAGTGGGTACTCCTCCGCCTTCAGAGGAGAATGATCCGAGGTCATGAGTTTCAGTTTCCCGCTATGCGTCTTGAACCTGTCCCTGCACAGTATCCTAGTTCCTGGGTGCTTCGGGTCTGGACAAGGAACCAGAATGCCCTTGGGGGATCCCTTGAGTCTCTCTGGCGTTACCCCACCGTACAGGCCCGGGACTGCCTCACGTATCTCGTTCAGAACTTCCTCAGGAGTTGTTGCGGGGAAGTGCTTTTCGAGCCCAAGCCTCTTGGCTAAGGCTACGAATATCTTGAGATCGGGCATGGCCTCCCCAGGAGGGCTGAGGGCCTTGAAGGACCACTGCACCCTCCTTTCGATGCTGGTGAAGGATCCCTCCTTCTCAGCCCACGCAGCTGCGGGAAGAACTATGTCTGCAAGCCTTGCTGTCTCAGTGAGGAAGATGTCCTGAACCACTAGGAAGTCGAGCTTCTTCAGGTGTTCAACGACGTACTCGCTATTAGGCTCGCTGACGGCAGGGTTAGCCCCTATCACGTAGAGCATTCTGAGGGACTTGCTATCTATGGATTCGTAGAGCTTGACAACGTTCTTCCCTGGCGTTGCGGGAAGATCTTCAACTCCCCACAGCCTTGCAAGCCTCTTTCTTCCATCTTCATCGTTTAACGGCACACCTCCGGGGAAGGCGCTCGGTGCCACGCCCATATGCACAAGCCCTTCAACGTTGTTCTGACCCTTGAATCCTCCCACACAGGTTCCCTCCTTTCCGTACCATCCTAGAAGGGCGGCAAGCGAGTACAGGGCCCTGCATGTGTTGGTTGCCTGGGCGTTATGTATGAGTCCTGACGACCAAATCAGGCTTCCCTTTCCTGTCGATGCCATTATGTGGGCTGCCTCCCTTATGAGGTATGGAGGAACTCCGGTGATCCTCGATGCCTCTTCAGGAGGATATCTGCTGACGATTCTTGCAAGTTCCTCAAACCCCTCGGTCCTTGTCCTCACGAAGCTCCTGTCATACAGGTCCTCGTTTATAAGGACGTTCATTATGGAGTTTGCAAGGGCCAGATCCGTTCCTGGCCTCACCGGTATCCAGAGGTCGGCTTTCCAGGCGGTCTCGGTCTTAACAGGGTCTATAACGATTATCTTCGCTCCGAACTCCTTTGCCCTCATCACGTATTTCCCCATCAGGACAGGGAAGGTCTCAGCAGCGTTCATGCCCCACAGCACTATGACCTCGGACTCGGCTATGTCCTGAAACGTTCCGGTGAGGCTCCCCACTCCGAGCATTTGCTTTGCCGCGATTATGGTGGGAAACTGACACAGCCTCCTGCACTCATGATCAAGGTTGTTGGTCCCCAGAAGTCTTGCCAACTTCTGCACAGTGTATGCCTCTTCATTGAATATTTTCACGCTGACCAGAAAGGCTATCGCGTCAGGACCAAATCCATCCTGTATACTTCTTATCCTGGAGGCTATCTCCTCTAGTGCCTCACTCCAGCTTATTTCTTTAAATCCGTACTCCGTTCTCCTGAGAGGCTTCCTGAGCCTGTCTGAGGAGTTAAGGAAACTCAGGTCATTGGGTTTAGGGCAGAGGGAGCCTTCGTTTATCCCCTCCTCAAAGTATTCTATTCCCGCATATCCTCCGTTAACAGTCCTTATATAGAGAGAACAACCAGTACTACAGAAGGGACATACGACCTTTACCCTGTCGCGAGGCGTTTGCCGCACCCTTTATCGGGTATGAAGAAGAGGTGTTAAGTTACTCGAGATCCCGTATTCTAACCTTCGTTTTCAGTCGGAAGGAAAACGGCTAAGAGTCTACTGCTACTCATTCAACCTTGGCAAGCCTTAGGAATGTAGTTATGTTCATAAACATTAAGTGAGCAACAATATTAAAGATTAAAGCTAAAAACACAACATTACCTAATTTACTTTACATTTTAGATTAGACCTGTGGAAGAAGGTATGTACTTAGCGTGGTTTACCCCCCGAAGAGAGGTTTGTAACTCCTTAGATAGGGGCATATTACTATGAAATGCACCGCAACCCATGCATGATGCTCGGTACGGACTAGTTCCTTTCTTTTTCTGTAAGAGATCTTATCTTTATGCCTCTGTACAGAAGGCAACGACTCTTTTGAATCGATGGGTTTCCTTGTTCCGTGAACTATTTTAAAGTGATTTCATCGCTTAGTGCTTGAGACCTAGTGCGACTGCGGATATCTACTTTATTATGGAGCAACAATTTTTTCACTTCTTATTTCATAATAAGATAATGTGGTTATAAAGATGAGTCCTCACTGCCGCTTAGGGGAGGGCGTGAGTCGGTACGTAGCGGTGACGCTGTTGGTGCTTGTGTCGGTCACGATAGCTGTGGGGATGTACGCGGTTATGGAGAACTACATTAGCTACAGGAGTGTTAAGGGGTTGAACCCTACCATCGTAACTATCGAGAAGGTCTTCAAGGGCGACCCCGTGGTTCCCTTACTAGTGCTCTTCGTTAGGAATGACGGGAACTCGCCAGCGGTGATAGACACGGCCTACGTAGTCACTTCGAAAGGCACTGAGAAGGTCAGCATAGGCCCCTACAATGTCTCCGTGGGGCAGGTGGTTAGGGTAGTGATCCCAACGAACCTAAGTAAGTACGAGGTCTTCAGCGTGAAGCTCTCTGGGAGAGGCATCCTAGCGACCAGCGCCTCAGACCTAAGGCTAGCTGACCTCCCCCTCCTCGAGATACTGCGTAGGTCGACGGTAGTGATCACTGAGCGCAGCGGCAGTAACTTGATCGACTACGCCGTCAACGTCACGCTAACGCCCTCATGGGGTGGGTGGGGGCGCGTCAAGCCCGACGGCTCGGACATATTCTTCACCGACTCGTCAGGGAGGCCCCTCTACTACTGGATCGAGTCCTTCAACCCGGTGAGTAGGGAGGCGAGAATCTGGGTTAAGGTGCCCTACATACCCGCCAACAGTAAGGTGAGGATCTACATGTACTACGGGTACGGCCAGTACGTAAGCACGAACCCCTACGCGAGCTACGCTGACCCGCATAAGGTGTTCATATTCTTCGACGACATGGAGGACTGGTCAGGGTGGGTTAACATGACGTTCACGGGCTCGTGGGCCGGGTACGTATGCCAGAACAAGCTGCTCTCACACACCGGTAACGCCAGCCTACTCAAGGACGGCGGGTGCGACCCGAGCGGCGGGTACAAGCCCATAGGCACGACCCTCAACACCCCCTTCGCGCTGGAGGCGTGGGTAGACAGGACAGCCAAGACCACCTGCTACTGGGACAGGATTGGCGTGATCAACGCCAACGGCGGGTACGGCATAGGCGTCGACATATACACTCCCCAAATATTCATAGACAGGAGGACGTACAGCTACTCCTCAAGCATAGGGGCCTATGCATACCTACCCACTAGGATCACGTACCAAGTAATAACGTCGGCGCCAGCGCAGGGGAGCTGGTACTTCGACAGGCTCGCCTGGTTCCCCAACGGAACCATAGTGGCTCAGCTCTACTACAACGGTCAATTACTAGGTCAGGTGTCGGCAGTGGACACAACGTACTCAGGCTTCACGAGGGTCTACGTCTTCGGCGGGTATCCATACGACGTCGACGACCTAAGGATAAGGCCCTACGCGAGTCCCGAACCAAGCGTGACGGTGGTAGGGTAGGCTGGGGCAACCTATTCGCGAAGACCCGCCTTGAACGCGAGCAACGCCAGCAAAGTCTTAGCGTCCGCCACTGGCTCGGAGAGCACGGCGTTCAACGCTTCATCAATGTCGCTAAAGACCACGGTCTCCAGGACCTCGTACTTCTCCGGTCTAGCCCCGACGTACTTGAGGTTCTCAGCCACGTAGATGTGTAGGACCTCGTCGCTGTAGCCGGGCGTGGTGTGCACGGAGAATAGCTTCCTCAGCGACCCCGCCTCGTACCCTATCTCCTCGATCAACTCACGCTTGATCGTCTCCTCAGGGGACTCGCCGGGCTCGACGACGCCGGCAGGTATCTCCAGGATCCATCCGTTGATTGGCGCTCTGAACTGCTTGATGAGGATTACCTCCCCACCCTGTAGGATTGGGAGGGCGGCTGCCGCTTCACCGAAGTGCACTACCTCCCTAACGACGGTGCTGCCCTTAACTCTTAGTAACCTCTTCCTGAGGGTCACGCGTTTCCCGGCATAGATTGCTTCGTCGCTGATGAGTTCTGGGTTATCGCCCATCGATCCACGCACCCGAACCTCAGTGTGGGGGAGGAGTTAAACGGTTATCGCCTTACTCTGGTATGGAAAGGGTTTTATGTTCTGGCGTGAGGCGTGTCTTGAGGGTAATTAAACATGTCCGCGCCCCTTAGTGAGAGGTGGGGTAAGCCCGTACTGAATAAGTTCGGCAAGAAGATCTACCTTGACCAGATGACGATGAAGGAGATTGAGGAGCGTGTTAAGGAGAACGACGTGGTCTTCCTGCCCGTGGGTTCGACGGAGGCTCACGGCCCCTTCGCCCCCGTGGGTGAGGACACGATTATCGGCGTGAGCATCGCGGAACGCGTTGCGTACGAGACCGGCGCGACGGTCGCGCCCCCCATACCCTACGGCTCGCACCCAAGCCACCACTACGGTATGCCCGGCACCATACCCGTTAAGGCCACGACACTCATCGAGTACGTGGCGGACGTTATTAGGTGGCTCTCGAACGCGGGCTTCAAGAAGATAATCGTCTGGAACAGCCACGGCCAGGAGTACGTCCTCCCCATAGCTAAGGACGTAGCCATACTTGAGCGCGAGGTTCACGCCTTAATCCTCGTGACGAGCTGGTGGAAGTGGGTTCAGGACCTGCTGCGTAAGGCCGGGACGGGCGAGGAGATAGCGCCCGGCGTGAAGCTCGAGACCCCGTTCGTGCATGCTGACGAGGTTGAGACGAGCGTTACGTGGTATGTCGCCCCCGACCTAATAGATGAGGAGTCCCTGAAGAAGGAGGGTGATTGGGGAGTAGTTAAGGCGATACCCGGCAGCTACGTGAACACCGCAGGTAACGTCTTCCCGGACAGGCCCTTCAACTGGTACGACGTCTCACACCTACCCGAGTTCTACTACTATAAGAAGGGCTTCGTGGGATGGGCGAGCAAGGCACACCCGAAGAAGGGCGAGGTGCTGGTTGAGGAGGTAATCAAGCGCGTCTCAGAATTCGTTAAGTGGCTCCTAAGCATATACCCGCCAGGCAAGATACCGAGGACCTGGATAAACTACGGCGACTTCTTCTACAACAAGCCCAACGAGTGGGTTGAGCCGCCGAAGTAAGTACGGCGTTTTTCAAGACCCTGATAAAGCACCAAGTTTTTTCATTTAAAACACCAAACCATGCTGATGTAGAGAAAGCTTTAATGGGTGAACGCCACCTCATACTAGGTTGGTATGTTATGGACGCGTCACTGCTTGGGGCGGTTGTCGTGACGGTAATGGTTGGTGGGGCGGTGGCCGTAGCGACGTCTAAGGAAAGCGTTGCTAGGGAGGTAACGCTCGTTGCTGGTGCCGCCGTGGCTTTCTCATCGATGGCCTACGCCGTTATCCGCGCGGTGTTCTTCCTGATCAATAAGCCGGATTACTGTGACGTGCCGCCGTGGGACATGGGTCAGTGCTACGGGGACATGATACTCATGGGTGCTGTCGCGGGGGTCTCACTCGCCGTCGGCGTCTACCTGGTGGGGAAGGCAATCCGTTACGCCTTAAGGACTTCCTGAGGGGCTTACCGGGAACCAAAGCGTTTTTGTGGGTGACCCAACTCATTATAGTTAAGTAGTGGTTAATGGGTGGTGAGGTCCGTGTCCGTGAAGGCATCATTTAACGGTTCCTACCCTAGGACCGCGGGGTTGGCGAGGCTCTACAGTAGGCTGCATTCGGGCAGGATAGGTGTGGACGCTTTCGAGAAAGGCGTTAGGGCGCAGACCTTAAGGCTCTTCAAGCTCTTCAAGGCGTCCGGAGTGACGGTCTTCACGGACGGCATGCTCAGGTGGGACGACATCCTCAACCCGTTAACGGGGTTCGTCGATGGGGTGAGGGTTAATGGGTTAGTGAGGTTCTACGACAACAACTTCTTCGTCAGGGCGCCGGTGGTTGAGGGCGAGTTAAGGTTAAGGAGCGATAACCCCGTGCCTAAGTGGTTTGAGGCGGCGTTCAGCCTGGCTGAGGAGGTGTTCGGCGGGCCTGAATTCACCCTCAAGCAACCCTTACCCGGGCCGTTAACGCTTGCTGAGTTCAGCGTGAACAAGTACTACAAGGGTTACTGGTCCCTCGTTGAGGGCTGGAGGGAGGGGGTGCTCGAGCCCCTCATCAGGGAGCTCGTTGGCAGGGGGCTTAAGGTCGTCGAGATCCATGAGCCGGCCCTCACGTGGCCCGGGACGAGTAAGGCTAAGCTGGATGGGGCCACGGCGGAGTTGGGGAAGCTCATTAGGTTCTGCCGCGACCTAGGTGCGGACGTGTGGGTCCTCACGTACTTCGGGTACTTGGGTAGGGTAGGTAAGTACTTGAGCAGGATTAACGAGGCGGTCATAGGCATAGACCCCCACGTTAAGGGGGCTAGGAAGGCCCCGCACCGCCTAGTCAAGGACTACGGGTTGAGGAGGGTGATGCTCGGGTACGTGGACGCGAGGAACACTAAGCTTGAGGAGGGCAAGAGATTCAGGTCAGCGGTCAAAGCACTGATCAGGGCGGGTGCTGAGGAGGTGTACGTAGGGAATAACGCGCCCATGGACTTCCTGCCGGAACCCGTCGCCGCAAGGAAGGTTAAGAGGTTGGGGAGGCTTACTTCCCAGTACTTCGGGGGTGAGTGAGGATGACGTGGCGTGAGGTTAGGTTACCCGTACTACCAACCACGGTCATAGGTTCCTACCCAAGGCCGAAGTGGTTGAGGGAGTTCATTAAGGGGCTTAAGGCGGGGAGGTATAAGGAGAAGCACGCTAGGGAGGCGTTCGACGACGCGGTAGTGGCTGTCGTGAGGGACCATGAGGTGGCGGGCATTGACATACCCAGCGACGGCGAGATGCGTAGGGACGAGATGGTGGAGTTCTTCGCGGAGCGCATCGAGGGCTTCAAGTTCTACGGCCCCGTAAGGGTCTGGGGGAACCACTACTTCAGGAAGCCCGCCGTCGTTAAGCCCCTGAAGTATAAGGGCCCGATGGTAGTTGATGAGTTCCTGTTCCTGAAGAGCGTCGCTAAGGCTGAGGTGGTTAAGGTAACGATCACCGGGCCCTACACCATAGCTGACTGGTCCTTCAACGAGTACTACGAGAGTAAGGAGGAGCTGGCCTTCGAGCTGGCTAAGATAATCAATAGGGAGATAAAGGCACTGGAGGAGGCAGGCGCGCTCTACGTGCAGGTCGACGAGCCAGCCCTAACCACGCATCCCGACGAGATGGAATGGGCTGTCCAAGCAATTAACAAGGCGGTGGAGGGAGTGAACATTAAGGTAGGGCTACACGTATGCTACAGTGACTACCGAGTCCTCAAACCCTACTACGACGAGTTAAGGGTCAGTCAATTCGCCCTAGAATTCGCTAACAGGGGCTTCAGAGACCTAGCCGTGATTAAGGGGCTGAACAAGGAGTTAGGGTTCGGCGTCATAGACGTGCATAACAGGAGGGTCGAGACGCCGGAGGAGGTCGCGAAAGCCATAAGGAAGGTTATGAGGTACGTGGAGCCCGAGTGCCTCTACATAAACCCCGACTGCGGCCTCAAACTACTGCCTAGGGACGTGGCTAGGGCTAAGCTGAAAGCCATGGTTGAGGGCACGAAGATCGTGAGGAAGTCCCTAGCCAAGAAGGGGTTAGAGGAGATAGTGCTTAGGAAGGACCTAACATGCCCTTAAGGGAGTAGCGACCCCTCAGTAGCTATGGGCTTAACCTCAACACCCAATTTCTTCGCGAGCTTAAGCACGCCCTTATCCACGAACCCGCCCACGATCACTAACTTAGGCTTAACACCCACAACCCTCTCGTAGAGCTCGCCGATCCTGCTTAACTCGAGCACATCACCCCTAGAAACCCTCGACTTAACCTCCAGCAACACGTGTGTCCCGTCACCCCTAACCATCACGTCAACCTCAACGACGGCAGGGTGCCCGTACACCACCCCTTCGGAATCGTAGTGGCTCCACCTCTCAACCTCGCCAGCACCTAACGCGTCCTCAACAACGAACTTCATCGCCTCCCTGAACGCATCCTCACTAATCACGCCGAACCTATGGGCAATAACCGTGACTATCCTCCGCGTCTCCCTCTGCTCCTCCTCCAACCTAGCTAACCTCTCTTCAAGCTTAGCGAGTCGCTCTTCTAACCTCTGCTGTCTCTCCTCTAGTCTAGCGAATCTTTCTTCTAGCGCCTGTTGCCTTTCCTCCAGTCTTTGCTGTCTTTCTTCTAGCTTCGCGAACCTTTCTAGGAGCTCTCTGAAGCCCAGCAAACCCATCAACGCGTACCTAAACTCACGATCCTCCTCAAGAGCCCTAAGCAAACGCTCCTTCTCTTCACGCGTAAGTGGGGGTGCTGAAGTGCTGGTCATTGCTTTGATCCCATGGAATTTATTCTCTTAAAAAGTGTTAAAGTTGTTGGTGTGTTTGTCGGGTGCCTGCTTCTCAGAGCCCCATTATGGCGTGTATTTTCTCCATGTCCACGTAGTCCTTGACTTTCCTCGCTATCCTCTCTATCATGGTGTCCCACAGGTCTAGAGGTACTGTGGGGGCTGGCTGCACCGGGTCCAGCTCGGGTAGCCCGGCTAGTTCCTCAATGTACGGCAG
Source organism: uncultured Desulfurococcaceae archaeon (assembly GCA_964399035.1). Classification (GTDB taxonomy): domain Archaea; phylum Thermoproteota; class Thermoprotei_A; order Sulfolobales; family NBVN01; genus WAOL01. The sequence goes on from CAYNPH010000067.1 coordinate 48,625, forward strand.
TACCGCGACTATGTCCTTGCCTAGGTCGCCGTACACTGCCTTCCCGTACTCCCACGCGAGTTCGGGGGTCATCCTAGCGCCTATGTCCATCGCTATTTTGAATGCGTCGAATGGATTCACTATTAAGCCCTTGATCCTGCTTAGCTCTTCCTCGCTCAGCATTGAGAGCATGCCCTTAGCCGAGTCGGGGGTGTTAGCGATCATTAGTACGGGCGCGTTAGCTATCCTAGCCACGTGCATGTTGGCGAACTCAACCGCCTTACTCATCGCTCCTAAGCCCTTAACCTTCATCGGCCCTGAACCCTCGATCACTATGACGTCGTACTCCCTCTCAAGCTCCGCGAGCACCTCCCTAACGATGCCCTCAAGCGCCTCAGGCCTGAACATCTGCGTTACCGGGTCATTCCTAGGGACTAGGAGATCCTCACCAGTGAACCTAACGCCGTCAACGACCTTCCTACCCCTAATGAACACGCTTATCGTCCCGTCAATCCACGGTTTAGGCGTTATCGGGTTGAACTCCGGCCTCGGCTCCGTCCTTGCAGCGACCGCCTGCAACGCCTGCGAATACCCGAACTCACCTCCGTTCATCTTGTACGTTACGGCGGTGAAGTTCACGGACTTCAGCGGCGCCACCTTATACCCTTCGTTACTCAGTAACCTGCAGAGTATGCAGACGGTTAAGCTCTTACCCTTACCGCT
>CAYNPH010000068.1:0-4816 GCA_964399035.1 uncultured Desulfurococcaceae archaeon
TGCCCTATCCGCCCTAGCACCAATAATGAACGCCCAAAACAAGGAAGTAGTGCTATACACGCATGGCTGGTGGCAGCCGCCACCCCAGAGGCGCTTCAACCCGTTCGCGCCCGGCGCGATTAACATTCCTGGACTGGTCTATGAGAGGCTGGCGTTCTGGGACAAGGTTCCCAACAAGTTCATACCTGAGCTGGCAGTCAGCTGGGAAATAAAGAAGGATCAAAACGAGATCATCGTCCACCTGAGGAAGGGTGTGTACTGGCATGACGGTCAGCCATTCACCTCCAAGGATGTCTGGACGACATTCATGATCTACAAAGCTATGGGCAGGCCCGTGTGGAAATATATTGACAAGATCGAGACTCCCGACAACTACACCGTGGTCTTCCACGTAAAGCACTGGGCCTACCTACTCCTGTGGTACCTACTATGGCAGGACGGCCAGATCGTCGGTCCTTACCACATCTACGGCAAGTGGGCTGAGGAAATAGCTAAGGCGTCACCAGACCAGTACAAGAGCATACTCCAGGATCTAATGAAGTTCGAGCCCAAGACAATCGTCGGCACCGGGCCGTTCAAGTTCCAGTCAATCACCAGCAAGGAGGTAGTGCTAGTTAAGTTTGACAAGTACTGGAACAAGGACATGGTCTTCATCGACAAGATCGTTATGCCCTACATCACCAGCAACCAGGTAGGATGGCAGTACTACGAGGCTGGCAAGCTTGACTACGACTGCTTCATGATGCCACCGCAGGTGCTGAACTCATTACTCCAGAAGCCATTCGCAGGCATAGTGAAGATCTACGACCTATCAGGATTTGCCCTAGTCTTTAACTTCAAGAATAAGTGGCTAGCCAACCCATACGTAAGGCAGGCTATTGCCTACGCAATCAACAGGACAAAGGTTGCTGAGGCAGCTGGAGCCGGCATGTTTACTCCAGTAGATTACCCGACAGGTATACTCAGCCTAGGTGAGCAACAATGGATCGGTGACCTAATAAAGAAGGGAGTACTAAATACATATAGCTACAACCTTGCTAAGGCCAAGGAACTCATGGAGAAAGCAGGTTTCACGCTCAAGAATGGTGTGTGGTACACGCCTGATGGGCAGCAATTCAAGCTGAATATGATTGCGCCAGGAGGCTGGACGGACTGGGATGCAGCGGCTAATGAAATAGCTCAGGAGCTTAATGCCTTCGGTATAAAAGTAGTGTTGTCCACACCTGAGTCACCAAGCTACTGGAGCGATCAGTGGTACTTAGGCGGTAACTACGACCTAGCTATCGACTTCTTCGGGGCTTGGATGGTTTACCCATGGAAGACATTTAACAGGATGTTCATCGAGGTTAACAACAGACCGAGGTCAGTAGTTCAGGGACCAGAGTTCACGAAGTTCTTCAACAACGTGGAGATAAGTTACTTTAACACTAAGGTTAATGCGACCCAATTAGTCAATGTACTCGCTACTTCATTCGACGAGGATCAGCAGAAGAAAGCAGCTGAGGAACTAGCGCTAGTAGTTAACCAGTGGTTACCAGAATACCCAATTGCCGAGAAAAGGCTGATACTATTCTACAATAAGGAGCACTTCATTTGGCCTGACCCGAAGACCAACTATGATGTCTGGCTAAACGCTGGTGGAGGACACCTAGAGGCACTAGCCTTCATGATAACTCATGGTATGGTAGTGCCGAACCCGAAGTACTGGGGCATTACTGTAACTGTGCCCACAACCACAACCGTGACTAAGACCACCACAACCGCGACTACCGTCACCACCGCGCAGACCATAGTGAAGACCACCACCGTCTCAGGCACCGTGACCGTGAGTAAGACTGTCATCACAACGCGGTACAAGACCACTACCGTACCAACAACGGTAACGTCAACGCAAGTGCAGACAACTACGGTAACGCAAGCAACGACGAACTGGGGTATTGCCGGCGGACTGTTAATCATAGGCTTAATCATAGGCATAATAATCGGCTGGGCAGCTAAAAGGAAATAGACATGGGTTTTTCCCTAAATATTGGCTCTAAACGCTCGTGAAAACAAGACGCTTTTTTTATCCCTAAAAATCCCAATAAGGAAAACATACGGGAAACACACGTGGCTCAGCGCCTGCACAAACGCGGTGGAGGTGTCATGAATTGCGCTGGTTCATAAAGCGTGCGATCTCGGCTTTCTTAACAGTTTACGTAGCTGTAAGTATAACGTTCTTTGTTGTTAGGAGCATGCCAGGCAATCCTATTCAGGCACTGGCTATGGCTCTAGTCAAGCAGTTGTATATGCCTTACGAGACCGCATTAAGGATCGCTGAGGCGGCAACACCCTTTGTGCCTAAGGGGCCGATATGGGAGCAGTACTTTAGGTATATGTATAATTTCTTTAGAGGTAACCTAGGTTACTCAATATCCTATAGTACTGGCGTGCCCGTGACGGAGTTGCTGGCCAGCGCCATACCGTGGACCGTGCTTGTTGTGGCGACCTCACTGGTGATTAGTTTTGGTTTAGGAACGATCATAGGTATGCTAATGGCTTACAAGCATGGAAGTAAGTTCGATAGTATCTTAGCAGTTACTTTCTCGATAATTAGGTCTATCCCAGCGTACGTCATAGCATTGATCTTCCTCATAATATTTGCATTCCAGTTAAATCTCTTCCCAACCGGTGGGGCTTACAGTGTGCAACCCAGTTTCTCGCTTCAGTTTATCGCTGATGTAATGTGGCATGCCGCACTACCCATAATTACGTGGGTCTTCATTAACTTCGGTGGCTGGGCCCTAAGCATGAGGGGTAGCACGGTTAGTGTGCTTGGTGAGGACTACATAGCGTATGCCCAAGCACGTGGTCTACCTTCAAGAAGGATCATCGTCACCTACGTGGGCAAGAACGCGATACTACCCATATTCACGCAGTTCATGCTTAGCCTAGGTTTCATGTTCGGTGGCTCGATATTCATAGAGTACATCTTCGGCTACCCGGGCGTTGGTTACATGCTATACCAAGCGATTACTAAGAGGGACTGGTTCCTGATGCTTGGTGCCTTTGACATTATAGTGATCGCCGTAGCTATAGGGACTTTCCTTGCCGACATGCTTTACGGGTTCCTAGATCCAAGGGTAAGGAGAGGTGGGGAGGTAGGTAGGTAATGAGTAAGGAAGTAGCCCCGCCACTGACGGTGAGGGAAATAATTAAGTCGTTCCTAGAGGACTGGGTAGTCATACCGGCGAAGATCCTGGCTAGGAACAAGAAAGCACTGGCAGGCTTCATAATAACGTTGGGCTACATACTAATGGCTGTGGTGGGCCCGCACGTAGTTCCTTACCCGAAGAACTACACCTGCCCCATATACCTTCCGCCAACGATCTTTAAGTGGCCGCCCTCCTTAGCGCACCCACTCGGCTGTGACTATTTCGGTGCGGACATATGGTCTGAGATAGTTTGGGGCGCCCCATCAATTCTCCAGATAGCGTTTACCGCGGGCTTCATAACGACGATAGTGGGGATAACGGTGGGCATGATTGCCGGTTTCCTCGGAGGTAAGGTTGACGCTGGGCTAATGACTGTGACCGATGTAGTCATGGTGATTCCTGGCCTACCCCTACTCATCGTACTAAGCACCGTGATAAAGTCCACAAACCCCCTCGTCATCGGAGCTATACTCAGCGTCACGGCATGGGCAGGGCTTGCTAGGAGCATTAGGTCGCAGGTGCTGTCGCTGAGGAACCGTGAATTTATTGAGGCGGCGAAGGCGTTGGGTCTCCCGACAAGACACATCGTGTTTCGGGAGATAATGCCCAACATAATGAGTTACATAGCGATTAACTTCATATTCGCAACGACGGGCGCGATATACTCGTCGGTAGGTCTCTACTTCCTAGGCATGCTACCCTTCAGCACCGTGAACTGGGGAATAATGCTGAACTGGGCCTACACGCAGGGAGCGTTAAGCAGCTTAAGCACGATCCACTACCTGCTAGCCCCGATAATAGCGATCGTGGGCTTCCAGACGGGCCTAATACTGTTCTCTTACGCGATCGACGAGATGTTCAACCCGAGGCTGAGGACCGAGGTTTAAAGTCCAAAGCTAAGTTTTCCAAGTTTTCCACATCGGTAACTAGCCACCACGATGTTGCCTCTTATACTCAATCGTTATCCCGACGATGAATATGAGGAGTAAGATGACACCTAAGGTGTTAGCTATGAAGGGCGCGCTACCAGGCCTTATGAAGGGATAAGCTATGAAAGCAAGAACCAGGAAGCTCATGGCGACCGCAAGCAAACTCCTGTAAAGCATGGGGTGCATTAGCTCTCCCCTCCTAAGGTAATGAAGGATTAGCGTTGATTAAAAACTGGCGTTGTTTACGAGGTGTAGAGCCAGCACGCAGCCCAGTGTTTCTTCTTAACTTCAACAAGTGGTGGTTCCTCTTTCTCGCACCTAGGCTTGGAGAAGGGGCACCTAGTGTTGAACCTGCATCCGGGCGGTGGGTTCATGGGGCTCGGTATGTCGAGGCTCTTCAGCTTGAGCAACTTTTTCTTCCTCGACAACTCAGGATCAGGGACGGGCACGGCGGACATTAGCACCTTAGTGTAGGGGTGGAGAGGATCGTGGATAACGTCCTCGGCTGGCCCAACCTCAACTATCTTGCCTAAGTACATCACCGCTATGAGCCCCCCGCCCTTAGCGGCGAAGTACCTTGCGGCGCCGAAGTCGTGAGTTATGAATAGGTAGGCTGTGTTGAATTTCTTCTGCAGGTCTAGGAGGAGGTCCAGGATACCTATCCTTAGGGAGACGTCGATCATGGTTATGGGC
>CAYNPH010000069.1:0-3269 GCA_964399035.1 uncultured Desulfurococcaceae archaeon
TAATTATGGGTTCAGCCTTTTCCTTAATTACTTCGATAACCGCGCTCACACCTCAACACCTCCCATGAGCATGCCTATCTCCTGCATCGTGTACTGCTCCGTGGGCTTGAGGGCCATGAACCTGCCCTCGTACATAACAGCGACGCGATCTGACAGGTCTAGAACCTCGTCGAGGTCTGAGGAAACGAGGAGTATGCCTATTCCCTTATTCCTTAATTCTATTAATAGGTTCCTGACGAACTGAGTTGAAGCTACGTCAAGACCTCTGGTTGGGTTGGCCGCGATTATCACTGATGGATGCTTACTTAGTTCCCTAGCAACTATTAGTTTCTGCTGGTTGCCGCCGCTAAGTGACCTAGCGGGTGATTTAAGGGATCTGACAACTATCTCGAACTTCTTTATTAGTTCCTTCGCGTGCTCGGCCACCTTATTCCAGTCTATCACTAGCCCTTTCTTGAGGAACTGCGGGTACCTGTGGAGTCCCAGGAGCACGTTCTCTAGGACGGTCATAGTCATTACTAAGCCGTAGTTCTGCCTATCCTCGGGTATGTGGACGAGCCCCTTAAAGGAGAGCTTAGCCGGGTCAGCATTAGTGACGTCCTCACCCTTAAAGATTACCTTACCCTTATCCACTTGCCTAAGCCCTGTCAGTGCCTCCACCAGCTCCCTCTGTCCGTTGCCCTCAACACCTGCGATGCCTAGGATCTCGCCGGAGCGTAGCGTGAATGAGACTCCTTTAACAGCTTGCCTGCCGAGGTCGTCGGTAACCCATAAGTCCTTGACGACTAGGAGGTCCTCAACTCTCTCCACAGGCTTCTTGGGTGGGTACGTGAACACCACTTCCCTCCCAACCATTAGGGAAGCGAGTTCCTTCGGGTTGGTTTCCTTGGTTTTCAGCTCGCCAACCACCCTGCCCTTCCTTAACACGACCACACGGTCAGTTACAGTCATTACTTCCTTGATCTTATGTGATATGAAGACTATTCCCTTACCTTCGGAAGCAAGCTGTCTGAGTAGACGGAATAGGTCCTTAGTCTCCACGGGCGTTAGGTTTGTTGTGGGTTCGTCTAGGATGAGTAGCGTAACCCCTCGGAAGAGCATTTTAAGTATCTCTATCCTTTGCCTTTCACCTAGGGAAAGATCCTCCACAGGAACATCTAACCTTACCTTAAGCCCCGTCTGCTTCATTAAGTCCTCAAGTTTCTTCAGTGCCTCCTCCTTCCTAATGCCTTTGAGTCCCAGTAGGATGTTCTCGAGCCCTGTGAAGTTATGGACTAGCGGTATGTGCTGATGCACCATCCCTATGCCCTTCTTCAGTGCTTGCGCAGGCATTGTGAAGCGTACTCTCTCGCCCCTAACGTAGAGCGTACCCTTGGTTGGTTGCAGCAACCCGGAAACAATTTTCATGAGTGTGGTCTTGCCAGCACCGTTCTCGCCCAGTAAGCCCAGTACCTCGCCTGCCCTGATCTCTAGCGTCACCCCTCTCAGCGCAACAGTGCCGTCCGGGTAAACCTTGACGATGTCCTCAACGCGTACTAGCGGCGCGCTCAAGAGCATCAGCCTTATATTAGGTGTTTAAGGTCTAGGATATAAGCTTGACTGATGCTTGGAGGTAATTCAGTTAAAAATAATTTAAACATTTCCTTATGAAATGTTTTGAAAAATTATAGGGGTTTAGGAGCGCTTATTACTTCCTTTTAGCTGCCCAACCAATTATTATGCCGATTATTAGGCCTATGATTAGCAGTCCGCCAGCAATGCCCCAGTTCGTCGTTGCGACCTGCTGCGTTACCGTAGTCGTGACGGTTGAAACGGCTGACTTAGTTACCGTCTGGGTTACCGTGACGGTCGTGGTTACGGCCGAGGAAGTTGCTGGCGCGGTAGTCGAGGTGGTTGTTGACGTCGTTGTCGTGACGGCCGGCGGTGTCCACTGTAGCGTCCATCCCTTGGCGTCTGGTGACGCTACAGAGTACTCGGCCCTGACCTTCTCAATGTCCTCCTTCTTCATCGGGGCTGGTACCTGAACCTTACCTGAGAGTATCTCCTCCTTTAGCTCATCGACTGCCTGCCATATCCATGAGGGTAAGGCCTCTCTGATCTCCTTTACCTTCTGCACTATTGCCTGCTCTTGACTTGGTTTAATGACGCCCTCCTCAACACCCATCTTCATGAAGGTGTAGAGGTCGTCGATGCTTGACAGAACCGTACCTTTCTCCTTAATGCCTAGGGACATTATGCCGCCGTAGGAGCTTATCTTACCCTCCTCGTACTCGAGTGCTTTCTTAGTGGCGTAGTAGACACCCATGTCAACACGCTTCATCATGGAGGCGATTATCCATCCAGGCTTAATCCAGTCTTGGTCGGAGTCAACGCCTATGGCGAACGGTGGTCCTTGGGTCTTGCCGTGGTTCTTGCCCCACTGTTCAACCGCGTCGAAGATTCCTAAACCGGTTGCACCGGCGACGTTGTAGACCACTATGGCTCCCTGCTGTAGCTGGGCCATCGCTGCCTCCTTACCCTTGGCCGGGTCTTTGAAGGTGCCGGTGTACTGATATAGCACCTCAATGTTCTTCTGCTGGCCGAACTTCCACTTGTACCAGTGAGCTGCCCACCACACGCCGTATCTGTAGCCGGCCTCAAACTTGTAGAGCACAGGGATCTCCATGCCGAGCACTAGACCGACCTTACTGGCACCGTAGTGTATCGCTATTAGGGCAGCAAGCGCGCCAGCTAGTGCTGAGCCTTCGTTCTCCCTGAACACGATGCCTATCACGTTCTTCATGTCAGGTATGTACTCGTCAACACCGGCGAACAGCTGGTTCGGGTACTCCTTAGCAACCTCCTTGATTGCGTCAGTCATTAGGAAGCCCACGCCAATGATTATCACACAGTTGCCCTGCTTAGCTAAGGTCCTTAGGTTCGGCAGGTAGTCGTCCTGACTCATTGAGGATAACGCAACGATCTTCAGGCCAAGCTTCTCATGCACCATTTGAGCGCCTAGGTAGGCCATGTCGTTGAAGCCTAGGTCACCTCTGCCACCAATGTCGTACACGATACAGACTGAGTCCTTCTTTGACTGCGCCTTCACTGGTGCCGGGCTAGTTACTAGCGCCGCGACAACTCCTAACACGACTACGAGAGCAAGAAGTACCGCGGGAACTATTCGGGCGTTCAAGGGGGTATCACCCTTATTTAAATGGGTTTCCGGGGAAGGTAATAAATTTACTTGCCGTAATGAAAACCGTTTCATTAATTACTCCACCTACTAG
>CAYNPH010000070.1:0-3756 GCA_964399035.1 uncultured Desulfurococcaceae archaeon
ACACCAACTATCCTGCCGGCATTCATGACCGCTATCGTGTCGCTAACCTGGAAGATCTCGTCTAGATCCTCAGAGACCATGAGCACAGCGATCCTATCCTTGAGGACTTTATCCTTTATTATCCTCCTAACGGCTATGGCAGTGACCTCATCAAGCGCGCGCGTCGGGTTATATGCTACTAAGAGCCTCTTAGCTACGGAGAGCTCCCTTCCCACCAGCACCTTCATTAAGTTACCTCCGGAGAGTAACTTCACGGGTGTTTTGCTTGACGGGGTGACTACCTTGAACTCCTTGATAAGTTTCTCAGCTAAGTTCTTCATTTGACTCCACTTTATGATGCCTTGGGCTATTAACGGTAGCATAGCTAGGTTCTCTTCGATATTGTTCTCCATGGACACACCGAACTTCAGCGGCTCGTCAGGTATGTAGCCAACGCCAATTTTCCTGATGACCCCGGTTCCCTTGTTGGTTACGTCCTTCATACCTCCGTTGGTCCTCACTAATACTTGCCCCTTCCTGACCTTCCTTAAACCCATCACGGCTTGGATGAGTTCTAGCTGACCGTTACCCGCAACACCAGCTATACCTACGACCTCTCCTGCTCTGACTTGAAGCTTAACGCCTTTAACGGCGAAAGCGCCGTAGTCGCCCATTACCCACAAATCTCTTACTTCAAGCATGACCTTATCTTCGGGGGTTGACAGAGGTAGACGTTCATACGTGATCTCGGCTGATCTTTCACCAAACATCATCTTCCTAACAACATCTATGGTGGCATTCTTAGTCTCGATCGTGCCTACGTACTTGCCTCTCCTCAGCACGGTTATCCTGTCAGCTGCCTCAAGAGCCTCAGGTATCTTATGGGTTATGAGTATGACAGAACCTCCTTGAGACACGAATTTCTTCATGAACTTGTAGAATTTCCTTTTCTCGCGGATAGGTAGGAACGTTATTGCCTCATCAAGCATCAGTACCTTAGCGCCGAGTATGACGGCCCTGAGGAGTTCCACTAGTTGCTTCTGCGTGTAGCTTAACTTCCAAACCTCCGTGTTAGGGTCAATACGTATTCCGACCTCCTTACTCTCCTCCCTAATGTAGTTCTCAATCTTCCTTACCTTAGCCATTAGGCCGTACTTCTCTAAACCTAGAATTATGTTCTCAGCGATCGTTAGTGAGCCGATTATCTGAGGTATCTGCGACACTAATGAGATACCGTGTCTTATGGCGTCTATAGGGGAGGTAAACGTGACCTTCTTACCATCAACGATTATATCTCCACTATCGGGGACGTATATGCCGTAGAGAATCTTAACGAAGGTGGTTTTGCCAGCTCCGTTCTCACCTAGGAGCGCGTGGATTTCGCCCTTACGTAGCTCGAACCTGACGTTATCTAACGCAGTGACTCCGGGGAACCTCTTCACTAGGTTTCTAACTAAAACAGCAGTGCCCCCCGCTTCCTGGGGGGTTTGAGTTTTTGAAAAACTACCCTGGTTTTGTGTGACGGCCGACATGCGTGAACCCCCTTACTTCTTACCTACTATGTGTACCCAACTTACGAACCAGTCAAGGTTCCATAGGGCGTCGTGCCCTAACCTAGCGCCCGCGGGTATGCTTACCTTAGCGCCGCTTGAGATCTTGTAGCCCTCGAGCGGGCCGGTGAATGGATCGAATATTGGGGCGATTCTGTAGACTTTCTCCTTGCCACCGATGTTGATGGTGGTGATGTTCTCGTACTTGTGGCTCGTGGCTAGGCTCTGGAACGCTAGCTCCATTGGTGCGTTCCTCATTTGTTCGTACCTGAGCTGTATGAGGTCGTAGACACTCATCTTCTTACCGGTTACCTTGTCGGTGACTTCAATCTTCTTCAGTTCGGGTATGTACTTCGGGTTGATGTGCATTACCGAGCCGTTCTCGTAGATGTGGCATCCTAGGTCAACAGCACCGGTGTTGAGTAGGTACCAGTAGTCAACATTCTCTAGGTTGTATGGTGTATACACGCCAGCCTTTATCTTGCCTAGGATGTCAGCGTAAATCACCTCCCACCTCACTAGCTGACCACTCACGACTACGTCAGGTCCGTAGCTGTATCCTGGGCTGTAGTGGCTGAACACGTATACGGTCTTATGCTGCTGCTTGTAGAGCTGCTCAGCGTACTCGATGATCGCGGTTGAGTCCTCGGTGTAGGCAATAACGTCAACATTGTACTGGTTAACTAAGGTCTGGGCGGCCTGCCTAGCGGCGGTCGGGTTGAACCAGGCACCGATCTCGATCACATACACCTGTATGTCCTTACCTAACTGCTTACCAACCTCCTTAGCGCCAATAGCGTAGGCGTTGATGTGCCTCACCACCTCAGGTATTAGGAAGGCAGCCACGTACCCTATGTGACCGGTCTTAGTTAAGGCGCCAGCCATTAGACCGTCGAGGTAATAGATCTGGTACAGGTCAGCGAAGTACGTACCCATGTTCTTGTATCTCAGGTAGCCGCTGCAGTGGAAGAACATTAGGTTCGGGTGTAACTTAGCCTCGTCAAGCGTGCCTTCCATGTAGCCGAAGGACGTCGTGAAGAATACGTTGTAACCCTTGCTGATTAGGGTCTCTAACACGTCCTTAACCTTACCCTCAGGGACGCTTTCAACGTAAGTAGTCTCTAGCCAGTCTTTGTATAGCGATGCAACGACCCTCCTGCCGAGGTCGTGCATGTATGTCCAGCCGAAGTCGCCGATGGGGCCGACGTAGATCCACGCTGCCTTAACCTTGCTTGGCGGGGTCCATGATGGTGTGGTCCCTCCGCCACCGGTTGTTGAGGTTACCGTCTTAGTGACTGTTACTGTGGCTCCCCCGCCACCACCGCTTGCAGTAACAGTCTTGGTAACGGTGGTTGTTTTGCTTGGCGCCATACTCATTCCAGCGTAGAAGGCGGCGATACCAACGATTATTATAGCTATTACGAATCCGGCTATTAAGGCCGTCTTTGACAAGGTTGGGATTCACCATGACATGTAATAAGCATGCCTTTAAAAAAATGTTTGAACCCGATAATGGAGTATTAAATCCTCACTTAAGGGATGGGCCACGCTAAAATTATTACGTGAATAAGTTAACCGTTATTATTAAACAAGAGTTAGCCTATTAATTAAGAGTAAGCGCCACCGTGAAACGGAATGTAGTCATGTGTTGTTCACTTATTGTCCACTGAGAGGTAGTTAATACATTATACTAGGAACATGGGAAATATACATGGGTGATAAAATGCCGGAGAAAAAGAGTAAGAGCACGAAGGACGTAGAAAAGGAGTTAGCGGAAAGCATCGCTAAGCTGGTGATTGCAAAAGCGGGTGCTCAAGGCATGGACGAAGAAACCAAGAAGATGATAGAAGAGAAGGTTAGGAAGGCGTTAGAGGAGCACGGCATGACAGGCAGAGGAATGGAGGATGTGATGAAGGAGTACTGGGACGTTAAGGCCCCACTGATGGCTGTATCAGAGTTCCTAAGGGATCTTAAGGAACCCATAACGGAACTCATTAAAGCCATAACAGGTGGGCTCAGCGGGGATCAAATAGGTAAGGACGTGGCTCAGTTCTACAAACACCTAATCGAGGCAGGGATCGACAAAGAATTGGCACGTGAAATGACCCTAGAATACTTCAGGAAGAGGACAGCTATGGCTGACCTAGGCTCCATGCTAATGAAGATGTTCTCTAAGGGTAGGGGATTCATGAATGCTAGAAAACCTAGCCTAGAGGAGAGGGAAGCC
>CAYNPH010000071.1:0-4572 GCA_964399035.1 uncultured Desulfurococcaceae archaeon
AGGTACTTCTTATTGCGTAGTATTTCCTCTGCCCGTAGTACTGGCCTTGTTATTTTGAGAAAAATCTCACATCCTTCAGCGGTAGTCATAGCGTGGACACCATATTAGCATTTGAGTCTGAGAGTATTAAAGTCAAGGTCGAATAAGGGATATGGAGCCTGAGGAAAAAGGAGGTTTGTTTTATCCTCCGTAGTAGGCTGACCCAGTTATCATCCAGTCCTGGAACACGTACTCGTCCGTGAGTGCATAGTAGCTGTTGTAGTACTTGTAGTATACTGTGTAGTACGGCATTAGCGTATCATAAAGCACTACTAAGTCAACTCTGGGTTTCTCGAAGCTCAATGAGCAGCTTAACCCTCCCCACTTCAGAGTGTACCTATATATCATGGACGGATTACTGTAGCTGGTAGGTGTTACGCTTAATGTGCTGTAATTGCACAGCCCCTGCGATGAGAATAGCGGTAAGGATGCCTGGGCAAATACGAAGCTTATCGTGGACGCCCTGTAAGGTAGCCTTACATACGTCGTTAGCTGCCCCTCTGTCGCCATCACACTATCAGGTAGTTTCTTGAATCCAGGTATAGCTCTTGCGTAGAGTCTAAAGCCTTCAGTTGGACTACTTCCTCCAAAGAGGACAGTTCTCACCAAGATTGTGTAAATCCCTACGTTCGGCTTCGGGGTGGGGTACTGTGCGTCGCGGTACGTTATTAACGGGAACGATATCACTGACATGGTGTTGGCTACCTTGTATCTGCCAGTATCCATCCATAGGAACTTACCATCGCCTAAATAGTAGTGGAAGGAGGCACCAGTCCCATAGTAGACTCCCGCGAACTGACCATCGGGTCCCAACGTATATGTTACTAGGGACGTATACTTATTGTACCAGTGAGCCTGCAGTTGCAACATCCATACCTTTGGATCCGCTACGTTCACGTAGAAGACCCTCCAATCACCAGACTCATACCTCCAGTCCCAAGCGTTGTCGCCTTTTAGGAAGCCCCACGAGTATGGCACTAATGCTGCTCCGGCCCCACTATTCACTAGGCGCGCCCAACCAGCTCTTAAAGTTAAGTAAACGGTGTAGCTCATAGGTACATAATACACTGCTGCTGTACCGTCAGCGAATGTTACGTCCAGCTTAATGTAGTCTTGGTAGGCTGTTGGAGCCGCATATGCAGGTGCCCTTATTCTTCCCTTGACCGTTACTGACGAGCCCGCCTTAACCACTAAGCGTCCTCCAGGGTACTTAGTGTATAACCTGACCCAGTAGTCAGGCTTAAATCCGTAATACGTCACCATGACTCTTACGTACTGATTTACTAAGGCATTACGTGCCGGTGATGGGTCATCACCTCTACTTACGAATACTCTGAACAGTAATTTAGCGTTTGACCCGTACTGCTCCAAGAGCTGAAGTGGTAGCTTAACCTGTACTAGGTTGTGGTTTGACAGTGAGTATCCGAAGTTCACGACGACTCTTTCATTGACGTCGGGTACACCGTTGTGGTTGTAGTCACCCATCCATACGTACGCTATTACTCCTACGTAATAATCAGCATAGTAATCGTTGTCCCCATCAAACACCTGGTACGGCAATACGACGTCGACTGTCAAGTATTCCGTATCCTTAGGTATCTCTGATGGGGTTATCGTTATGTACTTGTATGTCCATGACTCATCTTGGGACAATGTAAATCTTAAGTAGTAGTTCCTGCTACTTATTTTGACAGGCTTAACTACGCTTGCCTTCACAATTGCTGATGAAGTTGTTGGGTTCTCTATGTTGAACGTGAAGTACTTTATACCTCCTCTTGGTATGTCGGGAACGTAAATGCTGTATGACTTGCCTTGCATGTACGTCGTCAGGAGGTCATAAGGTGATACAGGAGGCATTATTACGCCGTACCAGTAGTACATTAATAAGTTACAGTAATCAAGCCACATCCATTCCCATATTCTGGCCATCTTGTAGGCGGTGTTCTTGTAGAATGTGTCACTGTATATCCTAAGTCCATGATAGGTACCTGACTGCGGATTAGCAACTTCTAGGGCTAGTTGGACAGCGGCTAGGGCATTAACACGTCCGGCACCCTCGTCAAATGGTGGGTAGTGCAGGTTAACGGCGGTATTCATTATTATTTGCTTCACTAACCACGGCGGTATTGATGTCATTCCTTGGGATTTAAGTGCCTGATATACTAAAGCCGCTACCCCCGCCGTTAACGGCGTTGCGTAGCTGGTTCCTCCGAATATCGTATAGTTTCCTGCACTTAACCATACTGGAGCAGCTGTTAAGCCCCAAGCACCTACGTTAACCACGTCCGGCTTGATATACCCGGCTGGTGCGGGACCTCTAGCAGCCCATGATACTATGTCATCGTATGCCACACCACCGAAGCCGTAGAAGTAGTAGTATATGTGGGTAGATGTTGATGCACCCACAGTCAGTACTCCAGCCGCGCTTCCTGGGGCGGTTACTGTGCCGTATCCTGCTCCACCGTTTCCTGCTGCGTGTACTATTAATACGCCTGGGTAGTTAGGGTCTAGGAATCCAGGCGTCGTTAACGCGTTCTCGAAGAGTGACTCAAAGTCGTAGCCGAACCCCGCTATGTCGTAGGTAAACTGGCTTATGCCCCAACTATTGCTTATTATGTCTGCCCTAGGTGCTCCGGTATACGTGGGTGTATATCCGCTTATATTGAAGCCTGCTGCCCACAGCATACCCAGCTCGACATCTCCGTACCATAGTCCCTTTATACCTATGATTTTTGCTCCAGGCGCTATACCCTCGGGGAATCCCCTGCTTGCTATCGCTGCCGCACACGAGGTTCCATGCCCGTAGAAGTCATAGAATATGCTTAGGTATTTGCCACCTAGGTTCCATCCAGCGTATACTTGGGCTGGGAAGCTAAAGTGCCAGTATACGTCTACGAAGAACCCTCCAGCAACACCATAGCTCGCATATGGCCATGTGCTTCCAGGCCTGTAAGCTGCGAGTATTCTGTTCCCGTCATATGTGACCTTAATGTCTTCGGGGTCGTTGAACACACTGTTGTTGTTAGCGTCAACGTATAGTACAGTGTAATTGCCTGCAGTTGTTGGGTCAGCCATTAACGCACCAACACGTATCCATTTACCTTCGCCAGCCATGTACTCATAGAGTACCCCGAATTTGTAGTTCCCGCTGAGCGACGTTACGTTACCAACATAGTATGCCGGGTATGGGGCCACTAAGTTAACGGCTTGCGGGATGTAGTCCGTGAAGTTAACGCCAGCAACGTTTATGTAGCCTGATGAGTTAGCAGTGAAGGTTTTGAAGAGTATCACTAGGTTTTCATCAGCATCAAGCACTAGCGGTTCCCTTATCGTCGTTCCGTTGTATACCCCAACGTAGTAATCGAGAGCACCCTGCAGGTCTGGGTTACCGTAATCTACACCAGTATCAACAACCGCTACTTTGATGCCTGATCCGTTGATGCCATAGGCTTCGTTAACGGTTGCCGCGCCTATTAGGTACCTTATGAAGAAGTTGTTTTCCTTAGGCTTTACTTTTGATATGTCTGGCTCCTTAACTGTGTCGGTTATTAGGTAATTCTTTGACTTAGGTACCTCGTCAAGTAGTGCTGTCTCAAAGTTTATTAGGGGCTTCTCGGAAAGCCCTAAGATCATTGTTCTATAGGGTTTCAGGACATCCACTATCTTACCTATTGGACCCATTACCTTGAATATGTAATTCCCTTTGGAGTCCTTTTGTAGCGTTGATGCCACTATGCTGAATTTCCTTCCTAGTATAATTACGGTTTCCTTCCTTATGCTGTTGTAGAGTTGTAGAACCTTACTGTAGGGTGTCGTGCTTTTCACTATGACTACTGCCTGCACCTTAGTGTCCTTGCTCATCCCTGGAGGTATATTAAGTCCATGCAACCTAGTCAGCTGTAGTGCGTAAGGTTCTGGTGCTTTTACTGAGGCTCGCGTTGCAGGAACCGCGACTGAGGCTATTATTACCAATGCAACAACTAGCATTAGAACTACGCCGAGGGCCCTCCTCACGGTATGCACACCCTCAAAAAGATAAGGTTTCTAAGTGTTTTATAAGTCTGTCTCAACTCTAGAGACTTTCAACTTAGTAGTTAATGAGAAAACACCGGAAGTACTTTAGTTAATTAAGTTACTTGATGCCATTATTTTTCCGTAAGCATTGGCAAGCCTTCAGCTAATTCTTTAGACGCCTCCTCCACGTCCTTCACAGTATCGACTGAGCGCCAATATACATTGTTATATACTACACCTTTAAGTAATCCTTTACTAGCTAATTCAGGAAACGTGGTTTTTTCGAGGTCCCCCTTAATCGGTATGTATTCAAATGCCTCTGGTTTCATTGCGTAAACACCCGCATTTATTAAGTACTCTTTCAGCACTGGTTTTTCCATGAATTCCCTCACAAATCCTTTGTCATCGAGCTTAACTATGCCGTAGGGTGACTTTAGTGGGACTAGCGCCATCGCACCTATGACATTGTCGTCGTTTCTTAAATCATGAACCAATTGCCTTGCCGGTATGTTCGTTATT
>CAYNPH010000072.1:0-4805 GCA_964399035.1 uncultured Desulfurococcaceae archaeon
TGCCCTATCCGCCCTAGCACCAATAATGAACGCCCAAAACAAGGAAGTAGTGCTATACACGCATGGCTGGTGGCAGCCGCCACCCCAGAGGCGCTTCAACCCGTTCGCGCCCGGCGCGATTAACATTCCTGGACTGGTCTACGAGAGGCTGGCGTTCTGGGACAAGGTTCCAAACAAGTTCATACCTGAGCTAGCTGTTAGCTGGGAGATAAAGAAGGATCAGAATGAGATCATCGTCCACTTAAGGAAGGGCGTGTACTGGCATGACGGCCAGCCATTCACCTCCAAGGACGTCTGGACCACATTCATGATCTACAAGGCCATGGGCAGGCCTGTATGGAACTACATCGACAAGATCGAGACTCCCGACGACTATACCGTGGTCTTCCACGTGAAGCACTGGGCCTACCTACTCCTGTGGTACCTACTATGGCAGGACGGCCAGATCGTCGGTCCTTACCACATCTACGGCAAGTGGGCTGAGCAGATAGCTAAGGCATCACCAGACCAGTACAAGAGCATACTTCAGGATCTAATGAAGTTCGAGCCCAAGACGATCATTGGTACCGGGCCGTTCAAGTTCCAGTCAATCACCAGCAAGGAGGTAGTGCTAGTTAAGTTTGACAAGTACTGGAACAAGGACATGGTCTTCATCGACAAGATCGTCATGCCCTACATCACCAGCAACCAGGTAGGATGGCAGTACTACGAGGCTGGCAAGCTTGACTACGACTGCTTCATGATGCCACCGCAGGTGCTGAACTCACTACTCCAGAAGCCGTTCGCAGGCATAGTGAAGATCTACGACCTATCAGGATTCGCCCTAGTCTTCAACTTCAAGAACAAGTGGCTAGCTAAGCCCGAGGTTAGGTGGGCAATCGCCCACGCAATCAACAGGACTAAAGTCGCTGAGGCCGCTGGCGCTGGCTTATTCACTCCCGCCAAGTACCCGATAGGCATACTGAGTGTCGCTGAGAAAGAATGGGTCGGCAGCCTCATCAACAAGGGTGTCTTCGACCCGTACAACTACGACCTCAATAAAGCTAAGGAGCTAATGGAGAAGGCCGGCTTCACCCTAAAGAACGGCGTATGGTACACGCCTGACGGACAGCCATTCAAGCTAACGATGATCGCCCCCGGAGGCTGGACCGACTGGGACGCGGCAGCCAACGAGATAGCACAGGAGCTCAAGGCCTTCGGCATTGACGTGACGCTCTCAACGCCTGAGTCACCAAGCTACTGGAGCGACCAGTGGTACCTAGGCGGTAACTACGACCTAGCCATCGACTTCTACGGTGCGTGGATGGTCTACCCATGGAAGGCCTTCCACAGAATGTTCATTGAGGTCAACAACAGACCGAGGTCAATAGTGCAGGGCGAGGAGTTCAAGAAGTTCTTCGACAACGTTGAGATTAAGTACTTCAACACGAAGATCAACGCCACCGAGCTAGTAAATGTGCTCGCTACCTCCTTCGATGAGGACGAGCAGAAGAAGGCAGCGCAGGAGCTAGCCATTGCGGCCAACCAGTGGCTACCTGAGTATCCGATTGCCGAGAAGAGGCTAATACTGTTCTACAACAAGGAGCACTTCATCTGGCCTGACCCGAAGGCCAACTACGACGTCTGGCTAAACGCTGGCGGAGGCCACCTAGAGGCCCTAGCCTTCATGATAACCCACGGCATGGTGGTGCCGAACCCGAAGTACTGGGGCATCACCGTAACCGTGCCCACAACCACCACCGTGACTAAGACCACCACGACCGCGACCACCGTCACTACTGCGCAGACCATAGTGAAGACCACCACCGTCTCAGGCACCGTGACCGTGAGCAAGACCGTCATCACCACGCAGTACAAGACCACCACCGTGCCAACAACGGTAACGACAACACAAGTACAGACAACTACGGTAACGCAAACAACGACGAACTGGGGTATTGCTGGCGGTTTGCTAATCATAGGCTTAATAATCGGTATAATAATTGGCTGGGCGGCTAAGAGGAAGTAATAAGAGAGGTTTTTCTCCTCACCGTCCATAAAACTGAACACTTAACATTTTTACACTCAACCCGGAAATCAGACAGGAGAATACCTATAACTCAGCGCCTACGACGGAATGGAGGTGCTGTGGATTGCGCTGGTTCATAAAGCGCGCGATCTCGGCTTTCTTAACTGTTTACGTAGCGGTAACAATAACGTTCTTCGTCGTTAGGAGCATGCCCGGAAACCCGATTCAAGCACTAGCTATGGCGCTCGTTCAGCAACTATACATGCCTTATGATACGGCGTTAAGGATCGCTGAGGCAGCAACACCCTTCGTACCTAAGGGACCGATATGGGAGCAGTACTTCAGATACATATACAACTTCTTCAGGGGGAACCTGGGCTACTCAATATCCTACAGTACTGGCGTGCCCGTGACGGAGTTGTTGGCCAGCGCCATACCGTGGACCGTGCTTGTCGTGGCGACCTCACTGGTAATTAGTTTCGGATTAGGGACGCTCATAGGCATGTTAATGGCTTACAAGCACGGAAGTAAGTTTGATAGTGTCTTGGCAGTCACTTTCTCAATAATCAGGTCTATCCCGGCGTACGTCATAGCGCTGATCTTCCTCATAATATTCGCATTCCAACTAAATCTCTTCCCCACGGGTGGGGCTTACAGTGTGCAACCCAGCTTCTCACTGGAATTCATAGCTGACGTCATGTGGCATGCGGCACTACCCATAATTACGTGGGTCTTCATTAACTTCGGTGGCTGGGCCCTAAGCATGAGGGGTAGCACGATCAGCGTACTTGGTGAGGACTACATAGCGTACGCCCAAGCACGTGGTCTACCTTCAAGGAGGATCGTCGTTACTTACGTAGGCAAGAACGCGATACTACCCATATTCACGCAGTTCATGCTCAGCCTGGGTTTCATGTTCGGTGGCTCGATATTCATAGAGTACATCTTCGGCTACCCGGGCGTCGGTTACATGCTATACCAAGCGATTACTAAGAGGGACTGGTTCCTGATGCTTGGTGCCTTCGACATCATAGTGATCGCCGTAGCTATAGGGACTTTCCTTGCCGACATGCTCTACGGGTTCCTAGACCCGAGAGTAAGGAGAGGCGGGGAGGTGGGTAGGTGATGAGTAAGGAGGTAGCCCCACCACTAACAATGAAGGAAATAATTAAGTCATTCCTTGAGGACTGGGTAGTTATACCGGCAAAGATCTTAGTGAGAAATAAGAAAGCACTGGCGGGCTTCATAATAACATTGGGCTACATACTAATGGCTGTGGTGGGCCCGCACCTGGTTCCTTACCCGAAGAACTACACCTGCCCCATATACCTTCCGCCAACGATCCTTAAGTGGCCCCCCTCCCTAGAACACCCGCTCGGCTGTGACTACTTCGGCGCGGACATATGGTCCGAGATAGTTTGGGGTGCTCCCTCAATTCTCCAGATAGCGTTCACCGCCGGCTTCATAACGACGATAGTGGGGATAACGGTGGGCATGATTGCTGGTTTCCTCGGAGGTAAGGTTGACGCAGGACTAATGACGGCAACTGACATAGTCATGGTGATTCCTGGCCTACCCCTACTCATCGTACTAAGCACCGTGATAAGGTCCACAAACCCCTTCGTGATCGGAGCCATACTCAGCGTCACGGCGTGGGCAGGGCTTGCTAGGAGCATTAGGTCGCAGGTGCTGTCGCTTAGGAACCGTGAATTTATTGAGGCGGCGAAGGCGTTGGGTCTCCCAACAAGGCACATAGTGTTCCGAGAGATAATGCCCAACATAATGAGTTATATAGCGATTAACTTCATATTCGCGACGACGGGCGCGATATACTCGTCGGTAGGTCTCTACTTCCTAGGCATGTTACCCTTCAGCACCGTGAACTGGGGAATAATGCTGAACTGGGCCTACACGCAGGGAGCGTTAAGCAGCTTGAGCACGATCCACTACCTGCTAGCCCCGATAATAGCGATCGTTGGCTTCCAGACGGGCCTAATACTGTTCTCTTACGCGATCGACGAGATGTTCAACCCGAGGCTGAGGACCGAGGTTTAAAGTCCAAGCTAAGTTTTTCCCGGTTCCCACGGGCTTTCACGTCGGTAACTAGCCACCACGATGTTGCCTCTTATACTCAATCGTTATCCCGACGATGAATATGAGGAGTAAGATGACACCTAAGGTGTTAGCTATGAAGGGTGCGCTACCAGGCCTTATGAAGGGGTAAGCTATGAAAGCAAGAACCAGGAAGCTCATGGCGACCGCAAGCAAGCTCCTGTAAAGCATGGGGTGCACTAGCTCTCCCCTCCTAAGGTAAGGGAGTATTAGCGTTGGTTAAAAACGCGTTGCTTACGAGGTGTAGAGCCAGCACGCAGCCCAGTGTTTCTTCTTAACTTCAACAAGCGGTGGTTCCTCTTTCTCGCACCTAGGCTTGGAGAAGGGGCACCTAGTGTTGAACCTACATCCGGGCGGTGGGTTCATGGGGCTCGGTATGTCGAGGCTCTTCAGCTTGAGCAACTTTTTCTTTCTCGACAACTCAGGGTCAGGGACGGGCACGGCGGACATTAGCACCTTAGTGTAGGGGTGGAGAGGATCGTGGATAACGTCCTCGGCTGGCCCAACCTCAACTATCTTGCCTAAGTACATCACCGCTATGAGTCCCCCGCCCTTAGCGGCGAAGTACCTTGCGGCGCCGAAGTCGTGAGTTATGAATAGGTAGGCTGTGTTGAATTTCTTCTGCAGGTCTAGGAGGAGGTCCAGGATACCTATCCTTAGGGAGACGTCGATCATGGTTATGGGC
>CAYNPH010000073.1:0-3269 GCA_964399035.1 uncultured Desulfurococcaceae archaeon
TAATTATGGGTTCAGCCTTTTCCTTAATTACTTCGATAACCGCGCTCACACCTCAACACCTCCCATGAGCATGCCTATCTCCTGCATCGTGTACTGCTCCGTGGGCTTGAGGGCCATGAACCTGCCCTCGTACATAACAGCAACACGATCTGACAGGTCTAGAACCTCGTCGAGGTCTGAGGAAACGAGGAGTATGCCTATTCCCTTATTCCTTAATTCTATTAATAGGTTCCTGACAAACTGAGTTGAAGCCACGTCAAGACCTCTGGTTGGGTTGGCCGCTATTATTACTGATGGGTGCTTACTTAATTCCCTAGCAACTATTAGTTTCTGCTGGTTACCGCCGCTAAGTGATCTAGCGGGTGATTTAAGAGACCTGACAACTATCTCGAACTTCTTTATTAGTTCCTTCGCATGCTCGGCCACTCTTTTCCAGTCTATTACCAACCCTTTCTTGAGGAATTGCGGATACCTGTGAAGCCCCAAGAGCACATTCTCTAATACGCTCATAGTCATTACTAAACCGTAGTTCTGCCTATCCTCGGGTATGTGGACGAGTCCCTTAAAGGAGAGCTTGGCCGGGTCAGCATTAGTGACGTCATCGCCCTTAAAGATCACCTTACCTTTATCTACCTGCCTAAGCCCTGTCAGTGCCTCCACCAGCTCCCTTTGTCCGTTACCCTCAACACCTGCGATACCTAGGATCTCACCGGAGCGTAACGTGAATGAAACTCCCTTAACAGCCTGCCTGCCGAGGTCATCGGTAACCCACAGGTCTTTAACAGTCAGAAGATCCTCAACTTTCTCCACAGGCTTCTTGGGTGGGTACGTGAACACTACTTCCCTCCCAACCATTAGGGAAGCAAGTTCCTTCGGGTTGGTTTCCTTGGTTTTCAGCTCGCCAACCACCCTGCCCTTCCTTAACACAACTACACGGTCAGTTACAGTCATTACTTCCTTGATCTTATGCGATATGAAGACTATTCCCTTGCCCTCGGAAGCAAGTTGCCTAAGTAGACGGAATAAATCCTTAGTCTCCACGGGCGTTAGGTTTGTTGTGGGTTCGTCTAGGATGAGTAGCGTAACCCCTCGGAAAAGCATCTTGAGTATTTCTATTCTCTGCCTCTCGCCTAGGGAAAGATCCTCCACAGGAATATCCAACCTTACCTTGAGTCCTGTTTGCTTCATTAAATCCTCAAGCTTCTTCAGCGCCTCTTCTTTCCTAATTCCTTTTAGCCCTAGTAAGATGTTCTCGAGCCCTGTGAAGTTATGGACTAGCGGTATGTGCTGATGTACCATCCCTATGCCCTTCTTCAGTGCTTGTGCAGGCATTGTGAAGCGTACTTTCTCGCCTCTAACATAGAGCGTGCCCTTAGTTGGTTGTAACAACCCGGAAACAATTTTCATGAGTGTGGTCTTGCCAGCACCGTTCTCGCCCAGTAAGCCCAGCACCTCGCCTGCCCTGATCTCTAGTGTCACCCCTCTCAGTGCGACGGTACCGTCTGGATAAACCTTGACTATATTTTCAACACGTACTAGTGGCACGCTCAAGAGCATCAGCCTTATATTAGGTGTTTAAGGTCTAGGATATAAGCTTGACTGATGCTTTGGAGGGCGTCTGGTTAAAATAATTTAAACGTTTCCTTATGAAATGTTTTGAAAAAATATAGGGGTTTAGGAGCGCTTATTACTTCCTTTTAGCTGCCCAGCCGATTATTATGCCTATGATTAAGCCTATGATTAACAGTCCGCCGGCAATACCCCAGTTCGTCGATGTGACCTGGTGTGTTACAGTAGTTGTGACTGTTGAGACAGCCGACTTAGTCACGGTATGAGTTACTGTGACAGTCGTGGTTACGGCCGAGGAAGTCGCTGACGTAGTGGTTGAGGCAGTCGTCGACGTTGACGTCGTGACGGACGGCGGTGTCCACGGAAGTGACCATCCCTTAGCATTCGGCGACGCTACTGAGTACTCAACCCTAACCTTCTCAATATCAGCCTTCTTCATTGGTGCCGGTACGTGAACCTTACCCGTGAGTATCTCCTCCTTCAGCTCATTGACTGCCTGCCATATCCATGAAGGTAGTGACTCCCTGATCTCCTTCACCTTCTGCACTATTGCCTGTTCTTGACTTGGTTTAATGACGCCCTCCTCAACACCCATCTTCATGAAGGTGTATAGGTCGTCAATGCTTGATAGGACTGTGCCTTTCTCCTTGATGCCTAGGGACATTATGCCGCCGTAGGAGCTTATCTTGCCCTCCTCATATTCAAGTGCTTTCTTAGTGGCATAGTAGACGCCCATGTCAACACGCTTCATCATGGAGGCGATTATCCATCCAGGCTTAATCCAGTCTTGGTCGGAGTCAACGCCTATCGCGAATGGCGGCCCCTGCGTTCTTCCGTGATCCTTACCCCACTGCTCAACCGCGTCGAAGATTCCTAGACCGGTCGCGCCAGCAACATTGTAAATTACTATTGCTCCTTGCTGTAGCTGTGCCATTGCCGCCTCCTTGCCCTTAGCCGGATCCTTGAAGGTGCCAGTATACTGATATAGCACCTCAATGTTCTTCTGCTGGCCGAACTTCCACTTGTACCAGTGGGCTGCCCACCACACGCCGTATCTGTAGCCGGCCTCGAACTTGTAGAGCACAGGGATCTCCATGCCGAGTACTAAGCCAACCTTACTAGCGCCATAGTGTATCGCTATTAGGGCAGCAAGGGCACCAGCTAGTGCTGAGCCTTCGTTCTCCCTGAACACAATACCTATTACGTTCTTCATGTTAGGTATGTACTCATCAACTCCAGCGAATAGCTGGTTCGGGTACTCCTTAGCAACCTCCTTGACAGCGTCAGTCATTAGGAAACCTACGCCAATGATTATTACACAGTTGCCCTGCTTAGCTAATGTCCTTAGGTTCGGCAGGTAGTCGTCCTGGCTCATTGAGGATAACGCGACAATCTTTAGACCGAGCTTCTCGTGCACCATTTGAGCGCCTAGGTAGGCCATGTCGTTGAAGCCTAGGTCGCCTCTACCGCCTATATCGTACACGATACACACGGCATTCTTCTTTGTCTGTGCCTTTACTGGTGTCGGGCTAGTTACTAGTGCCGCGACAACTCCCAATACGACTACGAGAGCAAGAAGTACCGCGGGAACTATTCGGGCGTTCAAGGGGGTATCACCCTTATTTAAATGGGTTTCCGGGGAAGGTAATAAATTTACTTGCCGTAATGAAAACCGTTTCATTAATTACTCCACCTACTAG
>CAYNPH010000074.1:0-25656 GCA_964399035.1 uncultured Desulfurococcaceae archaeon
TGTTGTGTTTTTAGGTTCATTTTACACTATAGAGAGTCACGTGGTTTCGAATAAGTTCATTAGGTCAGAGGGCGGCCCCTATATTTACCCGCTTCCTCTTGTTTCCAAGGATGACGTCGGGAGAAACATTACTGTTGGGGAGTACGCTGTTCTCCTACGCTTTACTACCCCTAACAAGGATGACACGAATGTGGAGTTGAGGTTAGGTGTTGATATAGAGTACTACTTCATGGCCGCTAACAGCTCATTAGCGGACAAGCTATGTTCGGTGACGGGTGACTCCATCCCGGATACCCCGCTACTCTTGACGGTCCTCATTACGCTTAACATTAATAATAGGTCCACCGTTGAGTTGCCTAGCTTCACCGATGCATTATTTCCTTGGTGCCAGTATCACACGTACACGTCGGTAGAGGGGTTACCGGGTGGTGCTCTTGGGAATTCGAAAGAGGTTGAGGACGCTGTGAGGAGGGGATTAGTTAATGGTGATAACGTCATTAAGGCAACCTACGTCGTGAAGGTTCAGTGGTTAACGTCGATCGATGATGTGGCTAGGGCGTTGAATGTGAGTCCAGAAGTGTTAAGGAGGGATGTGAACTTAACGGCCGTGGTTATCCCCTCAGCAACTATGGAAGAGTACATTAAGTATAGGTTGGTTCCAGCTACCTATGTGTTTCTTGTCACAGCAGTTTCTATCGCTGTGCTGGTGGCTAGTTACTACGCGTTACTTAGGCAACGTCAGAGAACGTAGGCAAAGTAGTATGATTGAATGGCTTAGGTGGGGGATGAAGAAAAGTGGCTTTCTTCTCGTGGTTTGAGTGTTAGATGAATGGTTTCGTTAGGTTTACTTGCCTTATTAGTGCGTAGGGTGCCTTGGTTGGTGTTTCTACTTCCCACCATCTTATCTTGTGTGTTTCTCTCGTAGCTAGCTCCCAGTTTGACAGTAGGTTAGCGAATTTATCTGCGATCCTTATTCTCCCTAGGTGACCTACAACCTCGCCATTCTTTACGAGGAGCGCTGCGTCCCTACTTACGGTTGAGAATACTCCTTCAACGTAGTTCTGTAGTCTGGTATACCAGTTGTTGGTTATTATTACGCCGTTCCTTAATTCGCTGATTAGTTCCTCTTCACTCTTAACGTTGCCTGGGCTCACGTGCAGGTTCCATGGGGTTGGGAATAACCATCCTGCGTTGCCCGTTGATTCTGTGCCCATCTTCTTGGCTGTGCCTGTATTGTGTAGGAGGTTTACGAGGACACCGTCCTTAATTATTGGTTTGTCCTTAGTCGGCACGCCCTCATCATCGAAGGCTGTTGACCTAGCTAATTCAGTGTCCCTTGGCGCGTCAATTATGGTTACAGCTTCTGAGCCCACCTTCTCGCCTGGTTTGACCTTCATGAACATTGAGAAGCCCATCATTACCGCCATGGCTGAAGCCATCCAACCGATAGTGTCGATTAGGTTCCCGACCACCAGCGGTGACAGGATAACGTCGTACCTGCCTGGCGTGAAGTCCGCCTTACTGTTCGTTATGGTTGCGTACATCCCTGCACGCCTTCCCACCTCCCTTAACGCGTTGGCGTCCAGTATCCTACTCCCGTGGGCCCAGTGACCGCTGAACTCACCCTTGAATGCCCTTAAGTACGCCTCAACCTCCGTGCCCTCCTCCATCCCCCTGAATCCCTTGTTTGTGGCTAACGCCTTAGTCATGCGGCCAAGTACCAACGTGCCAGCCACCCTTTCTGCACCTTCCCTGAGTGCAGCGTCAATCATTATCTCCACGTACTTGCCGGGCTCCTCCATGCCCTTAAGGACGTTCTGATCCACTAGCCCCTTGAGGGGCTTGAACCCTGCTGACACAGGTAGTGGGGCATAGATCTCGGAAGGCTCCAGCTTGGTTAGGATCTCACTAACGTTTCTTAGCGCATTATTAACCGCGTCGGGGTCACTCACGGAGAGTTCTGTTGAGAACACCCTACCGTCCTTCGCCACTAGCACCGATACCTTAGTGTCGATCCATGACTGCGTAACTGAGGGTTCAGTGTTCCACAGCTTAACCATCACGTAGTCACGTTGCCTTACTAGGACCGCTACGTCGTCGAACCTTCCTTCGAGCTTCTTAAGTACGGATTCCGCTAACTCGAGCGCGGCGACCATTACGCGATCACCCCTAACCTTATCTTAGCTAATCTCACGTCTGGCCCTCCAAACCATACGGGAACGCCCTGCGCTGGCTCACCCTTCCCGCATGTTCCCGGGTAGAATCTTAGGTGCTTATCAACACCCACGATGTTGCTGTAGAAGCCCTTAGTAGTGATTTCAAGCACGGGGTTCCTGACGGGCTCAGCCAGCTCACCGTTCCTTATCATGTATGCTTCAAGGCCTACATACCTCTGGTTCCACCGCATGTCGTCTATGTTCCACTCCATGTAGGACTTTATGAAGACCCCTAACTTAATATCCTCTATCAGTTCCTCAAAGCTCATGTCCCCTGGCTTGAGGTACGTGTTACTCATCCTTATGATGGGTTCTGAAGCGTAATCCATTGCCCTAGCGGCGGCATTGCTCGAGGTGCCCATGAGTTTCGCTGTATGCCTGTTGTGGAGGGGCTCGTAAATGATGCCCTCTTTGTAGAGGTACCTAGGCCTTGCCGGAACCCCTTCGTCGTCGAAGAGGTAGTAGCCGTTACTGCCCGGTATCGTGGGGTCCTCTATGACGGTAGCGTACTCCGTCCCTATCCTGTACTTACCTATCATATCTGGCTTGACGAATGACTCACCTGCCTGCGCGGCTTCTCTCCCGAGTATCCTGTCAGCCTCCATGGGGTGCCCGGCCGACTCGTGCACGAGTAGGCCGACGACCTCTGAACCAACAACAACATCGATGGGTTCTTTCGGTGGCTCGATACCCTTAAGGAATACTTTCTCTAGGTTCCTCGCCTCCTCACTCACGACATCCTCCAGGCGCCACGAATCAATGAGTTCCGCGCCTCCGGAAGCCTCCTTCTCGAGGGTTCTCTGAAGCGTTCCCTTCTGCGGGTGGACTAGGACGAAGTTAATGAAGGTCGTTACACGTGGAACGACTGAATGGATTGCCGCACCATCTGAGTTAATCACTAATTTCTCCTGGAGACGCGTACCCGCCTGGAACATCACGGCAGGGATCTTAACTTCCCTTACCGATGAGTTTATTACTTCGGTGAGCCTCTTACCGAGCTGAGTGAGGCTCTCTGCCGTTAGGTCGCCTAAGGGTCTTCTCACGGCGACCTCGTAGGATGCCTTTCCAAGCCTCTCATCGCTGAACTCTATCGGTGTTTTCCTTAGGCTTGCTGTGGCCCTAGCCCTGGTAATTGCTGCCATGACCGCACGTTCAACGCCCTCCCTAGTTAGGGTGTTCGTTGCGGCGAAGCCTAGTGACCCATTAACTATTACCCGTATCCCGATACCCTCACGCACCTCGCTACCGACACCGACGGTACGTGCGTTCCTGAGAACAACACCCGACGTGACGTCACGCTGGTACCTAGCTTCGGCGTAGGAGGCACCAGCCCCTAGGGCTTTATCGACCGCCCACTGAAGCAGACCTTCATCCAACGAAGCCAAAAGTTCACCCAATCTACATAGCTGGTTAATGATAATAAAGGTTCGACTCAATTAGAATATTCTTCGATACTTAACCCTTGCATTGCTTAATTAATTTAGACACCTTGCTTAAATACCTGGCGACCTTAACACTCTCCTTCGGAACCTCAACGACACCCTCCCCCTTAACAATGACGAAGTGTCTCCTACGTATCTCGCCTTCAAGACCCGTTACTTTAAAGGCTTCCTCAACCATGAAGTGTAACTGGACACAATGGGGTGAGCCATCAACCGTCAGCACGGCAACTTCCTCGAGAAAGTCCCTACACCTACGTAATATTCCAGCTAACTTAAACCCAACCATGTTAATGTGCTCCTCCTCAAGACAGACCGAGAGTATTGAGTATCCTGAATCCCTGAAGGTCACTAGCGCATCGCTATGCTCGACCTCGACGCACCTACCCATTAATAATATCTTATTTCTTGACCGGATTATCCTGGATCTGGCGTTGCAGTCTATTAACTTAGGTATATTATGAACCTGATTCAATTGGGCTCACCATAATGAACTTTCCACTAACCTCAAAAAGTGAGCAAGGAGCAAATTACATCTACCTTACCTTATACTAGTCTATAACTTCAATTTTGCGTGCATACTTTAGATAAGACGAGTACCTAGCCAGAGCTGCCGCCGCTCTAGCACCTCTCTCAGGTGTAATGTACACAGGAACACCTCGTCTCTGTAAATTAAGGATTGTTTCGTCAGGCGAACCTAAGAGAATAGGTATTAGGGCCTTACCGTTATATTTCTTCCACTTTACTAGGATATCTGAGGCCCTCAATGTCATACCAGCTAGCACCACCATTACTATATCTACTCTCTGATCCTTCATTACCTCCTCTATTGCTGAGTTGATCTCAGATTCGCTGGCGTCACGCGGCAGGTTGAGGGGATTGCTGATTAGCGAGTGCTCGCTTACTCTTTTTCTAAGTACTCTCTTCACTTCAGGGCTTGTTTTAGCTAATCTTAACCCCAGTTCCTCTAGGGCATCGGCTAGTATTACTCCAGCACCTATTGACGTCGTTATGATTTGTACGTTGGATCCGTGAACTAGCGGTAGTAATGCTAGTCCTTTCCACACGTCGTAGAGTTCCTCTAGACTGTTGGCGGGGAGCACACCTGTCTTCCTGAAGGCTTCTAGATATAGCCTGTAGTGCCCTGCAGGCATACCCAGCCTAGATGCTACGGCGAAGGCGCCCGACCTAGTTCTACCTGACTTTAGGGCGACGACGGGTTTTCTGAGGGTTGTTTCTTTTAGGACCTTCATGAACCTCCTGCCATCTCTGACCGCCTCTATGTAGAGAGCCACACACTTGCTTTCATCGTCCTCGGCTAAGTACTCTAGTATGTCTACCTCATCTAAGTCAGCTTTATTTCCGAGCGTGGCTAGCTTGCTTATTCCTAAACCCTCGCTAACGGCCCATGTAGCGAGCGTTGATGCTACCGCACCGCTTCTTGAAACTATGGCTAGGGGGCCCTGCTTCTCCACTAAAGGCCATGAGGCGTAGAAGGACTTACCCGGGTTTCCAACACCTTGGGAGCCTGGCCCTAGAATTCTAACGCCGTGCTTCCTTGCCGCTTCCATAACCTGATCTTCCAGATCCCTCTTCGAGGTTCTTCCGGTCTCACTGAAGCCTCTGGACAATATAATGACGACGCGGACCCCTCTCGCTCCAAGCTCCTCCACTACCTTAGGAACTTCCTCAGTAGGTACCGACACTATTGCCAGTTCTACGTCCTTGGGTAGTTCAGATACTGAGGAATATGTGGGGATGCCTAACTCTTGACCCACGTCTACGGAGCCGATAGCATATAACTCCCCCTTGAAGCCCATGCGCACTATGTTCTTCAGAACTTCATACCCTGGGTTCCTAGAGTCTTTCCTAACACCCACTACGGCTACGGATCTTGGCTCGAATATCTTCCTAATTACTTCCCTTATGCCCAATCCACTAACGCCCTCACATATCTTCTGAGGTTCCTTGGATTTTTTGTCTCAAGACTTATTACTTTTATATTTATTAAGAGAACGATGTACATATGCCCCCAGAGGCCTGCAAGTAACCGGGCTTGGTTCGTCATCTACGCTTATTCTGAACCCGTGAGGACATTCCATCGGGCA
This sequence comes from uncultured Desulfurococcaceae archaeon, assembly GCA_964399035.1. Taxonomy (GTDB): domain Archaea; phylum Thermoproteota; class Thermoprotei_A; order Sulfolobales; family NBVN01; genus WAOL01. The sequence goes on from CAYNPH010000074.1 coordinate 5,764, forward strand.
CCCTAAATTCCTCCAGATGCACTGAAGCGAACTCATAGGTATGTTCAACTCTATCAGCCGGGCGACCATGCACGCCTCATCCTTACTTAGACCTAGCTTAAGCAACGCGCCTTCAACAACACCGTGACGCCAGATTATTTCCTTAACCAACCTAAGACCCTCACCGGTTAGTTCGTAGCCACCCTCAACACGCTTAACTAGCCCCTGCATGATTAGTTTCTTTAACATTAAGGTAGCTGTGGGTTTAGCTACACCTAAGACCTCAGCAAGGGCAGAGGGCTTCACAGGTCTCGATGCTCCCCCTTTCACGTACAGCGCTACTAAGTAGTCTGCCTCCCTGATGCTTAGGGAGTTAGCCTCCACGTCTCATCACCAGCAACGCTACTAAAGCTCCTGAAGCAACCACCCCTACACCACCTGAGGGAGGTATGTTTAGGGACCATGCGAGCGCGTAACCTGAGGTTATAACTGCTACACTGACAAGGTAGCTGAGCTTGAAGGGATTCGGGCTCTTAGCCCTGAGCGCTAGTAGACCCGGCACCGTAATGATTATGTGGGCAAGTAGGACGCCTAAACTCATTGCTAGTGACGCTGCCGCTACCGATGCTGTGAAGTAGTAGAGATACCTGTAAGCTCTGACTGGCAAGCCCATCGCCTCAGCCCCTTCAGGATCAAACGCCACGTACTTGAACTCACACCAGAATAGATGAATCAATGGGATAACCATCACGAGTACCGCAGTTAACCTCACGACATCGTGCCACGTTGCTAGCGCCGAGACCCCGAATACGTAGCCGAAGGCTTTACTGACGCCGTATGGGGTGGTGAGGGCTACGACGTAAGTCATTATCACAGCCACTGAGACACTCACGCTAACTGATATCGCTACCGCAGCATCTTCCGGGAAGCCACGGGCTACTGCCTCAGCCGTTAAGAGGGACGCTGTTAGCGACATCACCACGGCTGTGAGTAAGGGGTTTACCGGTAGATGTAGGGCATCGTGTGAGTACACCCCTATTAGCGCCCCTGCAAGCACAGAATGCATTAGCGTTATTCCGAAGGTGACTGACTTGGAGTACGCTAGCGCGGGGCTGACGGACCCCGCAAGTAACCCGCTTAACACTGCGGCAAGGTACACCGGTATTAGAACGGCGTTAACCGGCAACATGGTCCTCACCCAGAATTATAGCCCCCTCAACCTCGGTTAGGCCGGGATACGCTAACTTCAGGGTTTCAGGCCTCAACACGTCTCTGAGTTTACCCACCGCATACACTCTCCTATTAATTAGTATCACTGTTGGCTCAAGGATTAAGCAGGGAGAGATGTCGTGGGCGGTAAGCAGTATATCAACGCCTCTCTCAACGTGAAGCTTCTGGAGGAGCTTAATCATCTCGCACCTTGCTTTGAAGTCAAGCATTGAGCACGGCTCGTCGAGAACCAGTAACTTAGGCTTCCTGACTAGGGCACGAGCTATTAATACCCTCTGCTTCTGCCCGCCCGACAGTTCGTTGAAGAGGCGTCCCTCTAGGCCCTCCAAACCAACCATGTTTAACGCCTTACTCACCTCCTCCCGAATCCTCCTGGTTAGCCTTCTTGGGGGCGGTAGCCTCGATAACATGCCCATAGCGACGACCTCCTCAACCCTGACCGGAACATCCTGCCTGACTAGGAGGAGCTGAGGTACGTACCCTATGATCTCCCTGACGACCTCGGGCTTCTCCCAAGGCCTCACACCGTAAACCAGTACGTCACCTCTAAGAGGTTTGAGCAAGCCTATTATCACGCGTAACAGCGTTGTCTTGCCAGCCCCATTAGGACCCATTAGGACAGCAAAGAATGGTGACTTGAGCTTGAAGGTTACATCAATCAGTACTGACTTACCATCGTACCCAGCATGAACACCGTTTAAGCTGACTAGGTGATCATCACTACTTAATGTGTTTAATTCATTTAATTCACCTGAGCACGGCATTCATTACCACCCTCCTGTACCTGTTAATTACCGCAACTAACACGAGAATTAACACAGCCTCACAAACAGCTAACCACACAGCGAATTCGTGAAGTAGCTCCCATCCATTGCCACCATTACTGCTTGAGCATTCATTACCTCCGCTTGGGTTAGGTTGTATTAACGAGCGCAACTCCCCCGAGAGAGTTGGAGAGATTGCTTGAGGTGTGTCAGAGAACTTAGCTACGGGAACCACTATTACCGGTATGCCCAATCCTCGAACTAAGGTGAGGGTCTTCGGGTTCTTAGCCGCAACCATGTCTGAGATTAGGAAGGCGTCAATTTCACGGGTCTTAACAGCGTTGATTAGTGCCGCAATGTCATTCTCGGAGGGCTCGGACTCAACATCCGGTAGCAACATGAAGGTCACGTTAAGTCCTAGCTCCTCAGCAACGTACTGAAGTGGTGGACCCGCTAACCCGATGTGTAAGTCGTGAGGTACTGTCTTACGTAGAGTGCTCAACTCACTCATTAAGTCCTGGACTAGGGTATCTGCCCTCACTCTGAAGTAGGTGGCGTGGGCTGGATCAATCGATGAGAGGACTTCGCTGACTGTCTTAGCAACCGCACATAGCCCCGTGAGTGAGAATAAGTATCCGTGAGGGTTAGGCAGGCCTGTCTTGGGGTTGGGGAGTATTCTCAGTCCATGGCGCACGTAGTCCTCATAATCAATAATGATCGCCTTTATCGCTCCCTCCCTAGCTAACTCTCTTATCCTTAACTCGACCGGTAGGTGAGTCGGGCCCGTAATGAAGACTACGTCAGCGTTCTTCAGCATGCTGATTAGCTGGGAAGGCGGCGGTTCGTATGTGTGCGGATCGGTGCCCGGCGGTATTATGTTCATTACGCTTACTAAGTCACCTCCAACTTCCTTAACAACCCAGAGAAGGGAGGGGGAGGTCACTACTACACGTATACTGCCTGTGGTTCCCGACGCTTCTGCCTGTGTACCCCTCACACTTATTGACGCCGTTATCAATAGGGCAACTATGAGTAGCGCCACTACCCGTATTGTCCCTGCTTCACGCACGTCCTCGCACCTAAGTTTTATGGTGTAAAACCAGTTATAACTTCTTAATATACACACACGTATTGTCAAGATGGTGAAGTGCTTGAGGTACGTAGGCATAGCTGCTTACTCCGGAGAGCCTCCGGTGAAGCTAGTTGAGGCTGCACGCGAATTCATTGAGCTACTAAGTAGTAGGGTTAACCCTAAGGAAGTCACCATAGTTGTTGGTGGGTATTGGGGCCTAATGCGCGTCATAGTTGATGAGGCGTTAACCCGTGGATTTAATGTGCTGATAATCCCGCCCCTGGAGCAGGAACGTGTTAAGTTCCCTGATGGAGCCGTAGTCGTCCGTACCGGTACGTCTTTCAGGGTTAGGAGCGTGTTTCTGGTGCGGTCATCGGAGGTTCTCGTGGTTATGGGTGGGGGCGCTGGCTCTATGCAGGAGGCAGTCACAGCCTACACTGAGGGCGTACCCACGGTGTTACTCACGGGGTTTGGCATGCCATCAGATGAGTTAGCCGCGCTAGCTCCTTACCTTGATGAAAGGAGATTAGCTGAGGTCAAGGTAGTCCGTAATCCCGAGGACGCCGTGAATTACGTTGTTTCCGTGCTTAGTGGGAGGGTAAGGTGGTCGTGAATGGGGAGCTACGTACTTGCGGTTGATGTTGGCGCAACTAACCTTAGGGTTGGCCTAGTATCTACTGACGGTAAGTTAATTGACGCGTTGCGTGTCCCGACGCCGAAGGGCGGCGACCCAAGCGCAGTAGCGTTGAGGGTCATTAACTTAGGGAGGGAATTGATGGCGAGAAATGATGTTGCGAGAGTAGAGGCGATAGGTGTTGGGAGCATAGGGCCGCTCAACATAAGAGAAGGAATTGTGGTGGGTACCCCTAATAACCCGTTAAGGAACTTCAAGCTTAAGGAACCCTTAAGTAATGCCTTCAACGCGCCAGCCTATGTCGTGAATGATTGCGTTGCTGCGGTGTGGGGTGAGTACTGGGCCGGTGCGGGGAGAGATGCCGAGAATGTTGTTTACGTGACCATAAGCTCCGGCATAGGTGCGGGTGCGGTGGTGGACGGACACCTACTGTTGGGTAAGGACGGCAACGCGCACGAGGTCGGGCACATAGTGCTTGACCTCAGAAGCAATATACGGTGCGGGTGCGGTGCTAGGGGTCACTGGGAGGGTTTGGCCTCCGGCAATAACATCCCTAGATTCGCATCTGCCTTAGCCTCTAAGTGGCGGGGTCCGAAATCAGAAGCCCACAGGTTAGCGATGCAGGGCGAGTTAAGTGCAGCAACCCTCTTCAAGCTGTGGAGGGAGGGTGACGCGTTCGCTACTGCCGTCATTAAGGAGTTGGAAGTCATTAACGCTGCCGGGATAGCGTCCGTCATTAACGTCTATGACCCGGAGGTAGTGAGTGTGGGTGGGTCCGTAGCGTTGAGGAACCCTGACTTCATGAGCTTAGTGTTCAGCCGCGTCAAGGAGTTCCTAATAAATAGGGAGCCGAAACTAACGTTAACGCCGTTAGGGGATGATGCCGTGCTTGTTGGGGCGGCGTGGATCGCGATTAAGCCTCCTGAGCACTTACTGAGGATTCAGTCTTGAGATAAAGTTCATAAGTTTGCCTCGAAAAGATGATGGGTGCGGCTTTGAAGGTTAAGCCTAAGCTGAAGGTCAAGCGCTGGGAACCTAAGCTTGAGGAGGAAATACTGCTGAAGTGGAGTGAGGAGAGGATCTACGAGAAGAAGGAGATAGACTTCCTTAAGTCTGAGAAGTACGTCGTTATCGACACCCCACCACCCTATCCCTCAGGCAGGTGGGGCGTGGCGCAAGCCGCTCACTACGCGCAGATAGACATGATAGCGCGTGCCTTCAGGTTAGCTGGGTATGAAGTGCTTCAACCATTCTACGCTGACAGGAACGGGTTACCAGCGGAAGTGACTGTTGAGAAGAGATACGGCGTGGTGGCGCACGAGATAGCGTCCACGCCTGAGGGCAGGGAGAAGTTCCTCAACATGGTTAAGCAGGTGCTCGACGAGTTCGAGGCCGACATGGTTAAGATATGGAAACGCTTAGGATGCGCGTTCCAGTACTGGCGCAACGGTACTGACTCCCCAGAATACAGGAAAGTAACCCAAGCAACGTTCGTAGAAATGTGGAAGAAGGGATTGATCTATGAATCATACAAGCCGGTGACATGGTGCCCAAGGTGCAGGACAACCCTTGCAGAGGCTGAGATAGAGTTCGAGAAGGTCAAGGGTAAGCTCTACTACATTAAGTTCAAGGTTAAGGAGACGGGTGAGGACATAGTAATAGCTACGACAAGACCTGAACTCCTTAACGCATGCGCAGCTGTAATATATAATCCTGAGGATGGAAGGTACAAGCACCTTAAAGGCAAGCACGCCATAGTGCCTCTCTACGGCCGCGAAGTACCCATTCTGGAGCACGAGATAGCTAAGCCCGAGTTCGGAACAGGCTTAGTAATGATGTGTTCCTACGGAGACACCATGGACATATGGTTCTTCAGGGAGATGGGATTTGAGGCAAGGATCCTAATAAACCCAGACGGCACGATGAACGAGGAAGCAGGCTTCCTCAAGGGCCTTAAGGTGGCTGACGCTAGGGAAGCTATAGCCAAGAAGCTTAACGAGGAAGGACTCCTAGTGAAAACCGAGGAGCTAGAGCATGAAATCCCCGTGTGTTGGCGTTGCAAGACGCCCGTGGAGTTCATTCACATGAAGGAATACTTCCTGAAACAGATAGAGTTCAAGGATGAGATACTGCGCGTAGCGGATAGGATGATATTCAGGCCGCCGGAACACAGGATAAAGTTCGACACATGGGTAAAGTCACTAACCATGGATTGGCCCATCTCAAGAACTAGGTACTACGGTACTGAAGTCCCCCTATGGAGGTGCCGTAGATGCGGTTACGTGATCTTGGCAGAGCCCGGTAAGTACGTTCAGCCATGGAAGGACCCAGCACCCGTAGAGAGGTGCCCCAAGTGCGGCGCGCCTCGCGAGGAAATTGAGGGAGAGACCAAGACCTTCGATACGTGGTTCGATTCATCCATAAGCGTGCTGTACGTCACCGGATGGTTAAAGAATAAGGATGCCGCCCTCAAAGCCCTGGAGCACGCCATGCGCCCCCAAGGCTACGAAATAATCAGGACTTGGTTATACTACTCAACGCTGAGGGTCTGGCTACTCACCGGGAAACCCCCGTTTAAGTGGGTCAGGATAAGCGGCATGGGCTTGGATCCGAAGGGTAGGGCAATGCATAAGTCGCTGGGCAACATAATCTACCCAATGCCCTACATAGAGAAATACGGTGCTGACGCCTTCAGGTACTGGGCCGCCGTGGCGAGCAAGCTGGGAAGCGACTACAGGTGGTCTGAAGCGCTGGTCAGAACCGGGCAGTCGTTCGCAACTAAGTTACTAAACATGGGGAGATTCATCTCCTTCTTCGAGGAACCTAGGGAGGGCTTCAAGCTAAGGGAACTAGATAAGGCGATGATAGCCTACGCCACCCGCATAGCTAGGGAAGTACTCAAGTGGTACACCGAGGACCTAGATGTGTTCGAGCCAACACGCGCTATCTACGACCTAGCATGGAACGTGTTCGCCTCTAACTATCTCGAGACGGTGAAGGCTAGGGCATACGGTGGTGAGGGATTCGATGAGGCAGAGACTCTGGGCGCGCGGTACACCCTTCATAGGGTGTTCAAGTTAATGCTGAAGCTACTCTCTCCAGTGATGCCGTTCGTAACCGATTACATATGGCGGAACCTATACTCGGAAGAGGGCGTGCATAAGCAAGTAATCACCGAAGATGAGCTAACGTTCGGCGAGGGGAACCCACAACTAATCGACCTACTAATGCAGGTGAACTCAGCTGTATGGAAGTACAAGAAGTCCAAGAACATGAAGCTCTCTGAGCCACTAAACGCCGTACTGTATGTTCCAAGGGAGGCCGCGCCGATAGTGGAGGACCTGAGAACGCTCCATAAGGTGAGCAGGATAGAGTTAGGAAAGCCTGAGAGGTTTGACGAGGACTTAGGGAATAACGTGTTTATTAAGAAACTAGAGTGACTCCACACATGAAGGGAGACTGCAGAAATATAGGGTGCTGGGTTGGGAGGCTTCCTAAAGGATGCGAGCTATGCATGAAAGGACTTAAGTCTGTTATTTTTGTCACGGGTCTGTGCCCAGATAATTGTTTTTACTGTCCAATCTCTTATGAAAAGAAGGGAAAGGACCTTACGTACGTCAATGAGTTAAGGGTGAAGAGTAAAAGTGACCTGATCCTTGAGGTTTGCGCGTGTGGCTCCAAAGGGGCTGGCATAACCGGTGGGGACCCTCTTGCACGGCTTGAGAGAACCTTAGAATACATAAGCACACTTAAGGACTTCTTCGGTAGGACATTCCACATTCACCTCTACACTTCTGGAACCTTACTTACCGATACAACGATGGATAAACTGGTGAAAGCGGGCCTGGATGAGATCAGGATACACGTAATCAGTGAGCGCTCGTGGAACGCTTTGAGAATCGCGCTGAGATACCCAATAACCGTTGGTGTGGAAAACCCTGTTATTCCAAAAGCCGAGAATGCTCTGAAGGACATCATAATTAAGGCTTATAACCTTGGCGTGGATTTCGTTAACCTAAACGAGCTTGAATTCAGCGAAACGAATCAGTATCAATTAATGCTAAGGGGCATGAAGCCGGGAACAGGCGGTATCGCCGCCCTGGGATCTAAGGAAACCGCGCTGAAGATACTCAAATGGGTGGAGGAGGAAGGAATAAGGATTGATGTGCACTATTGCCCGGCCCGATTTAAGGATAACGTGCAGTTCAGGTTACGCATGTTTCGGAGGGCTAGGATAACACGTAGGGTATACGAGGAAGTGACTGACGATGGCTTAGTTCGGTGGGTCGAGATGCCTGCAATCAACCCCCTTGCTAGGGAGCTACGGCTAAAAGACATGTCTTTTGTGGTAGGTGATATTGCTTATGTGCATCCTAGGATCGTGGCCTCTTTGAAAAGAGGATTCAGAACGGTTGAGGCGTATCCCACTGAGCCTAGGAGGATACTCAACATTTTACCTGAGAGTGGGGGTTAGGGGTTACTTAGTGGTTTGATTTTAGGTGTAAATAGCTAAGTATTATTACTTATCTCATCAATTCAATTATCGTAGAAGTTATACCGCGTCAAAATGACGCTGACCTAGATTGTGCATGAGGGGCTGAACCTACATGGGGAACAACGCGGGTAGTGAGGTCAGTGGAGACAGCCAGCAAACGCAACGCCTGTACGGTATCTACGCCTGCATCGTTGCTAGCATAGCGGCACTGGTGTTGGCTATATGCTTAACATACATGCCTATGTGGCTGTTTGTGAGGCTGGTTCCGGAACTAAAACCGTTCACGCGCCACGTTGCCGAAGTACTTATGCTAACATATATACTTGCCCTAGCCATAGGATCAGTGCTAATCGGTAGTTACATAGATACTGTTAAACCCAGTAGAAAGGTTTACTTGGTAGGGGGATTAGGACTAGCTGTAACTTTAATTGCCACCGAACTCATTAGCCCATTGGACATACGTGAAGCTACCGTAGCGTGGATATGCTTCGGCATGTTCACCGCGATAGCGCTCTTCAGCACCTTATATCTACTCAAGACAAACGTACACTCATGGAACAGGGGACGCATCATATCCTCAGGGTTCGCAATAGGGGCCTTCCTTAACACGTTCCTTTACCACAGCGTGGGTTCCATCACGGAAGTGGCGTTTCTTCAAGCAGGTGTGCTGATAGTTACGTCTTCCGTACTGTATTTAGCGGCAAGTAAATTGCCTGATGGATCTAAAATTATAGACTCTGTTCATGTGAGGGACTTTAGGTTATACCTATTCATGGTCCCCACGTTCATGTTCGCAATGCTCCTCGGGTACCTCTTCAGGGTATTCGTTATTACGGGTAGGCTCCACATGATATTTAGCACGATGGAATACGTCGACTTACTTCCTCTCCCGTTCCTATTTGCCCTGGTTTCCGGGTACTTAATGGATAAGTACGGGCGGAAGGAGGCCGGCATCGTAGGTCATATGATCCTGCTTTTAGGTAGCGTCACCCTTCTAGCGCATTCGCTTTCGGGGGTTCTAGAGCGCTCGCATCTCGCCAGCGCATTCACTTTCGCCTTACTTGAGGTCGGATACGGTTTCATAATTCCTTACTTCATGGTTGTGTGGAGCGACATACCTAGGAGAAACCTTTTTGGTCGGGTTTTCACGCTAGGTATGCTTACAGGGGCCGCGGGCGTAATTGCCGGTGTGCTAATAACTACGCTCGTTGGCAACGCCGATGTAGCCTTGTCTATCATAACCGCGATGACCATACCTATGTCCTACATAATATTCAAGCTCCCGGAGACACTACCCCAGGAGAGGTTGATGCGTGAGGAGATTAGGCGTTATCTGAAGAAGGCTTTGGAGGTTGCGAGGAGGAAGTGAGCTTCTTCATTATTTCCACAAGTATACGGCTGTAGGGATGGTTGGGGAAGTCCTTAGCCATTATTTTCTCGCCGTTGTAGAGTAGGATCTCGGGGTAGTAGGGGATAGCTCCCAGTAACTCATGAACACCTATTGTCCTTGCCAAGGATTTCGCCGTGTTCACGGCTTCGTCCATTGAGGAGGCAGGTACCTTATTAACTATTAGGTACACCTTGCCGGTGACGTCCTTGTATATGTCGCTTATGTATGGCTTACAGGACTCCACCTCGACCTTATCCGGCGTTATGACTAATACAACCACGTCGCTACTGACTATGGCGTTAATCGCTGAGTACTGAGGTCCCGGGGGGCTGTCTATCAGTACCCAGTCGTAGCCCTTCCCCTTCAACTCCCTGATGAGGCTTAGTAAGCGACGTAAGGCACCCATCTCCCACTTTCTAGTTTTAGTCATCATTTCCTTGACGGCCTCTAGTGACGGATCCGAGAAAGCGACCACTAACTTACCGCTTACGCCAAGCTTCCTCGACATGTCGATAAGTATTTCTCCCGCCCTAGCCTCACCTTCAAGGTAATCGTTGAGGAACTTACTTACGTTTGGCTTTTTAAGCATGAAGTACAGTGAGGGTGCACGCATGTCGTAGTCTATAAGTACTACCCTATACCCCGCGTTACTTAGGAGGTATGCAAGGTTCAGGGACAGTACTGACTTGCCTGTTCCTCCGCGGACGGAGTGGAAAGCGACGGTCCTTATGTCCTCCTTAGGCATGATGCTCAACCCTAGTTCAGCTACATTTTCTCACGTTCTTCCCTAAATTGGGGTATGATGAAGTACACCTTACGCCCTCTGCGCTCCTTAATCACGTACCCTAGCGTTGCTAGTTGATTAAGGTACGCCGATTCAACCGCCCTAGCCCTGCCTGTTGCGTTAGCAACGTCCTCGGAGGTTGCCTCACCACCCAGTTTAGCTAGGGCGACTAACGTCCTCCTTAAGTGGTCTGGAACAGAAAGAAGCGTGACCGCATCTATTATGCCTGTGCTTAGCGCGTCCTCCACCTCAGCAACCTTCCTGTAGGATAGGGGGAGTCCCTTCCTTATCGCTTCAAGTAGCTCCACGATTCTGTCAAGCTTGCTGCTTATCGCCTTCAACTCTTTTTCTAAGGACTCTATATCTGCCATACTTATCACCTTAACTTCATGTAGACTTTTTACGTAGTAAGTAATTAAAACTTACCTCCGTATGTAATGGTGTTTAAACAAGTGATTTGCTTATACTGCTTTAGACTTTATATACATGCGTTAACTGCTGCGTTGACCTGATTCTGCTAAGGGCTTCCCGCACGATACACATGCCTTGATGGCCTCCACGAACTCGTGGAACATGCAGAAAGTAGCGACGGTAAAACCATTCGGAGCACTGCAAGTGTTGACGAGCACTGGTAACGCCCCTACTTTATGCGCCGGACAAGCATCGTATGGTGTGTCCCCCACTACCACAGTCTCGTGCGGATCCACACTTAATTTCCTCATAGCTCTCAAGAAGATTTCCGGGTCAGGCTTCCCTCTTCTCACCTCATCACCGCCAGTGACTGCGTCGAAGAACTTAGTTATCCCCAGGTAATCCATTATGTGGAGAAGGAGCCTGTTGGGGGTCGATGAAGCCATCCCTATAAGGTAGCCTTCCTTCTTGAGTATTCTTAGGGCCTGTATGACCCCGGGGAAGAGTGTTACCCTGCCTTCCTTTAATTCCCTCATGAAGGCCCTATCCTTGATCCACCTTATCTTAGCATACGTTCGTTCATCTACCTTCCCCAGCACCCTCCTAACGATGTCCCTTCCACTCATGCCTATAAGTGGGTATACGTCATCCTCACTCACTAGGACACCGACGGCGATCTTGAACGCCTTGATCCAGGTGGTGACGTGGGCATCAACGCTGTCTATTAACGTCCCGTCGAGGTCGAAGACAAAGGCCTTTACTCCAGGCCTAATTACTGGGGCGCTCAAAGCACCTCCTTCCTCTCCTCGCGCTCTCTCCTACTGGTCATGCGGGTTATGTGCGCTAGGGCCGCGGCTATGTTGCTCTCAACGGTTTCGGCCGAGTTCAGTAGTGACGACGTATCCGTTTCTATACCTAAGTACTTACTTAGGATATCTATCACGGCCTTAGCGGCTCTGTAATCTGCTTCATCGAACTCCACTATGGCCGACCACGTCTCACCAAGCAGCACCGCCGCGTCTAGTCCGTAGTACTTAGCCCACCCGACTATAGCCCCATTTATCCCGACGATGACGCCGTCGCTCAACGGAGTGCCGCCTAATTTGCGGAACACCTCAACTATCTTGTCGCCGTTACCAGCTACAAAGACCTTCCTTTCCGTGCTCACTTCGGGGACGACGAAGGCCGCCGCCGCAACTACGTGACTGTCAAGCCCTTTTCCAGTAAGGAACGAGAGAAGAGAATCGCAGACTTCATTTTGCCCCTCTGGACTCTGCGGTTGGGTGTCCGCAGTAAATATCAGGGCCTTACCCGCATCATATAGTCTCCCAACGAATAGGTCAGATAGCCCGTCCCTCCTAACCATAAGGTGCGGTGGGAAGTACGTCGAATACAGCTCGGCAACTAACTTGCCGCCCAGTGCCTTAAGCAGGTAATTAACCGAGAAGTACCCGACCCTCCCCATGCCCGGGAGACCCACAAGTAGGGGTTTCCCGCTGGCTGAGAATTCCTTGAGTACCTTCACACGCGTAGTCATTACGCCATTACCTTAGTAGTAAGGAGTGTTGAGGGGTAATAAGTTACTTGTTACGTTAAGCGACTTGAGAACCTCGAGCAACCTTAATAAACCCGCACAAGACACAGATCACGGTGGAACCTGCAGACGCCTCCGTAGGGAGACGGGATGAAGCAGGGAGCCGGCGGGGTCATTCACACCCTACTTCCTAACCCTTACTGAACCTTCTTGGCATTCTGTTACCTCAAACCTTGATAAACGCTTACCTAGGGCGTACTGTCCCGTATCCGTGCATGCCTTAAGAGGGGGCGGATCTTACACACAAGAATCCTTATGTTTCATTAAGTACTCTTCCTGCATCCTTAATATGTCCCTAGCCGCCGCTATCGGATCCCTGGTGTCAAAGACGGCTCTGCCCACGATTTCCGCGTCGGCACCAGCACAAATTGCCTCTCCCGGACTCACGCCTCTAATCATTATTCCAGGCGATAATATGACGTGTTTTCTACCGAATGCTTTGCGTACATCCGTTATTACTTGTGCCTTATTTGCAGGGATTATTAAGGCATCAGCGTTAACTATGTTTATTATTTCCTTCACGGCCCCGTAGACGCGGTCGAACGTATGTGCCGCGCCGGCGTGACTCATCGTCACCTGTAGGATCAGGTCGGCTCCCGCGTCGTGCACAACTTTCTCTAGCCTGTCTAGAGCGCCAGTTATCCCTGTGAAAGCGTGTGCAACAATACCGTTGAATCCCGCATTTAGTGCTTCCTTGGCGGATAACGCCATTATGTCACCTATATCCGAGAGCTTTAAGTCAGCAATGAAATACAGCTCGGGATAGTTGCTAATGAGGTTGCGCACCTGCCTGATCCCGTAATGTATGAGGTAAGGTAACCCCACCTTAATACCCGCAATACCTTCTGGCACGTTATTCAGGAATGTAGCGAGTTGCTGGAGATCTATTGATGGGGCATCAACAGCAATTACTAACCTGCCGCCTACCTCCTTAATAACTCTATGGATCCTCCCCACCGTTATTACCATATTTTTAGTTCATCGGGATATTTATTGGTGACTTGGCCTAGTAAGCGAGCTCAGCCGGTGGTTCCACACCTCATACCCTTACACGTCGGGTCAGTCGCGCGGGTCTCATCACCACCTTACTCACCGTAAATTTCTGTGATCTCCCTCATAACATCGTCTTCGTTCCGTTCACTCTCAATTAATTGCCATTTAGCAAATCCTTCCTTTCGCTCTGCGGAGCTAAGATGCCTCAGAATCAGTTCACACGCCTTCCTACTCGGGTGCAGGGCTACGGAGGCGTACGCCCTTATGATACCGTCCACAGTTGCCTGCTGAAGGATTAATCTCTCTCCCGTCCTTAATTCGATAAGAACCCTAGTGTGCCTGTGACCCGGAGGTATGAAGGCGATTACGCGCATCACGTCACTAGTTTTTAAGATCCTTACCCTAGGTTCCCGCGTCATTAGGCCCTAACCCTGTGAGGGCTAAGCTTCGTTCCGGAGAAACTCTTAACTACCTCCATTCCCTTCCTCGTTACCCTAATTACCACGGCATCACCCTTCTTCTCCTCGACCACCAGCCCCAGTGACACCAGTAGCTTCAAGTCCTCCTCGAGTTCCTTTGAGTACGGTCCGAACGAGTAATTTATGAACCTATACCCTAGGTTAAGAGACCTTGAATTCTGCAGCGCGTGAATTAACTTGTGGAGCGTGAGCCTACCCCTTATCTCCCCATACTTAGCGATTATCTGAAGCACCTTCAGAGGCTCGGGAGTGATTTCCCTCACGTACAGTCACCAGCGATTATCTGGCTTGGTAAGAGCATAAAAGACCAGACCTACTTACTGAACTCACTTACCTTTTAACCGGGGTATTACCTGCGGTAAATACATAAGGGGAGATTAACTTAGTAGGCTGGGGAAGCGGTTGGCATACCAGATGAGTAAGAAGCAATGGGCCTTCTCGATATCGTACGGTCAGGGCATGATAGCACTGCTAACTGTGCTCAACGTGTTCTACCCTCAGTACCTAAGCTATACTTTCATAATATTCATCATAGGTATGGTGGCATTCACGGTCGTAATGATGAAATCGCAGCTAAAGCACATCACGAGTAAGGAAGCTAAGGAAATCAAGGAGGGTAGGAGGCTCTATAAGAGTGACCCTAGCGAGATTAGGGAGCTGCAGGCGCGCGACACAAAACTAGTTGCTGAGTTGAAACCAATGATGAAGTCTGCCGCGTTGAGTCTGCTTAGCATGGTCGTGGTTTTCGCATGGTACCCGATGTACTTCAATTATGCGAGAGGTGTCGCTGCTTCAACTTCTGACTTAGTTGTTAGGCTGGCTGTCTTCCTGATAGGTTATGAGATTCCGTACCTGATGATTACGTTACTGAATCTATGGTCCCGAAGAATGGTGAAGGACGTTGTACAGGTGATTACTAATTACGAGGTCTACAATAAGGGTGTATTAGGCATGGGATTAACAATAAAGTTCCCCTTAGAGGAGAATAAGGGTGGCGATACCTACAAAGTAGTGTATAACCCCTCAAGAAAATTTGTGGAATTCGTTATGCGGAGAGGGAAAACCACGGTTAGGTATAGACTGTATAGTAGATCCTGCGATAGGCTTGCCGACATAATTAAGCGCTACGGTAAGCCCAAGGACTTTGAAGTTATTCGTGAAGGCTCAACCAGAAGGTAATGCACGCCTTGGTGGGGATGCGTAGGTTATCAACGCAATGCCGTGTCCTCGCGTGCATTGTTTTATTTCTAGCGATTCTTATGGCAAGTACATGTTCCTCCCCCTCCGTGTACTTACTGGATGCGCATTCACCGGACGCACATGAGGAGCTAATAGGTGTTGGGGTGGGTGACGGCACCGTCCTAGCGCTCCTACGGGGCGGCACCGTATGCGAGGTTAGCGTAGAGGGCTTCACGGCGTACTCAGTCTCAATAGTTAACGGGTCAACCGCGGTAGCCTTCGGCGCATTCAAGGGACACCCTGCACTAACCATGCTGAGTAGTTTGGGCTGCGAATTCCACGCTATAACGTATTACGTGTCTGTTGGCAAGGGGGCACTCTTCTCTGGAGTTGTTGAAGAGGAGAACGTCTTTGGTGTCGGGTATGTCGCATTGAATAATACTTACGCTGGTTTAATGATTAGCTCTGGTCTCGTCGGGGAAGGAGCTTCGGCATCCATATATGTATTCGGTGTCCCGGCGTACTTTAGGGACGTTATCATCCTTAATGATAGTGTAGCAATTGCTACGGGAGTTGGACTTAGTGGGAGATACTATCCGGCACTTGCGTTGATTTCAGGTAATGTTGCTCGCTTAACCGCCCTAAGTCCTAGCGTAGGTGGGTTGGAGGGATTCGCAGTAAAGGCCATTGTTATGCTTCGCGGAGGCGAGCCGGCCGTGCTGACCTTAAGGAGCGGGAAGGCAGTGCTTGTCTCAGTTACGAGTAAGGGTTCCCACGCGTACGTAGCATTCCCCAGTAAGAGGTTTGAGGGTGTAGCGCTTGTGGTTCATCCTAGGCGTGAGGAAACAGTTGCTGTCCTTGAGGGCGTGAGCCCCATCACGGTAATGTTTCCTCACGCGGACGCTGCTCTCCTTCCGCTGGCATCACGGTACTACTTAGTCATGGCTAATGGGTCGGTACTCACACTTAGTTCTGAGTACAGGGTTCTGACACCGCATGGGAAGCTATTCAGGGTTGAGATAACCCCCTTCAAATTAGAGGGATTCCGCACCACCGAGTACTTTGCTAGGGGGGAACACGTTAACGTAACGGTATTCGAGATATCCCCACGCATTAGCGTGGTTAATTCCTTAACCAACACAACCTCCCAACACGTAACACCAACCGGTACCTCGGCCGCCCCCCAGTCGCAGATAACACGTGGTTCCGGGGCGACTCCCGGATTCACGTTAGTGAGTAGTGGTGGGGAGGGAGGGTTGTTACTCATTGTCGTTGGCTGTGCCTTAATTTTTGCCTCATTCCTGCTTAAGAAGTTCATTGGTGTTTAACATCATTTAACTTTTTAATGTTAATTTCCTCGTAGTTAGTTAGGTGCTTAGCTTGCCCGGCGATAACCTAGGTAGGGCCTGTAAGGCGTTGGGTGAAGGGTTACCTGTGTTCATACACGACTCCAGCTCTAGGGAGGATGAAGTTGATATGGTGTTCTACGCCCCGCTAATAACTCCGAGCAAGGTGGCCCTCATGCGCAGGGAGGGAGGGGGTCTGATATGTTACGCCATGCCATTGAGCGTCGGTCGCGTCCTAGGACTTAGGTACATGGATGAGATACTGCGGGAGGCTGGGTACAGCGAGCTTGCCTCCAAGCGGTTAGGTTATGGTGACCCACCCAATTTCAGCTTGTGGGTCAATCATAAGGATGTTGTCACAGGCATAAGGGACGCTGATAGAGCTAAAACCATTAAGGAACTGGACACGCTTGTTGAGGACGTTCTTCAAGGGCGTGTGAAGGAAGCCAGAGACAGGTTTGTCAGGGAGTTCGTGGCTCCCGGCCACGTGCCCGTGCTCTTAGGTCGTGGCTTAAGCGTTAGAAAAGGTCATACCGAGCTTTCCCTAGCATTAGCTGAGATGGGGGGCCTTAGGCCGAGCGTTGTGATTGTTGAGATGCTTGATGAGGGAGGGGCGGCTAGCGTTAGTAGGGTTTCTCGGCTGGCTGAGCGCGTTGGCGGAGTCCTGATTGAGGGTGCCGATATAATTGAGGCTTGGGAGAGAAGCCTAGGTCTGTGAAGCACATACTACCTACTTAATATTTCTTAAATCAGTAATGATTATTGAGGGAGGGAGTTAAGTATTGCCTAGGTTAACCATCAACGTGCCGTATGAGGTTCTTGAGAAAATAATGAAGGCCTACCCGAACTTACCTCCTGAGGAGGCCATAAAACAGTACCTAGTGGAGACCGCGTTAAGAGGGAAGGAAGTGGAGCTCCCTAAAGCGAGGAGCGGGCTGGAGGCGTTCGCTACAGGGGCTAAGGAACGCGCTGTACCGGTGAAGTGCGTTACGCATGAGGACTTAGTTAGGCTCAGGAGGAGTCTTGAGGACCTGCTGAATCCCGTGACAGGTAAGATTGACTCGCTACGCTCACAATTCGCCACCGTTTACGAGGCTATGGAGAAGATCATTGAGAAGCTTGAAGAGTTAAGTAAGAAGGTTGAGCAGGCACCGACAGTCCCGCATCCTAGGGCTACCGTTCCAGCGGCTAGGGTTGAGGAGGGTGGACAGGCGCACCCGAGACGTAGGAGAACCTCCGCCATAGAGATACTTAAGGAGCAGAAGGTAATGTACGAGTCCGACATAGCGTCGAAAATTAAGAATAGAGACGCCTTCTTTGAGCGGCTTAAGAGGGACGGCGCCATCGTGCTTGAGCTAACGGATCAGAGGGTCGCCGTGGATCCAGAGTACTGGCAGGAGTTCCTGAAAAGGCTAGAGGAAATAAACACTAATTCTGAGCCGGAGCTGGAGAAGGCCTTAGGTAAGCGTGGTTATCAGTTGCTTAAGGCACTAATGAGGAGTACCCTAGCGTACTTCGACGCTACTGAGCGTAAGTGGAAGCTCATGCTAGAGGAAACGAGTTAAGGTTGGAGATAACTGCCACCTACTTCGCCTCACTACCACTCGGCAACCCGCCTATCGTGGGTGCCCTATCACCCAGCCGCAGGAAGCCCCACGGCATCGCCTCAGTGTTATATGAGGCCCACGCATTACCTTCGCAATCAACCACTAACACACCAGCCGTGTCCCTACCGTAACTCCTCGTGAGTTCATCAATAACCTCCTCAGCTGCCTCCATGGCAGGGAGGCCCGACTCTATCTTCCTGATAACGCCCAACGTCAGAAACGACTTTATTATAACCTCACCTATCCCCGTAGCCACCGCGGCCCCCTTCCGAGTCGCGTAGAAACCCGCGCCGGGTATGGCTGAATCACCTACGCGACCGGGGAACTTCATTATGACGCCGCCAGTACTTACCGCGGCGGCTAAGCGTCCCTCCCTATCTAAGGCGACGGCACCAACCGTGTCGTGAAGGTCTAGCCAACCAAGCTTAAGTGCTAGCTCGTAGCTCTTCCTGAACCTGACCGCGCTACCCTCCCTTATCTTGGCCAGTAACTCCCTGTAGCGACCCATGACACGTTCGGTGGGGCCTGGGTGGCGCTCCATCCCAAGGGCTTTAGCCAGCTTATCGGCGCCCTCCCCTGCTAGGAGGACGTGATCCGTTAGCTCCATAACTTTCTTAGCGAGGAGCACGGGGTTCTTGGGGTACGCGACCGCGGCGACGGCGCCTATGCCTCCGGTCTCGCCGTCCATCACGCCGGCATCCATCGTTAACTTCCCGGTTAGATCCACTACCGAGCCTAGCCCGGCGTTCAGCAATCCCGAGTCCTCCAGAACGATAGTGGCCTTAACCACGGCATCCACAGCGGTACCTCCGGAGGCAATCACGTCCATGCCGGAGCGAAGCGCCCGCTCTATAACGGGAATCACGTCACGTATCCTTAAGTACCTCCACGTACCGGCCCCTGCGTGCACGGCTATGACTGGACGCACTAAGACCCCCACATAATATACTTGGGGTAACGTAATTAAGAGTGCCTCAAAAAACAACTAACCAACACGTAATCCGCCCTAATTACACTGTTATCACGAAACAGGGATAACCCAGATCTCCGAAGAACCGGAATCCCTCACCAGTATTAACGCCCCATTATAGTACTCCATCCTATCACCGTAACCTACGGGAGCCGGTAACAAAAGCACCGGAACGTTAGTGTAGTTAGCGTACCTAGGATCAACCTTATAGAGGCTCCCACCCTCAAGCATTAACCAGAGATACGTGCCGTCGTAAGCCAACCCAACGTTACTCAACCCAGGCACGGAATTCCCGGTATTTGAAGGCGGAATGAAGACCGTGCTGGTGAACGGATTGAACGCAACCAACACCGCTGTATTCGAGGTAACGTTCTGCAGGACAGTGAACACCTCATCACCAACCACGGACGACACCGTATACGGTGACGACACATTAAGACCCCTACCAGCAAAACTAACCAACCAAGCATTACCGGTCGGGTACGCCGTCAAATTATACACACAGAAAGATTGATTACCAACACCCGGCAAAACCACCAAGTACGTCATACCCGTAACCGAATCGTGCAGAACCTCAGCCCTAACACCACCAGCACCAGACGCCTTGCAAGCCGAAGTAATAAACACCGGAGGTGCCGATGGGTCAAGCAAACTCAACTTATACACACCGCTCGAATTAACCAAGAACAACGAATACGTAACGTAGTCATCATAAGCAATATCCGCAGAACCATTAAACAAAGTACCCGGAACACTAATAGACTCCCAGTAAGTAAGGGACACCGCACCCGGAGCAACACCAGACAACTTAAACACATCCACGTAACCAGTCCCACCATCACCAACAACCAATACATCCTGAGACAAGGGAACCCAAACAGCAGGAAACGCATTCAAACAATCAACCTGCAAACTAAACGCCGAATCATCATAAGCAAGAAGACGCAACACCACAGAACCATTAAC
>CAYNPH010000075.1:0-5239 GCA_964399035.1 uncultured Desulfurococcaceae archaeon
TCCTCAATTACTTCAGGGTCATAGAGACCGCTACCACCTATGATACCTACCTCAACACCCTTAACAGGAGGCTCAACAAGCATTTAACGCACCCACGCTTCCCTTCTCTCCCCCGCCTAATTAATCAATGCCCCCACCCTAAGGAAGGATCCGTTGTTTTCTAGTGATGACCTCTAAGGCTTAATGTTACCTCAATTACTCAAAAATAGGAAACAGGTAACTTCGTGTCATATAGACCCAAGGTAGCTGATTATAATTTACCGACCTTAGATAAACTTAATACAAGGTAGATAACAACTTAACGCACTTAATGTGATGCATTTAAAGGAAAAGAAAGTTTAAAAACAATTTATGAACAGGTAGTGACAAGCACTATTAAAAATTAAAAACAAACTTTCAGTGATCGATCCGTACCCCATGATGAAGAAATCTTTATTTTCTTTCATCACTGCTAGACTTTTCTTCTCCTTCACTAGGCGCATACCTCAGCACCCCCAAAACCCTAAGCAGCATCGCCAGAAAGTCACCCTCCTCGTAACGACCGGAGCGGGTACCCCCACGCTTACACCAGAACTCCCTGTACGCCTTAACGATGTCCTTGCACACTTTCCGGTTCTTCGGTCGCTCCGGCTCTATCTTCAGCTTCCTCATCGCTTCCAATAGGGGCTCGGCCTCGGAAACGCCTTCCAGACAGTCCCTAAGGACGTGCAGAGTGTGCCGGACACCGGCGTCCCCAACCCACCCAGCAACCAACGACAGGAACGCGGAAAAACGCTGGAAGTCCGGGCCCGAGACAATCGGCAGCTCCACGACCCCCTTAGCGAGCACCGGGCTAGAAACACCGTCCAGACACTCGTCAGGAACGAAGACCAAAGTACCGTAGACGACGGAGCCCTTGCACTCCGGGTACATTTCAATAGTACGGATTATCGATTGAGCGCCGAAGTACGTGTCGGACACGACGGCTTTCATTCTACCTCTCAAGGTTCTCGGGTTTCCTACTGGGAGTAGTGCTTAATAAGGTCTTTCCTAACCTTATTGTATAGATGATAGATGTTATCTCCTTATTCTCCATTACCGTTCTAGGACATTTAATGGTAGCAACCTATCCCATTTTACGGTTAAAGTTCCAGTACATGTTAAGTCAACCTAGTTAACCCGGCGACAAAGAAGAACTCATGTATGTTCGACAGGAAGACCTCAAGCTTAATGATGACCCGCGGGGCGGGCGGATCCTTGCTCAGGTCGTACTGGTAAACCTTCCCTTCCTTCTCCCGCACCACGAAGAGGTAGCCCCCTATACGGACACGCAGGACGCGGTTATCGTAGTCGGCCTCCTCGACCGTGCCTCCGTACTCTATCGCGAGCTGCTCTATCACGCGTAATGGGTCGATTTCAGGCACGTTTTTCATACTTTTACCTAAGTTAAGTTTTGATACTGTAATTTATTTTCTTGGGATTTCCTCATAGAATCAAGGACTATCTAAAAAGCAAAGTTTTAACCTCTCACAAAAATAGCGTTTCACACATTACTGCACGGGTATTCGTTGAGGCGTACTGTGAGCGGTTCTGCTGGTCGTTACGTTAGTGAGGTGGTGCGTGAGCGTTACGCTAGTTTCGCGGGGGCCGTTGCGGAGTGGTACGAGGGGCTCGGCGGGGCTGAGGTCGATCCTGGGGTGTTTAGGAGTGCTCTTGAGACGTTTGCGATGGGCGAGATCGGTCTCCCGGCTGGTGCGGCTAGGGAGTTCGTTGAGCGTTTCGGTGATGACGTCGCCAGAGTCCTCGCTATTGGAAAGGCTAGGGGCTACACCCCAGAGCAGCTCAAGGCCGAGATCACGAAGGTGCTCGTGAAGAAGGCTGGGAAGTTCGCTGCTCCGTTCGTTAAGGAGCTCGTGTCCCGCCTGTCGGAGGAGGAGCTCGTTAGTGCGGCGTTCCGTGACGGCCTCCTTAGGTACGCTGAGGAGGTCGGTGTTAAGCCTGAGGAGGTCGTTAGGCGTTTGAGGGAGGGCGGTCTGAGTCCGAGGGAGTACTCCCGCCTGCATCGCTACGTCCTTGAGGAGGCCATGAGGATACACACCGGTACCACGGGGGCCGTGCTGGGTAAGAGAATGAAGGAAACGATGGAGCACCTGAACCTCCTATTGAAACACGGAGGCGACACCGACCGAGCCGTAGCGGAAGCCCTAGCACCGAAGCTAGCACAGCACCTGAAGATCGGGATCGAGGAGATGAGGCCCATGCTGAGGGAAGCGGTCGTTGCTATCCTAACCAACGCGGCGCACGCGATCGTGAAGAACGATATTGAAAACGCGAAGAAACACCTACAGCAAATAGCGAAGTACGCAGGCGTACAGATACCCGAAAAAACCGAAGAACTCACCAAACTACTCGTCGAACCAATCACGCCGCACGTAAACCAACTGAAGACAACGCTGGAAGACATGAAGAAACTGATGAACGCTGACCGTGTTACAGCCGGGATCTTCGCTAGCGTCGTAAAGAAAATGGGGAGGGAGCACGGTAATAATAGAGTCGGTATCGCAAAGGGTGGAAACCTTATTGGAAATCTCGGGAAGAGGTGATATTGGGTGTCTGTTGCGGTGGAGGAGGGTGTTAAGTGTTCTGATGCTGGTGGTCGTGATTCGGTGTTTTCGGATGTTAAGATGGATGACCTTGAGGGGGTTACTTACGGGTCTAAGGAGCATTACGAGTTCGTGAGGGGTATGATGGAGATCATCGCTAATGTCGGTTTCCAGCTAGAGGAGGTAACAGTTAATGAAGAGAAGACGGGTAGTTTCGAAGATTTCGTGAGGAATGTACCGAATGTTAATGATTTGATTGAGACCTTCTGTGAGTGGTTTGGTGAGGATAAGGATATTTGTTTGGCTTTGGCGTTCTTTACGCATCGTCGGAACAAGTCCCTGTTTGATGAGGCGATGAAGGTTCCGTTCACGTTTCCGGGTGTGGGGACTACGAAGAAGGAGGGGAAGGAGCACATTAGTATCGCTATGCGTATTTGGGGTGCGTTCGCTGGTTTGGCGGCCTATTTTACGTGGCCTTTCGCTTTTAACGTTCTCCTCGGTCGCTGTATTGGAAAGGACATAATCAAGCTGACGAACTCGTTCACGCTTCTTGACTACAATTTAATCATGGTCATAAAGAGGGCTAAGTGGGTTGCGGACAGGATCGATGAGGCGTTAATGCTTACCCTCTGTCGTGAGCTACCGGATTTCGTTCGTTTTCTGTTGTATCGTGTGGCGGTGAAGTTCGGTGGGGTTGGGATGGCTGAGGAGGCGGGCGTTACTGCTTCGGAGTTGGGGCTGTGGATTTTGAAGGTTAATTCGATCTATTACCCGCCGTCCGGTTTTAGGCGTCGTACTTGTCCTCAGCTTGTCGCCCCTAAGTCCTTCGCCGTGGGTGTTGAGTTCAGTAGTTCCGGGGATCGGGATAGGTTCCTTAAGGACTTCCGCGACTTCGGTGTTCGGTCGTTGGGCGGGCTGAGGGTTTCGGTCGGTTACCTTCCTGCCCGTGTGGACGCTCTGGAGGTCATATTGGAGAGTAAGGGGCTCAAAGGAAGGCCGATCGAAGGAAAACCGGAGGACGTGCTGAACCCGACGGCGGCCGTGCCTCCGGGTGCTGCTGGGGGGATTAGCTTTCCGGAGTGGTATTCGGGGATGCTTGCTTGGGACTGGCTTAACGGTGACCTCCCGTGGGTTCTTAGGGAGTGGAGGAGGGTCGGTTGGCTTAAGAGGGGGACTTTGGGGGAGTACCTGCGTCATGTGCCTAAGCCCGTCCGCTTAGGTACTCTCGCTTTGACCCTATTGAAAGGTGGTTAACGGGAAGGAAAATTGCAAAAAGAGAAAGCAGTCCTGTACCTCAGCGACGTCGACCTAGACCTCGGAACCAAGGAACTCTGCCGTCTTATTGGAGACTACGAGGACGGGACATGCGTCGTCGGCGACCGCCGCTACCGCTTACCCGAGGTGAGGTGGCGTGAGTTCAACGTGGTGCTCTCGGCGGACGTCTTTCTCCGTGAGGCCGTACCCAGCTCCGAGGTCGTTAAGCGTTTGGGGGCCGAGTGGGTCTACAACATTACCGCCCGTACGTACGTGGTTAGGGGCGACCGGTTCAAGGTCTACGTCTACGTGGTCTCCGACGTCCTGCAAGTCCGGGTTCATTCCCATTCCTTCGTGCCCTCCGGAAGCGATGGGCAACACGGGTTTCCAATATGGATTCACGGGAACAGGAAACGACCAGCGACTCCCCCTCCGAAACGCTCACCCCGAGAACCGACGCAGCAAAGAAAACCAAGGAATCACCACACAAACCCAACGACCGGAGCAAGGAAACCGCACGGCAGGCATCACCGCCCCGCAGGAGCTCGACGGCTTCCCGGAATTTCGGTTCCTTGCGTTTAAGGATTTCAATACCGATTTCCGCGTCCGGGACGTAGCCGGTCTCGGCACTCATCACTTTCCGCCGGCCCGGACTTTCCAATATGAGCGATTAAACCCTCCACGCACTCCGCAAACGCTGTGTCGTTATGCAAGCAATCCGTGAAAGCCAAACGACACTCGACCTCAAGCCACGCGTCACCGCCCGCCTCCTCAACGCACTTCATGTATGATGCGGCACATATGGTCGCCCTGTTCATTTTCTTGTTCCGTGTGCCCGTGTTCCAATAGGTGAAGCGGTTCGCGGTGGTTGCCCTGTAAAGCTCTTATCCAATAGTGAGAACAAGTTTTAATCGGTGAGCGGACGTGAATGCAGGAAACGTGTTCGCCCTCGGACTCGTGCTAGTTGCTATCGTGCTTATAGCTATGGCTCCCTATGTCTGGAGTTATCTGCACTTAAGTCCAGTAATTATCGTCACCAAAACAAGTACTATCATGGTATCTAACACGCTAACTAAAACTAAGACTAAGATCATTATTGTCAATATACTCAAACAAAGTACATACCCCTTGTAAACTACACCACCATAACGGTAACCTCACCAATACCCCTCTACAACGTCTCAGTAACTACAATCCCAGTAACGACCTCCCTCGTAGAGTACAGAACAACAACAAAAACTAAAACAACCACCACGACAGTCACAGTCATGGTAGACAACCTCCGAATCGCAGATAAGGGGTACTTCTCCACAGCCCTAGACAACGCCAGAAAAAGCGTGTACGTCTACATAACGTATTACTGGGGATCAATAGTCATCGACCAAAGATTCAAAACACTTCTC
>CAYNPH010000076.1:0-28071 GCA_964399035.1 uncultured Desulfurococcaceae archaeon
ACTTATTCACTTTGAGTCTTGGTGGGTAGTTGTTTTCTTGGTGCCAGTCGTAGTCTGGGTTGTTGCTTTTGACCTGTATGAAGTATCCTCGCGTGTAGGTGCTGTAGAATAGGTGGCTGTGGTGGTGGTAGTTTGCTTGGAAGTGTATTGTCGCGGTGTAGGTGCTTCCCTCAGGTATCGTTACTGTGCTCGTCACGCACGCAGCGTCATGATCCTTCCCGTGCGCAATATCCTCCCTAACACAGAACGTTATCCTAGCCCCAGCTAACCCGGTGTCCGTCTTGATCGTCACCTTAGCATCAACCCACGTCCCCGCACCAACACTCGATACCTCATGCCCGTTAGCGTACCAATGAACACTGTCGACTCTGTATGATGGGCTTACGTACTTTAGTCTGGGCGGGTAGTTGCTTTCTTGATGCCATTTATCGCCCGTGATCCCGTTCTTTACCTGTATGAAGTACCCCTTATCCTCGCGTAATGCTTCGCCGTAAAGTACACGGTCTCGGACACTTCCTTCCCGGCGTTAGCGTTCAGCGTTCTTGTTACGCATACGACGTTCGCGTCCGGTAGGCCCGCCTTATCGGCCCTGACGCATATCTCGACCGGGAGCTCGTATAGGTTGGTTTCGGCCTTGAACGTTACCCTAGCAAATACTCCCTGTCCCTCCACGACTTTGTCCACGGGATTTCCCTCAACGTACCACGTTACTGAGGACACGCTGTACTTGTCTGGCTCCAGCTTGAGTCTTGGCGGGTACCCGTTGGGTTGCTGGTAGTATATTATGTACATGCAAGTCGTGTTGTGCTCGTCGCTCCCGCTCGACGACCCCACTATGGTTCCGTTGGTTCTCCCAGGACTCATTATCGGTATCACACCGCCGTGGAGCTTGCAGTACTTGGGGTCATGGTTAGGCTTACCGAGCTCTAGGTAGAAGCCCCTAACCTTATTCGGGTTTATC
Source organism: uncultured Desulfurococcaceae archaeon (assembly GCA_964399035.1). Lineage (GTDB taxonomy): Archaea > Thermoproteota > Thermoprotei_A > Sulfolobales > NBVN01 > WAOL01. The sequence goes on from CAYNPH010000076.1 coordinate 962, forward strand.
TCCCCGGAGATCCTGAATATTATGTCGTACGTGTGTGACTCACCCTTCCTCAGGTTCACTATGGCGTCCCCACACCCGTCGTACTTGGTGTCAGGAGCGTTCTTTATGTCCAGCTTGAGGCACACCGCTAGGTCCAAGTCGCTGACGTCCTTAACGGCCTCCAAGGTGAACTTAGCGTGCACGAACATACCCCTAGTAACTGAGGTGACTTCCCTCCCGTTGACGTACCACTTAACGTTAACCACCTTGACCCCAGCCTTTTCCTCGATGTCGTTTATGGGTCGAAGACCCGGCGGCGCGGAGGATGTCGGTGGCTTAACGGCGGTGAAGCCCCCTAGCTGGAGTGCCTTACCGACGTCAACGGTGTTGTTGCAGGTAGCGCTTCCCTTAACTGCGGAGAACTCTAGGGTCCCGAACGCCTTAGCAGGTATTAGGGCGTTAACCTTAACCGTTAGGTTCGCCTTACCTAGCCTAACGACCTTAGCCATGGCCTGCCTAGCGGCAGTGTCGGATGGGGACACCGTGAACCTTAGCTCAACAGGTAGCGCACCGTGCGCCGGGATAGTTACCTTTTCCCCGTTAACCTTGCCCACGAGCACGTCATCAACGTAGACGTAGTATATTGGGTTCTCGAGGACCATGCTGCTACCCGCCGAATTCGTTAGGTTGGCTGAGACCACGACAGAGAATCCTCCTTCCTGCGGCGTTAGCGAGATTGACTTGAAGGAGGCGTTACTCACGCTTAACCCGCTGGCCAACGCTTTCGCGCCGTAGTAACTAATTGCTAGGCCAACACCCACTATCACGGCCAGTATGGCCACGGCCGCAACCACGAGCACGGCTTTCCTCAAGTTCGTTTAGCACCTCACATTCTTACTTTGCATGTATTTTAAATAAATATAATTAATAGAACAGTATTCACGCGAGGTGTTCGCAACATTAGAACCCAGTCAAACACTAAAGCCAGCACGGTGCTCGATTGAACAAAACCTATAACGTGGCGCCATACTTAGTTGTGGTGAGTGACTTGAAGCTCAGGCTGGACTGCGTGGTATGCATAGCTAAGCAGGCACTCAAGGCGGCTAGGCTAGCAACGGACGATGCAAGGATCCATGAGGCTGTCCTTAGGGCGGTGATGAAGAGGTTAACGGAGATGGACTGGGTTGGGACACCCCCGCAGCTGGTTAGGGCGTCTAGGGTTGCGGAGCTGATAGGTGAGTTAACCGGTGTTGAGGACCCGTACAAGTACCTTAAGAGGGCAAGCAACGATGAGGCGTTAGCGATGGTGGACGAGGTCAAATCACTGATAGCGTCTCATGAGGACCCGTTAAGGGCGGCCGTTAAGGTCGCTATAGCAGGAAACATAATTGACTTCGCTGCCGTCGAGACCTACGACCTGAGGGCAACGATAGAGAGGGTCATGAGGCAGGAGCCAGCCATAGACGACTACGGCAGGTTAAGGGAGGACGTGCTGAGCGCGGAAACCCTCCTGTACTTCGCCGATAACGCTGGGGAGATAGTCTTTGATAAGCTCCTAATAGAGGAGATGATCAGGGTTAGGAGGAAGCCCTTCAGGAAGATATCCTTCGTCGTTAAGGGAGGCCCGATAATAAACGACGCCACGATAGAGGACGCCCTCTACGTAGGACTAGACAAGCTACCGAACATAGAGTTCAGGAGGGTGTCGAGCGGTAAACCAGGCACGGGGCCGGAGCGCTCCTCACCCGAGGTACTGTCGTGGATAAGGAGCCACGACCTAGTAATATCTAAGGGGCAGGGCAATTACGAGGACCTAAGCGACGTGGGGGGAGTGTACTTCCTCCTAATGGCTAAGTGCCCGGTAGTTGCTGAGGACATAGGGGTTAAGGTAGGTGACATAGTCATTAAGCGGGGGTAACTTGCTGATCTTGGTTTTGCTTTAGTAAAGTTAAATTTAATTTGAGTACATACGGTAAATCCTCAACATGGACGCGTTAAAGCTTATTTACCCGTGAGACCGACCCTTCAAGGAATGCGTGAGGCTCGAATAACGATTTGAGGCAGGGTAGGGGGTGGTGATGCGTGCGCGGCGGTAGCGAGAAAGCAGGCATTGACGGGGGATTGCTGGCCCTAACAGCGGTATTCATAACTAGCTTAACAGCCGCGAACTTCCTCGCCGCCAAAGTAGCTAGCTTAGGTAAAGTGCTCGGCATCGAACTACTGGTTCCTGCTGGCGTGCTTGCCTACGCCGTGACCTTCACGGCCACGGACGTGATAGGCGAGGTCTACGGGAGGAAGGCGGCAAACTACGTCGTCCGGGTAGGGTTCGCAACGCAGTTACTGATACTCCTATACGCGTGGTTCGCGGTATCCCTACCCATAGCCCCCTTCCAAGCCGGTTTGGGGGAGGCCTTCAACAAGCTGGTCGCGTCGCCACCCAACATAGTGCTAGCGTCCCTCACCGCGTACCTGGTCAGCCAGCACCACGACGTGTGGGCATTCCACTTCTGGAGGAGGGTCACTAAGGGCAGGTGGTTGTGGTTAAGGAATAACGCCAGCACAGCTGTCAGCCAGTTAATAGATACCGCGATATTCATAACGCTGGCCTTCGGCGTGTTGCCCAGCATCATGGGAGGCGCGTCAGTGCCGTGGGCACTAATACTCAACACGATCCTCGGCCAGTACGTGGTAAAGCTAATCATAGCGTTACTCGACACACCCTTCGTGTACCTAGGCGTTGCGCTACTCGGCCGTAGGGTCGTCAACCACGTTAACGAGGTGCTCCCAGCTTGATAGGCGTCCTCAGAGTGAACGATGAGCTCGGGCGGAGGCTTATCGTAATACTCAAGTCGTACCCCTGCTCATGGGGGAGGTGCGTCTTCTGCCCATTCGCGGTAGAGCAGTCCGTAAACATCAGGGACATTATCGAGACGAATAACGCCGTGATCAATGAGGCACTAGCTAGGCTCGCTGAGGAGGACGTTGAGAGGGTGTCCGTATTCAACGGGAGCAGCTTCCATGAACTCCCCCTAGACACGGTCCTTAAGCTGAAGCCATTAGCAAAGGGAAGAATCCTCGACATCGAGGAGAGGAGCGAGTACGTAACCGAGGATGCCCTCAGGGGCATAGTAGACCTGCTCAAACCCGAGGAGCTGGTAGTCAGGGTCGGTTTCGAGGTGTGGGACGAGGAGTTAAGGGAGGGGTACTTAAGGAAGGGAATGCCTAACTCAGAGGTACTTAGGCTCGCTAAGTTGAGGCGGGAACTCAGGGAACTCGGACTCCCCATTAAGGTGTACGTGTACGTGCTCTTCGGCATTAAGGGGATACCGGAGGACAAAGTCATGGAGTCGGTCAGGAGATTCAAGGAACTCTTCGACGGCGTCATAGCCGTCAAGTACAGGAGGTACTTCCCGAATCACCCGGAGGAGGTAAGCGTTAGCGGGGAACTCAGGAAGTTCCTTGAGGAGAGCGCGGACCTGGTTGACTGGGGTGAGGGTGAGGAGTGGGAGATAGGGCAGGCCCCGGCACGTAGTTCCGCTGAACCAGCACATTATTAGTCATCCTGAAGTCAGTTTACTGGGTGGGTGAATGGGTAAGAAAGATGTGCAGGGTTTAAGGGCCTTATGTCCAGACACTCCTGAAGTCGTTTGGGATGGGTCGGAGCTCGACTGGGTTAAGGCAGGTGCCCGCCTGTACTTCAGGGGTGTCGGGTTAAGGTACCTCATCAACGAGGCGTTTGAGGCGGGGTGGAGAAGGCTTATCGAGGAGTACGTGCCTCCTAGGGAGAGGTACGACCTATGCTTAATACTCCCGTGCGCCTACGGGAAACCCTACAGCCAGTCATTCATCCACTACGCGATAAGGTCGGCGATCAAGGAACACATACTGGCAGGGAGGATCCACGAGGTCATAGTGACGAACGCGGGGGTAGTGCCTAGGGATCTGGACGAGTACTGGCCTTACTGTGCCTACGACTGGAACCCGGCACACGAGACCGAGGAGATCAAGGAGTGCTACTCTAGGGTCCTAGCAAGGAGGCTGGAGGCGTACCTACGCAGGCACGGGTGGAGGTACTCGAGAGTGGCGGCCTACCTGAGGTGGGACAGCGACAGCTGGAGAGCAGTTAAGTCAGTGTCGGAGGCCCTAGGCGTGAGCATACCTAACCTAGCCCCGAAGGAGGTTCCGGGAGAGGAACTAAGGGAGGTTAGTTTAAACGGGCTCTACGAAGACCCAGACCTAATCCTAGTGACTAGAACCGCGTTAAGCGCGCTGAGGGAGGGTGTGGAGGCCCTCCTTAAGTAATCACTCCCGTTACTACTGGGGGAGGTAACGTTAAATTCTCTTCGGTGAATTAAGGTTTGGCAGTGATGCTTATGTGGGCCCCACCCAAAGAGCTTGAATGCAGGTTCATTAAGTCATTCGACGGTATCGAACTGAACGTATGCTCAAACGTGTGGGGGAAGCGTGTTGAGGGCCGCGTCGCCGTACTCCTCCATGGGTCGCCGGGGCAGGTGAGTAACTGGAGATACCAGATCGACTACCTCGTCGGGAAGGGCTACCCGGTGGTAGTCTACGATCAGAGAGGGTACGGGAAGTCAGGCAAGCCTGTGGAGGTGAGCATGGATGACTACCTTAAGGACCTGAGCACGGTGCTCAAAGCGCTGAGCGTTGAGGACGGGCAGGCCGTGCTGGTAGGGCACAGCTTCGGGACGATGGTTGCGCTGGTTTACGCGGTTGACCGTGAGGTACCTGCCCTATGCCTTATAGGGTCGGTCGTCAGGCTTAAAACGGACATTACTGACTGGTTCATACGGCACCTACCCCCGGCAATATGGAGGAAGCTATTCTTCACGGAGAACTTCCTGACTAGGAGGATGTACCGCAAGCTGTTCTTCAGTAAGGAAACGCCGGACGAGGTCTACGAGGAATTCATAAGGGACAATAAGGAGTACCTAGAGTCGCTCCCACCGCACACCTTCAAGTACCTGTACCGCTTCCTAGACTATGACGCGAGGAAGTACGCGCCTAAGGTCAAGGCCAAGACAGTGATAATAGTTGGGGATGAGGACGCGGTCACGCCGCCCGACGAGTCAAGGAAGCTTCACGAGCTAATGCCCGAGTCAAAGCTCCTCATAGTTAAGGGCGCCGGGCACATGATACTCTACGAGAAGCCACACGTAATCAATGAGGAGGTAGAGGCGCTACTGAAGTATGGCTGAGGCCGTGGGGCGGCCACGCATGAGTAGGGTAAGGGATGACTTCACGAGGAGGAGCGAGTACTGGAGGTGGAGAACCGACGGCACGGCGGGCTTCGAGATATCTGGTAGCGTGCTCAGGATGTGGATGGGCCCCACCGAAGCACTGTACTACTCGAATGCCGAGATTAGTGACGGAGAGTTCAACGAGCTCAGATGGGTTAGCGGGGCATTTAGGATCAGGGCGAGGATAAGCGGTGATCACTACGGTAGTGCAGGCTTCGGGTTCTGGAACCACAGCATGCGCGTAGATGAGAGCTTCCCCGCATGGTTCATCTACCTGAGGGCTTACGGCCCTTACCCCTTCAAGGGCTTCTTCATGCAGTTAGGCAACGTTTTCTACCCTGTGAGGCTGGAGTCAAGCATAACAACGTATAAGGTAGCATTAACGATATTCCCGTTCGCGGCCCCCGTGAGGATAGCGTCGAGCAGGCCTGTCAAGCAGGATCTCAAGCTAAGTGAGTGGAACGTCTATGAGGTTAGGTGGGCGGGCAACGAAGCAACGTTCCTAATAAATGACGAGCTACTAGCTAGGCTCAGGACGAAAATGAAGGTACCTAAGGCGTGTAGGGCCGACGCATGGATAGATAATGCGGTCTTCCAGCCGAGGAGAGGTGATGCGGGGAGGGTGTTCAGACACGTAACCCAGGAAAACAGGCGGAGGGCTTACCTCGAAATAGACTGGATCGAGGTCGAGGGGGAGGAGGCAGGGCCTCAGCGCAGGGGAAAAACGTTTAGCGACTAACGCAGGTCCGCTAATCACTTATTACGTTCGCATCAATTTTCTTCAAGGGAAGCGAATGTCCTCGGAACTGAAAGCATTCTTCAACCCTAGGGGCGTGGCGGTTATCGGCGCGTCCGACGACCCTAAGAAACTAGGGTATGAGGTCTTCAAGAACTTAAGGGTGTATGGAGGAGGCCCCGTCTACCCCGTTAACCCTAGGAGGGAGTACGTGCAAGGGGTTAAGGCGTTCAAGTCCGTGCTGGACGTGCCTGACCCCGTGGACATGGCGGTCATAGTTGTTCCCAAGAAGTTCGTTAAGCAGGCGCTAATCGAGTGCGGTGAGAGGGGGGTCAAGGCCGTAGTGATCATAACGGCGGGCTTCAGCGAGACCGGGCCTGAGGGTGCTAGGGACGAGGAGGAGTTAGTGGCGATAGCTAGGAGGTACGGTGTGAGGATCATCGGCCCTAACTGCGTCGGCGTTATGAACGCGCGCGCCGACCTGAACGCCACCTTCATAATGCCAGCTAAGAAGGGTAGCGTCGCCTTCATCAGTCAGAGCGGTGCGTTAGGCGGGGCGATAATCTACAAGACCGTGAAGGAGAAGGTAGGGTTCTCCAAGTTCGTGAGCGTAGGTAACATGGCGGACGTGGATTTCGCGGACCTGATGGAGTACCTAGCCAACGACCCCGAAACGACCGCCATAGCCCTCTACGTGGAGGGGCTGAAGGACGGCAAGCGATTCATGGAGGTGGCCAGGAAAGTAACTAGGGTCAAGCCCGTAATCGCCCTCAAGGGAGGCAGGAGCGAGGCGGGCTCCAAGGCAGTTGCGTCACACACGGGTAGCTTGGCCGGGAACTTCAAGGTCTACGAGGCAGCATTCAAGCAAGCAGGGATCCTGATCGCGGACACTATCGACGAAATGATCAGCATGGCTAGGGCATTCACCCAACCACCACCCAAGGGCAACAGGGTAGCGATCCTCACCAACGCTGGGGGTGCCGGCGTGCTGCTCACGGATCAGCTCGAGGCACGGGGGCTTAAACTAGCTAACCTAAAGGACAGTACTAAGGAGCGCCTAAGGAGCTTCCTCCCACCAATAGCGTCGGTGAGGAACCCGGTTGACACGACCGCAGGTGCTAGGGGCGGCGACTACTACGAGTGTGTTAAGGCATTGCTCACCGATGAGAACGTCGACTTACTCATAGTGGCGTGCGTGGTCCCAACCTTCGCCGGAATGACCCCAACCGAGCACGCCGAGGGTGCCCTCAAAGCCATTAACGAACTCAAAGAAGCGGGAATCAAGAAGCCAGTCATAGCTATGTTCATGGCCGGGCACGTGTCCGAGGAATCAAGGAAGTTACTTGAGGAGAACGGAATCCCAACCTACGAAAGACCTGAAGACGCCGCAGCCGCGGCCTCAGCCCTATCGGCGTTCGCAAGAATTAAGGGTACATAGCAAATGGTGAACTGCCTTAGGTGCTAAGCGACTAAAGATAACGTGTTAGGAATGGGTAAGAGAAAAGGAAAGGTTGTTGGGGATCACCCATTTGAGGGTGGAAAAACTAGAATAGTTTCTTGCCATGGAGCTCTAGCAACCTACTCCAGTTGCTCTCTATGGCTTTCTGGACCTCGGCTACGTCCTCATCGCTCAGGTGGGCGAACCTACCCTGAAGCCTAACGTAGTCCCTCAGCGGCCTTAGCTTGCTTGGCTTAACGGTTAGTCTGAAGACCCCGTGATCCACCTCGAGCAACGGCCACGCACCCGTCAGCACCGCCATCCTGGCTACCTCAACGGTCTTGCTTTCGGGGAACCTCCACCCGGTTGGGCACGGTGAGTGTATGTGGACGTAGGCTAGGCCCTCGCCCTTCTCAACTACCTCCATAGCTTTCCTAAGCTTGGACTCCATGTCCTTCAGGAACGCTGGTGATGCCGTGGCTATGTACGGCACCCTATGCGCGATCATTATTGATATGAGGTCCTTCGGGAACTCGCGCTTGCCCCTCCACACCGTGCCTACGGGTGTCGTGGTGGTCCATGCCTTAGCCGGCGTGGTCCCGCTCCTCTGTATCCCGGTGTTCATGTATGCTTCGTTATCGTACGTTATCCACAGTATTGGCTCGCCGCACTCAGCGGCTGAAGACAGCGACTGCAGGCCTATGTCTGCCGCACACCCGTCACCGGCGAACGCCACTACCTTAACGTCGTCCTTACCCCTTACCCTGTAGGCCCTAACGAGGCCCCTAGCGTAAGCGCCTGTCGCCGCGTAGTTAGCTAGGACGCACGGCACCCCCATCCAGTTGCTCGGGAAGTGCATCGCTATGGAGGCTGAGACACAGTTGGGCGGGAAGACAAGGACTGAGCGCTTCCCGACAACGCGTAGCACGTGCCTCGTAACCAGCGTCGCCCCACATCCCGCGCAGAGCTGGCAGCCAGGGGCGTAGACCGTGTCCCTGAACTCAACCGAACCCCTCCTCCGAGGCGGTTTATGCTCAACGTACACCGTCCTAACACACCCGCCGCTCGGGCAGGAACTCTTAGTTAGCTTATCGATCATCCCCCTGAAGTCGCTTACCGACACGTCATCACCGCCCATTCCCGCAATGAAGTTTGTGACGGGCACCTTACCGTTGAGGTTGTATAGCGCTGACAGGACGTCAAGGCCTAAGGGACCCATACGCGTGCCGTGCGCTACCGCCCTATCCACGACGCCAACGGACTCTATTCCCTCCCTCTCAACGACCGCCTTAATCTCGTCTGCCGGGAAGGGCCTGTAGAACGCGACCCTAACTAAACCTACCTTAACGCCCTCCGACCTCGCCTTATCCACGGCGCGTTTTGCAGCGGTCGTCATGGACCCCATGGTTATGAGGAGGTGGTCAGCTCCCTCAACCCTGTACTCCTCTATTAGCCCGTATTCCCTCCCGAACCTTTCCTTGAATTCCTTCGTCACCTCCCTAATCACGTCCTTCGTCCTGCGCAGTATCTCCTCAAACACCCTCCTGTACGGCGTGTGGTATGGTGCTGGCAGCACGGGGAATACGTATCCCTTGGAGTCGGGATCCGTGGTGTGGTCGTAGGCCTTCCTAGGTGGGAGGAACTCGTCGACCTCCGCTTGGTCAGGAACGTCCACGGGCTCGGATGAGTGGGATATGTGGAACCCGTCGAGGCACATCATTGCCGGTAGTAGGACCCTCTCGTCCTCCGCTATCCTGTAGAGCTGGATGACCGCGTCCAAGCACTCCTGGCACCCCTCAACGTAGTACTGGATCCACCCCAAGTCCCTCGCGGTCATGGTGTCGGAGTAGTCTGAGGCTAAGGCCCAGTACCACCCGAGAGTCCTGTTAGCCACAGCCATGACGAAGGGCGCCCTGTAGGCCGGTGCCTGCGCTATGACTTCGAAGCCGTAGCCGAACCCCTGCGAGCACGTCGCGGTGAATGACCTAGCGCCTCCTAGGGCGGCCGCTAGCGCCGCAGCTATCGCTGAGTGCTCGCCCTCCGGGTGAACGTACTCGGCCTTAAGCTCTCCCCTAGCGACGAACTCCGCTATGTACTCCACAATAGGTGTCTGAGGTGTTATTGGGTACGCGGACACCACCTGAACTCTTGATAGCTTAACGCCGTACGCTACTGCCTTATTGCCTGAGAGTAGGGTTAACTTACCCATGAGCCTCACACCTCCCTAACCATGCTTATTGCTTTGACGGGGCACTCGTTCGCGCACACGCCGCACCCCTTACAGAACCTGTAGTCAATCACGGGGCCATCCTCACCCTTCGAGATCACCCCGTCAGGGCAGAAGTCGACGCAGAGCCAGCACTTCCTGCACTTCTCAAGGTCTATGACGGGCTTAAGCACCCTCCAGCTCGCCGTGGGTTCCGACCAGAGGGTGTCCGTCCTGATCAAGGGTATTTCAGGTAGTTCCTCAGCCATTACTCAACACCTCCACAGAAACGTTCTCGTACCCGACCCTCACGCACTTGACGTATCTGTCCCAGAGCTTCTCAGGGAACCTCTCCTTAACTGCCTTGATCGCTGAGTCAAGCGTTATGAGGCCCGTGACCCTCGCGAAGGCCCCCAACATGACGATGTTCGGTATCGGCCTTCCCATGAACTCCATCGCGTACTTAGTCGCGTCTATCGTGGCCACCTTAGATAGCTTAGCCTCCAGCCTAAGCTCCGGGAGCACCTCCCTAGGAGGCTTAGGGATGTTCTGGATGTACACGCCGCCCTCCCTCAACCCCTTAGTGACCGCCGGCAGCACCTTATGGAGCCTCGGGTCCAGCACCATGACGTACTTCGGCGTGTATATCATGCTCCTGCTGAACTCGCTCCTCTCCCCTATCGACACGAACGCCGTTACCGGAGCCCCTCTCCGGGCCATCCCGAACCAGGGGAAGGCCCGGGAAAACTTCCCGTCGTGCAGGGCCGCCAGGGCGATGAGTTCAGAGCACATCACAACGCCCTGGCCCCCGCGGCCGTGGAGCCTGATCTCCTCCATCAAAACACCCGCCGGAACACGTGTTCCAAGGTGATTTGGTGAGGGTCGTAAAAACGCTTTCTCTTGATGCAGTTTAACGCGGTTTGAAGTGATTTAGACAGTTAACGGTTACTCGTTAATTATGCGTAGCTTAATGAAGTGGACGGAGCATGAGATGCACGGGTCGTAGTTCCTTATTGCCTGCTCCACCACCCACTGAGCTTTGTCGCGCGGCATCCTCAGCAGGCTCGGGGCCAACCTCCTTATGTCCTCCTCCATGGCGACGTAGTTCTGGCATGTTGGTGCGATGATGTTGGCGTACTGCACGAAGCCCTCGCCGTCTATTCTGTACCTGTGGTAGAGCATCCCTCTGGGGGCCTCGGTTATGGCTGCGGCCTCCCCCGCCCTAACCTCGCCCTCGACGTATGGTTGCGGTGGTTCCCTGTATGACGTTATTAGCTCGTCAAGTTCCACGACGGCATGGTAGACTTCAGCGGCCCTAGCTATTATGCTTTGGAAGGCGTTTCGGAGGGGTGCCTTGATCCCGAGTTCCGTTAGCTTGTCCTTAACCTCGGGTGCTAGGAGGTCGTAGTTCAGGTTGAACCTGGCTAGGGGGCCGACGCAGTAGGGCCTGCCCCCGCTTAACCGGTACCTCAGCGAGTTAGAGTACCTGGCCTGCTCGACCTCGATGTGCTTCTCGAAGTCGTCCTCACTGAAGCGCTCCCCATCACTAGTTACTACGTCGCCCTCCAGTATCGGGTACCTCACGTCATTTCTTATTGACGCGTACGTGATGTCCTGCCTGAACTCGGGCATTGGTAGGTTGGCGACGAACTCAAGCACTCTCCTAGCCCTGCGCTTCATCTCCTCAACACGCTTCAGTAGCGGGAGCAGCTCGTCGCGCCTTATGACCCTGTACGTGCCCCCAACACGGAACGCCACCGGGTGCACTGGGCGCCCTCCCACGACCTCAAGCACTCTATTGCCCCACGCCTTGAGCTTCAGCGAGTCCCTGACGAAGTCACCGTGCTCCTCAACCATCTGCAGTGCCGAGTCATACCCGAGGAAGTCGGGTGCGTGCAGCAGGGCTACGTGGAGCACGTGGCTCTCTATCCACTCGCCCAAGTAAGCTATCCTCCTGAGCTTAACTACCTCCTCATGCGGCTTAATGCCTAAGATCTTCTCCATAGCCCTGCTGGAACTCATCACGTAGGCTAGGGGACATATACCGCATATCCTAGCAGTTATGTCCGGGACCTCAAGGTAGTGCCTCCCCTTAAGTATGGCTTCGAAGAACCTCGGCGCCTCATGAATGTGGACCTCAACGTACTCGACCTTACCTCCACTCACCTTCAGGTAAACCCCGCCCTCACCCTCAACCCGGGCGAGGTTACTCACCCTCACCTCAAGGGACTCGCGCCCATCACCCGTCATCTCGCACCACCCTCCAACTCGTTAATTACCTTACGGAACTTCTCAGACCAGCCGGTGAAGCCCTTGAATAATCGCGCAATGTCCCTGTCCTTCATACCTACTTCCTTCAGCCTCGACGCTAGTGCCTCGGGCCTGGCGTCTATGGCTGGACCGAAGCACCCGTAGCACCCGCGCCCGAAGGACGGGCAGAGGGCGCCGCACCCCTCCTGGACTACGGGCCCTAGACATGGTATCCCCTTAGCCACCATCACGCAGACGTTGCCCTTCCTTCTGCAGTCCATGCAGAGGGCTTCCCTCCTCAAGTAAGGCTTCCGGCCGACGAGCACCTGCTTGATGAAGCTCAGCAGCCTTTCCTTACTGACGGGGCACCCGCGTAGCTCGTAGTCAACCTTAACCACCTCAGCTACGGGCTTAGAGTGCTCTAGCGCCTTAACCCACTCGGGGTTCGGGTACACCGCCCTCTTAACGTCGTCCAGCCTCAGCCAGTTCCTGAGGGCTTGGATGCCGCCTGCCGTAGCGCACGCACCTATAGCAACAAGGATGCGTGACTCCTCCCTAACGCGCTTCACTAACTCTTCCTGCTCCGGCGTCGATACGGAGCCCTCAACGAACGCCACATCATACGGGCCCGGCGCCGCAGCGCGGCTCGCCTCCAGGAAGTAGGTGAACTCAACAGCGTCTGTGAGGGCCAGTAGCTCATCCTCCATGTTAAGTATTTGGAGCTGGCAGCCGGAGCAGGACGCGAACTTGAAGACCGCGACCTTAAGTTTCCGGCGCATCATATCTGCTCCACCCAGAAGTACTTCTTTATGAACCAATGCGGGAATACGGGGCCGTGCTTACACACGAAGTACGGGCCCATCTGGCAGTGCCCGCAGAGCCCTACCCCGCACCTCATCCTCCTCTCTAGCGAGAGGTATATCTGGTTGTCCTTCAAGCCAACCTCGTAGAGCTTCTTGATGGTGAACCTCATCATTATCTCGGGCCCGCAGATCATCGCTATGGTTCTCTCGGGGTCTATGTCCGCCTTAGGTATTAGGTCAGTCACGAAGCCTACGTGACCCTCCCAAGGGCCTTCAGCCTTATCGACGCTGAGTAGTAGCTCGGTGTTAGGTATTGAGGCGTACTTCTCCAACTCATACTTATACAGCAAGTGCCTCGGGGCCCTAGCGCCGTAAAGGATCGTTAGCTTCCCGTACCTAGCCCTGTTCCTCTCAACATGCCTTATGACGGGCCTCAGCGGTGCCAACCCTATGCCGCCAGCGATTATTAGGACGTCCTTACCCACGGCTTGCTCGACCGGCCAGCCCTTCCCGTAAGGCCCCCTAACCCCTATGACGTCACCAACGCTGGCCTCAGCAAGCACCTCCGTAACGCGTCCAGCCACGCGCACCGTGTGCGCAACCAAGCCCTCCTGCGTGACGTCACTCACGGATATGGGCACCTCACCCACACCCATCACGTACAGCTCATTGAACTGCCCCGGCCTCGGCTCCGGGTAACCCTCAGGCATCCTCAAGTAGAATGTCCTGACGTTGGGTGCTTCATCAACAACGTCCTCTATCACGGCTGGCTTAGGGATTAACCTACCCTCAACTACCTCCACGGCTCCTCACCCACTCAACCACGTTCTTAATCGTTTCCCGCAGGTCTATCCCCGCGGGGCACCACGTAATGCATCTCCCGCAACCGACGCACCCGAAAACCCCGAACTGCCTGACCCAGTACGCGAACTTATGCAGGACCCAGTGCCTGTACCTAGCCCATAAGTCCTTCCTGAAGTTCCCGCCGGCAACCTCCGCGTAGGTGTATGAGAAGCACCCGTCCCACACCCTAACCCTAACGGCGCCCCCCTCCAGTTCGGGCTCGTCTATGACGTCGAAGCAGAAGCACGTGGGGCAAACCATGTTGCACCCAGCACACCCAAAGCACCTCTCAGCAACCTCCTTAAACACCGGGGAGTTCAGCCCCAACTCTAACTCGTCCGGCAGTCGCTCCAGCTCGAAGGGCGCCCTAGCCTTGAGGGAAGCCCTCTTCAACGCGTCGTAATACTTCCTGAGTACCTCGTCAGTGGCTGGCTCCAGGTCAAGCTCGCTTAGGAGCTCAACACCTAGGTCCGAGCCGGGCCTGAAGACCACTAAGTCATCGTCAAGCCTCGTGTAGGCTATGTCGAAGCCGTCCCGCGCCTCAGGCCCCGTACCCATGGTGGAGCAGAAGCACGTCTCGCCCGGCTCAACACAGTTCTCCACAATTATGATTAGCTTCTTCCTCAACGCCAGGTAGTACGGGTCCCCAACACCGCCCTGAACCCTGTCCATCACGCTTATTGAGGCCAGGTCGCATGGCTTAATGGCGAATAGAGCTGTCAGCGGGAACCTCTCCTTAGGGTACTCAACGCTCCAGTCCGGCTTAATCCTGAATAGCTCCAGCCTAGGTGGGTAGAGGATGCGCTTGGGAGCGTCTGGCCCGTGCCTGAAGTGCCTGCCGCCCTCACGCACGGAGTACCTGCCCGGCGCCTGAACGTCTTCCCACCCGTAAGGTATTTCGCTGAAGGACATCACCTCCTTCAACCTTATGACGCCGTCCTCGAGCCTAGGCGCTATGACCCTATACCCCCTCAGCCTTAACGCGTTGAAGAGCTTACCCAGCTCCTCGAACCTGCCGGAATATATTCCTCCAGAAACCATGTGGTCACCCTGTGACAGCGTTTTGTCTTAAGTGCGGCGCGCGGCCGCACACTCTATTAGTTATGGGTGGGGCTTAAATTCTTTAAAGAATCAATAATAAAACATTTGAAAAACCGCTAACCCTACTTAATTAACGTTATTTAACGAACGCCGACACGATAATTAACGGACATTCTAATCAGGTAAACGGATAAATATTTTACATTACCATTGAATACCGGCGTAGAAACCGGCGATAAAAATATCATTAAGTCATGTATAAAAGCTGCAACCACGTAAGGAACTCAGCCATGCAGGCAAGCAACGAGAAATTCAGGGGACGCACGTACCTAGTCACCGGGTGCAGCAGGGGCATAGGGCGCCACCTGACCCTAGCCCTCATCAAGCGCGGCGCCACCGTACACGGGGTGGCCAGAACCGAGGAAACCCTAAGGAAGCTAAGCGAGGAACTCGGCGGGAAGCTCACCTACACCGCCTGCGACCTAACAACCGACGAATGCATTAACCAGGTGGTGAGGGACGTCAACAAGCATCACGGCACGCCCTACGGAATCATAAACAACGCCGGCGCGGGCGCGCTAGGCAACCCCCTCGAACTCGGCCCGGAAACGTACGAGAAACTAGCAAAGCTACTCTACCTAACGCCAGTAAAGCTAACCCTAAGGCTCCTACCCAAGATGATCGAGCGCGGAGAAGGCGTCATAGTCAACGTAATAACCCTAGGGATAATCACCCACATAAAAGGCCTCGAAGCGTACCTAGCCCCAAAACACGCCCTCCACAGGTTCTCAAAAGACCTAAGAGACTACCTAACCCCCAAAGGAATCAAGGTAATAACGGCCTACCCACCAGCAACAAGAACGGACTTCTTCAAAGGGCAAGGGCTCCAGAAGCTCTACGAAAGAATGGTGTCAAACCCTCTCACCAAGTGGAGTGTGAGGTCCCCTGAAGATGTGGCGGAAACCATAATTAACGCTATCGAATCTGGAAAGGAGATCGTTACTGTGCCGCGACCAGCCCGTATCCTATTAATCGGTAAGTGAGTCTATGACCTAATCTAGTTAATCTAGTTAAAAATGAAACTTAAGTAATAAGGTGCTGGCCCTACTTACTCAAGCTACTCAAGCCCTGAACCTAGGTAGTTGAGGGTCTATCTTTGTTGGTTCGTAGTCCTGTAGTTTGCCGGCTAGGTATTCTTCGTAGCCTGCTAGGTCTAGTAGTCCGTGGCCGCTGAGGTTGAAGAGTATGACTCTGGGTTCCCCTTCCTTCTTTGCTTTCAGTGCCTCGTCAATCACTGCCTTCACGGCGTGCGCGCTTTCGGGGGCCGGCACGATCCCTTCTAGTTTGGCGAAGAGCGTTCCTGCTTCGAAGACCTCGGTCTGCTTGTATGCTACGGCCTCGATGATTCCTTCGGCTTTGAGTAGTGAGAGTGTTGGTGCGTCGCCGTGGTACCTTAGGCCGCCCGCATGTATTGGTGGGACGTAGTACTTGTGGCCGAGCGTGAACATCTTGATGAGCGGCGTCATCCCTGCCGTGTCGCCGAAGTCGTACTCGTACACGCCGCGCGTTAGGGTGGGGCACGCTTTTGGTTCGGCGGCAACGAACCTTGTCTCGCTCTTCCCTCGCAGCCTGTCGGCTACGAAGGGGTATGATAGCCCGGCGTAGTTGGAGCCGCCGCCGACGCACCCGATCACGACGTCGGGGTACTCACCTATCGCTTCCAACTGCTTCTTTGCTTCAAGCCCTATCACGGTCTGGTGTAGGAGGACGTGGTTGAGCACGCTTCCGAGGCAGTACTTCGTCGCCTCATGCGTCACCACGTCCTCTATCGCCTCGCTTATCGCTATGCCCAAGCTGCCCGGGTGGTTCGGGTTCTCCTTTAGGAGCTTCCTGCCGAACTCCGTTAAGTTGCTTGGGGATGGCACTACCTCGGCGCCGTAGACCTGCATTAGGGTTCTCCTGTATGGTTTCTGCTCGTAACTCACCCTAACCATGTACACCCTAACCTTGAGGCCGAAGAACGCCCCCGCCAGCGATAGGGCGGAGCCCCACTGCCCCGCACCGGTCTCCGTCACTATGCGCTTAACGCCCTCAAGCGCGTTGTAGTGTGCTTGAGCTAGGGCCGTGTTTACCTTGTGGCTGCCGGTGGGGGTTACGCCCTCGTACTTGAAGTATATCCTTGCCGGCGTCCCCAAGTACTTCTCGAGCCTCCTAGCACGCATTAGGGGTGTGGGTCTCCCGATCTCGACGTAGGCCTCCCTAACCTCCTCCGGTATCTTAATGGTTTCGGCGTCGCTGAACTCCTGCCTAACCAGCTCCTTAGCGAACAGAAGCCCCAGCTCCTCAGGCTTAACAGGGGTTCCGTCAGGCTTAATCATTGGCGGTAACGGCTTCGGGAGGTAGGGCTTAATGTTGAACCAGAACTTAGGGAGTATGTCCGGGTTTCGGGAGGATCCGCCTAAACCTACTTCCATTGGCGCATGGTTTGCACCTCACGATCCGTAAGTGTTGAGCCACGCTTTTAAGCAATTATTTATTGTGGAACGTAAAAATCCTCAGGCGCATTCAGCTAGACAACTTAATGAGTAAACGGAACTTCTAAATGCTTCGAAAACGCATTAAAAATTAATCAAGGAATCACCGCTTAACTTAACCTAATAACGCACCGAGCGAATCATACTCGGGACGAGGGTTGGGGGAGGACACCGTTAGGCGCAGGATAATGAAGCTCCTTGAGGAGACCGACGCCCCACTCACGGTTAGCGAGATAGTGGCGGTGCTCGGGCTGGATCTCAGCCCGGCCGAGGTTTACGACCACTTAAGGCATATAGCGAGGACAGTTAGGCGTGCTTCCGGTGGGAGGAAGGCCCTGCTGATGAGGCCACCTATCTGTAGGTCGTGCGGGTACGTGTTCTCAGACATGGTCGGTAGGCCTAGGAAGCCCAGCAGGTGCCCTAGGTGCCGCTCGGAGTGGATTGAGCCGCCCGCCTTCATCATAGACGAGGTTTGAGGATGGGTAAATGTTTATTTACCTAGTAACAATTAATTTACCTGGGTAAAAATATGTATCCTCAAAGTAAGGTCAGGAAAGCCGTAACAGCGGCGCTACTGCTAACCATGATGCTAGCCGTAACCACGCTGATCGCACCGAGAGTAATGGGGAACGGTGCCGGGGTACCTCCCCCACCACCCAGCGGGTCCGGGACGAGCACCCAAGCCCCAACGTCGAGTGGTGCTCAGGGCGGGAGCACCGCCCCGGAAACTCCCCCTCCTATAGGCACTAGCACAGCATCAAGTGATTCGGGGGCACCGCAACCTCCACCACCCCCGGTGCCCAGTACGGCCATGCTTAAGGAGGACGCCTTAAGGGAGCTCTGGCACGCGTACAGGGAATATAACGCGACCCTAGAACTCATGAGGTACGCGTCAAGCAACGGCGTGCAGGTCGGGAGCGACGCCCAATACTTCAAGGCGTTGGCAGAGGATCTCTATAATAAGGCGTTAACGGCGTTCAGCAACGGCAATTACTTGGCGGCCAAGTCCTACGCGAGGCTCTCCATAGAGTCCATGCATAGCCTTAGAGACGTAGTGACCTACGAATTAAGTGTGAAGGGGATAGCGCCCCCGCCGCCCCAGCCCGTAGGGCCTCCGGCACCGCCCTAAAGCATGCTTTAAAGGGGCACCTAACGTAGTGGATTAGGGTGAGGCGTTTCCCGGTGGTTAAGGTCGTTTTTCTCTCGTTAATAAGAATTGAATGAAGGGAAGTTAATTCTAGCCTTTAACGGGGTTTCTTTGTCTAATTTATCCAGTTAGAAAGGAAACCTTGTTAAAGGCTCAAACCACAACTAGACATAGGTTAGAGTAATGGATGAGGCGGACAGGAAGATAATCAACATGCTCATGAAGGACGGCAGGGTGAAGTACTCCAAGATAGCTAGGGAGCTAGGCATCAGCGACGTAGCCGTAATAAAAAGGATAAGGAAGCTGGAGTCCAGCGGCGTCATAAGAGGGTACGTCGCGGTAGTGGACCCACAGAAACTGGGTTACAAGGCCCTCTCACTGACCGGCGTCGACGTCGAGCCTGACTACCTATTCCAGATAGTTGAGGAACTGAAGAAGAGGGAGTACGTGCGCTACCTAGCGATAACTTCCGGGGATCACTGCGTAATGACGCTGATCTGGGCTAGGGACGGTGAGGAGCTGAGGAGAATACACGACGAGATAAGCAAGATGCCCGGCGTGAAGAGGGTTTGCCCGGCAATAATCCTTGAGGAGGTTAAAGGCACCCTGGCCGTGGCTAGCAAGCCCTGAGGGTAGCGGGTGAGGTTAAAACACTAAGCTAGGGTGTTTTACCGCAACCCGAAGGCACGGGCGGTTAGGCTGGCCCCCAACCACGTTGCTCGAGCTTTGAGATCACCGCGTCGTACTTAACGTAAGCTATCAGGAGTAGTATGCCTACTATGATCCACGAAAGTATGAAGCCCAGTATGAGGGGCACTAACGTCGCGTCCTTAGCCTCACGTATCCTGCCGCTGTCGATGAGTTCCTCGATCTTCCGGCACTCAAGGAAGATCCAGATATCAACTATGCCCAACCCCACCCCAATAACGCCGACGAAGACTACCAGCAGTACGGCGCCCCACGCCATGTTTATTATGCCTATCACCAGCGCCAGTATACCCGCCACTAGCGTGAGCGACTTTATCGTACTCACGTCCCCAGCGACGTCGGGCGGGTAACGTGCTTGACCGTGAGCGCTCGCCGTCGTTAATCACCTATGTGTAAGGCGGGTTCTCCTAATAAAACTTAGTTACGAGCTTAGGAATCCAGTTGCGTGGGAATCCGCGTAGCTTACGCTACCTTCTCAGCGAGTTCCCTGACGGCGGCGTTCAGTGCTGACTTAACTTCGTCTGTCAGCGCTCCCTTCACCTCGATGGGCCCTATTACATCGTACCCTGCCTTAGCGAGTGCGTCCTTCACGAGCCTGCCTGCGGTGGGTGCCCAACCGTACGCGCCGACCACCAACGCCGGCCTGCCTTCGTAAGCGGCTTTCTTCACTATCAGGTTAATTACGTGCTCGATCGACGGCACGACCCCGCCCTCATAGGTCGAGGCGCCGACCACGATGGCGGCGGCATCCGCTAACTCACCGAGTAGCTCTGAGAGCCTCGAGTGCTCGTACTCGGTGAACCTAAAGGTAACTACCTTTAGTCCCCTTAGCTCGAGTTCCTTAATCACGTGGTCGATGATGCCCTCAACGAAGCCGTACATGCTTGAGTAGATGACCACCACCTTACCCTTAGTCACGGTTCCCTTACCGAACCTCTCGTAAAGGTCGATTATGGTGGGTGGGTTGCGGCGCCACACGATGCCGTGGGAAGGCGCTATGATCGACACCTTAATGCCGGCGGACCGTAACTTCTCTATAGCCTTAACCACGTGCTGGCGGAACCTCCCGATAACGTTGACCGCGTACCTCATCACGTGCTTCTCATACCATGCGAGGTCGTCGAACTCGTCGTCGAAGGCCTTAGGAGGTATTGAGTACGCGCCGAACGCGTCGCACGTGATTAGCGCCTCATACTCCGGGACGTAAGTCATGATTGTTTCGGGCCAGTGAAGCCAGGGAGTGTGAATGAAGCGGAGTTCCATGCCACCAACGGTGAGGGTTTCCCCGTCCCTCACGGGCTTGAACCTGAGCTTAACGCCGTACATGGACTCAACCATGCCCTTAATCATGGGGTGGCCCAGAACGAGCGGGTCGCTCCCCGCCTCCCTCACGGCCTTCAGGAATGCTGGTAAGGCGCCGGTGTGGTCGGGCTCGCCGTGGTGCAGGACAACGTACCTCACCTTAGAGAGGGGCGTGACCTCCCTTACAGCCTCAACGAACTCGTCGGCGTACCTGCCCTTCCACGTGTCGAAAACCACGGAGCCCTCATCCGTTGTGAGGACGTACGCGTTATACGTTATGCCCTCCGGTATCTCCCAGAGGCCCTCGAAGAACCTCGTGTCGGGGTCGTCGACCCGAAGGAGGTGGAGTCCCCCGACAACCCTCTTAACTAAGTGCAATGCTTTAACCCCCAGGTAAAGATACCGCTATGATTAATTAAATGGCTAACACGTAATGCTTCTTAAGCTACGGCACCACATAATGGTGGCGGACTCAGGCTGCGGTGAGGTAATTGACTAGCGTACCAGCACTACCGGCGGCCGTGCTGGCGGGCGGGCGCTCAAGCAGGTTAGGCCCCAATAAGCTCGTCCTACACCTCCGCGGCACGCCCTTGGTGGGGCACGCCGTGCGCGCGGTTAAGGAGGTGCGGTGGGTCACTAACGCGTACCTGGTCGTGAGTCCGGGGAGCGTATGGGACGTCACCGGCTTAGGTGCTGATGGGGCCTTAGTCGATGAGTTCATGGTAGGGCCTCCCGGCGCGGTCCTGACGGCGCTTGAGGTGCTTGACGAGTGCGTCGTGGTGGGGGGCGACATGCCGTTAATTAACCCGGCCGTGCTCGAGGCCCTCATTAGGGTGTGTTCCGAGGCCTGCGTGGGGTGCGCGGCGTGCGTGCCTAGGGTAGGTAGGTTCTTGGAGCCTCTCCATGCTGTCTACGGACAGCGCTTAGCGCCCATCCTTAGGGCTGCCCTCAGCTGCGGCCACTCCTCGCTTCAAGAACTCCTTAAGCTACTTGTTAGTGAGGGTGTGGCGGTAGCTGTCGATGTTGAGGCGATAGCTTCGGAGGCCGGGCTGGGGTTAAGCCACGTCCTTAGATCCTTCACTAACATCAACACCTGGGGGGACCTCATGGCGGTTGCGCGCGGTGCGTGGGGAAGTGGCGTTTAACCGGTGTGTTGACGAAAGCTTTTTCTCACCGGATCAGAAGTAATTGGGTTTGGGCACGTAGCGCGTGCTCAACACGTTGACGGTTAGGTGGTGCGCGTGGGTGGGCGGGTTAAGTGCCAGTTAAGCGTGCTACGCAACCTCGTCGGGGAACGCGAGGTACTAGTAGTCGGTCATAGAGCGCCAGACACTGATGCCGTGATCTCGTCACTGGTATTCACGCACCTAGCGTCGTCCTTAGGCATCAGGTGCAGGGCGTGTAGGGTCGGCTCGCTTCAGCCGGAGACGCGCGTAGTGCTTGAGAAGGTCGGGTTGCCTCCGCCCGAGCCCGTCGATGATGTGAGGGTCAGGGCTAGGGACGTCATGAGGGGCGGCGGCGCCAGCGTCAGGATAGGTGACCCGGTGAAGATGGCGGTCGACTTAATGGTTAGTGAGTCCCTCACGGCCGTCCCCATAGTTGATGAGGGGCTCAGGGTTCACGGCGTCTTCACGATCGAGTCCTTCGCTAGGTACTTCATCCGTGAGTTAGCGTTGATGAGGCTAAGGCTGGACTCGGTTCCACTGAGGAACTTCCTCAAGGTGTCGGGTAGTAAGGTACTCACCGGTCCTCCTAACTCGTGCCTTGACGGCAGGGTCTACGTGGGTGCGTGGGGCAAGGGCTCCGAGGAGGCTAGGGCCGAGGAGATCAGGGGTCAGATACTGGTCGTCGGTGATAGGGAGGACGTGCAGGTGTGGGCCATCCGTGCTGGCGTGTCGGCGCTTATAGTGACGGGGGGTCATGAGGTGAAGCCCTCGGTAAGGGAGCTAGCTGAGGCCGAGGGCGCCGTGGTAGTGATGTCGCCCTACGACACGTACACGACGCTTAGGCTACTTGACCTAAGCCAGCCGGTCGAGAGGTTCGCCGAGGACCCGCTGACCGTCACGGAGTCCGCGCTCCTGAGCGAGGTTAGGCAGGAGATGGTGCGTGCCGGTGTTAGGACCGCCATAGTCGTTGATGAGTTAGGCAGGCTGAGGGGGTTGGTGGGCAGGGCCGAGCTAGTTGAGGAGGTAGGTAAGCCCGTCGCCCTCGTAGACCATAATGAGTTCTCCCAGTCCGTGGAGGGCATTGAGGAGGCCCAAGTGGTTGCTGTGGTCGACCACCACAGGGTGGGCGGGGACGTCGAGACTGTATCACCCATACTCTTCAGGGTCGAGCCCCTCGGCTCAACGAACACCGTGCTGTGGAGGATGGCTAAGGAATGCGGGGTAAGCGTCCCGGCCCGCCTAGCCGAGGCGATGCTGTACGCGGTGCTCTCGGACACCATGTTGCTGAGGAGCCCCACCACCACGCCCCTCGATAAGGAGGTTGCCGAGGAACTAGCGGGGATCGCGGGCACCAGCCTAGAGGACGCCATGAACTTCATGCGCATAGCTATGGCGGCTAACGAGCCCAGCGATCCCAGAGACATAGTCACTAGGGATCTCAAGGTATTCAACGTTAAGGGGGTGAGGTTCGGGATAGCGCAGGTCCTCACCACGAGACCCGAGAACTACCTAATAATATATAACAGGATACTGGAGGTGATGGCTGAGGTAATGCGTGAGAAGCGCCTCAAGTTCCTCGCCCTAATGATAACGGACTGCATAGACAGCAAAACATACCTCCTAGCCGTCGGGGACAAGGAACCCATAGAGAAGGGCTTAAGGGTTGACCTCACCAGCAAGCCCTACGCCGAACTAAGCGGCGTGACCTCAAGGAAGAGCCAGGTGCTCCCGGAGATACTGAGGCACTTAAGGTAAGGGCCGCGCCGTTCAAGGGGATTGAACAACCCGTTCCAAACTTAGAGCTTTATCGAAAGAACGCGAGGTGACGTCGGTGAAGCACGCATGGTCGTGAGGGTAGCTTCAGCATTGATCGTGCTGGCCGCGCTGTGCGCTGGCACGTTACTAGGTACGTACATGCTTAAACCTAGGCTAGGCCCGTACCCGAATTACGAGCCCGCAGTCACGTTGGAGTACCTATACTTAAGAGTGTTTAACGCGACAATAGCGGTCGAAGGCGCGGGTGCAAGGAACTTAACGATGGCGTCATTCATGGCAGTGCTCAGGATTGAGAACCCGTACGGCGACGTCGACATACTACCCAGCACCGTGGCGATCCACGTGCCGCAGAACACCTACTACAGAGAAGGCAATGGAAGTACGGCGACCTTCACAGTCACCGTTAGCGTCAGTGGCGGGGCGGGCACCGAGGAGGGGGCGCCCAACACCACCATGGAGGTCATTAAGGAGGGCAGCGGGTTCGCCTACGGGTACACCAACGACTTAATACTTGACCGCGGCGTCACGCACTTCTCACTGAGGGACGTTAACTCCGTAATACCTCGGGAGAGCGTCGCGTACGTAACAATCTCGGGGACGGTGCCGCTACCGGAACTCTGGAGCAGGAACGTGGGAGCGTGGTTCCATGGCGGGTCGTGGGCCTACGTTATTGTGAGTATTGACGGTAAGGCCCTGGGTAAGGGGCTGGAGGTTAAGGGCACTGCGGACTACGTTGCCATACTCAAGGTGCGCCTAATGAGTGAGGGGAGCGAGTACTGGTACGGGTCGATACCGAGGCCCGTCCTAGATAACCCGACGGACGCGCTCGTAGTGATCCCTATGGGGTCGGGAACGTAGTTAAGTGAGTAGCTGATGGTGGAGGGTGCGTAGACAATTGATGCGGGAGGACAGGAGGCAGGGCTTGGAAGGAACCGCCCTAAGGATCTACGCGTACCTACTGCGTAACGGGCCCGCAGGACCGCGTGAGGTTGCTAGGGCTCTGAGCTTGAGCAGCCCTAGCCTAGCCTACTACCACCTTAAGCGTCTCGAGGAGTTAGGGCTGGTGAGTAGGTTGCCGGACGGGAGGTACAGGGTTACCGGAACGGCCAGCATTGAGGGCTACGTCGTCATAGGTAAGTGGTTAGTGCCACGCTTCCTAGCTTACTCGGCGTTCTTCGCGGGGTTGCTGGGGGTTGAGGTGTTGACGGCGGCCTTAAGGATGCGGGGTAAGGTCGGCGTGGGTTCCGACTTAATAGCGCTGATAGTGGTCACCGCGATAGCGTTGACGATATTTCTTGCTGAGGGCGTGCTCATGGTTAAGAAGGGTCTAAGGTAAGCACAGCACCCTACGTTAGGTGCTTAACCATGTAGGGGCTTGAGGGCGGCCTGAAGTACCCGAGCCTCCTGTAGTACTCCCGAACACCTATCCCGGAGAGAACGAGTATTTTCCTCGCACCGTACTCCTCCCTAGCTATCCTCTCAGCCTCAGCCAGTAACCTCCTCCCCCACCCCCTGTGCTGCCACTCGTAGGGCTTGCTCGGCGATCCCCCTAAGGGGATCATGGGTCCGTAGACGTGGAGCTCCCTAACAATGGCTACGCGCCCACCCCTAACCTCGGGTCTGTGGGCGTGGTCGCTGGGTATCCGTAGGCGTAGGAGGGCTACGAGCACGTCATTAACCTCATCCTCAACAGCGAGGAACTCCTCCACCCCGTCGCTGGCCTCGTACGTGAGCCTCGTTACCCTCAAGTTCCTTGGGTCGGGGTACACGCCGTGCTTGAAGGCCCTCCTCCCCGCTTCCCGCCACCTGACCTCCCTTATCCTCACGCCCTTCGCTAGGCATGCGGCCTCGACGAGTTCCCTTAAGTTACTCTTCCTGGGCCCGGCCTCGATTATGGGTGCGGGCACGTCTCTCTGAACCCTCAGCACCCTCACGTACTTCGGTATGTACCTGTACGCCTCACTAATGATCTCGACGGCCTCCTCATCACTTAACGCTCTGTACTCGCCCCTCACCCACCACTCGTAGAGCTTCGTCCCCTTAATCACGAGGGTCGGGTATATCTTCAGGTAGTCCGGCCTGAACCTAGGGTCCTCGAAGATCTCCTTAATCATCTCCACGTCCCTGTCAGCGTCGCTCCCCGGCAACCCGAGCATGACGTGGTAAGCGACCTTGAAGCCCGCGTCCTTCAGCACGCGCGTCGCCCTAACAGTCTCCTTAACCCCATGCCCCCTCTCAACCCTGGCTAGGACATCGTCGTAGATGCTCTGAACACCCAACTCGACCTTCGTAGCGCCCAACCAAAGCATGATGTCAGCCTGAGGCTCCATCCCCCAGTCAGGCCTTGTCTCGATAGTCATCCCCACGCACCTAACCCTAGCCACCTCGTTTCTAGCCTGCGCCTCCTCAATGCTTAGGGGTTCGGCGGGCGGCGAGTCACTCGGGTACCTATTCATCGCTTCGAGGGCCTGAGCCACGAACCACTCCTGATACTCGAGAGGCATCGCAGGGAAAGTCCCACCCATAATTATCAAGTCAACCTTACTCGGGAAGTAACCCAGCCACTCATACTGCCTCAACCTAACGCGGACCTGCGCGTAGGGGTCGAAACCAACCTGCTCGGCACGCATTAAGGCTGGCTCCCTACCAACGTAGGACTGAGGGGTTCCCGCCTCAGGCCCTCCAGGGCAGTAGGCGCACCTTCCGTGCGGGCACGGGTAAGGCTTAGT
Source organism: uncultured Desulfurococcaceae archaeon (assembly GCA_964399035.1). GTDB lineage: Archaea > Thermoproteota > Thermoprotei_A > Sulfolobales > NBVN01 > WAOL01. Next base: position 26,881 of record CAYNPH010000076.1, read on the forward strand.
CATTATGGCTACGGGAGCAACACCCGACAGTACCCTCGTGGGTCTCCTGAAGCGCTTACCGGCACTCACCCCAGCACTCACGGCAACCATACCTAACCACGGCTCCCAAGCACTAAGGAGAATCAAACCTATTTTGAATTAACCCGCGGCTTAAGCCCAACCACGTAGTAATTCTTCCTAGGCAGTGACTCCCTACCCGGCGCGACGTACGTGCCCGCCTCAACCACCTCGAACCCCGCCTCACGCACGTCAGCAACCAACTCACCCAACGAATACATGTGGTACTCCCTACACACAACACCACCCCTAGAACACCTAACAACATCCCAAGGAGACTCCGAACGCCCAAGAACATAACGCGCAACACCCCTAAGAAGTAGCGGCAAGAGCCTCACCTGCCACCTAGCCCAAACAACAACGAGGACAGCGCCCCCAGCCCTCAACACCCTAAAAGCCTCGCGAAGCGCCCTAACCCTCAAGGCACGGCTAACCAGGTGGTGAAGAGACGAAACAAGTAGAGCAGCGTCAGCCACATCATCCCTTAAAGGCATAAAGGACATATCACCGCACACCCCATAAAAACCAAGCATGTTGAGGCTCTCTGCATTAGCTAACGCCCTACTAACCATATTAAACGAAAGATCAACACACACAGCCCTACCAAACAAGCCACGCCCAAGCAAAGCAACAGCATTATGCCCAGGACCACAACCAGCATCCACGACAACACCCCCGCGGGAACCCGTAACACGGGCAACCGAGAAAACAATGTCCCACACCCTCCTCCTGTACCCACCAGCAATCAAATCATAACTACCCAGCTCCATACCTTCAACCTTCCACGTTATCCCTCACAAAACGAATGTAAACCTTGCGGAATAACTCCTAGCTCAAACAATGCAATAATTAGAAATACTATCAAGTCATTGCCCAGCATCAACTAATTTCCTTAACCAAGCATCCGCATACTGACTATGTATAACTTGCATGATTCTATGTGTCATCAATAAAAACAGACAATATTAACAGTAAATCACTACATAACGCGTGCCGCGAAACGTAATTCTTTAAACGTAATTCTTTAAACGTAATTCTTTAAACGTAATTCTTTAAACGTAATTCTTTAAACGTAATTCTTTAAACGTAATTCTTTAAACGTAATTCTTTAAACGTAATTCTTTAAACGTAATT
>CAYNPH010000077.1:0-2794 GCA_964399035.1 uncultured Desulfurococcaceae archaeon
GCTATCCAGTACACTACAGCGAATGTTTTCCCAACGAACAGGCTGCCCAGTAAGGCCTTCCTGAAGGACCCTGACTTCCCGTATATGGTTACGAACGTTAAGAACATGCCGAAACAGAACGCTACCCACGGGACCCATTCCAGCGCCTCGCTAAGCACCTCACCCACCTTGACCTTGAACCGTGGGTGCTGGCGCTGGGGTGATGGTCTGGGTTTTAGGCTGTGTGGTGTGGGTTATGGTTGGAGGTGACGCTGGAGTTAGCGCTCCTGTGTGCGTGGTTAGTGTGGGTGGGGTCGCTGGGTGTATTGTTGCGGTCCCTGCCGTTGCGTTGGCCCCTGAGTGCCACCATGGTGGGGGCGTAGTGCTTACGGACCACATGGACCCTATCGCATACCCTATCCCCACGCCTATCAGCACTAGGAGTGCCCAGAACAGGACCTTGCCTAGCGTCGGTTTGCTTACGTACCTGTAGAACTCCGCGGCGGCGAACTCCCTAGCCATTTCCTTAACTGTTCTCTGCTCCCTCCTTAGCTCCGCTAAGCTTTTCCGGTAGCTCGGCAGTATATCTATCAGCGCTAGGAGTGCTGCGCTTAGCGCGTGTGACCCTATCTTGCTTGCTAGGCTATCTAGGTACGACTTAACGCTTTGAGGTACGTGTATTACTACCTTGCCTCCGAACCTAGCCACGCACTTATCTACGGGCTCTGAGTCGTACGGGCTGCAACCCTTAGCCACCCTCACGTATGGGGGCTCAACACCGTACTCCACTAGACCCACTAACCTTGTCTGCGGTGTGTACAGGCGCTGCATGACAACGCCGAACACTAGCAGCAGGTTAACTATGAACGCTATAAGCACGACCCAGTCCCAGCTAGTCACTACTGGCTGCGGCAGCGTCACGTCAGCGATTAGGGTCGCGCTTAGGGCGACCCAAGAGAAGGCTAGGGCCGCGGCCCACCCCGCTAGGGCCCTCCAAGCAAGGCCGAAGGGGCTTACCATGCCTACGGGCCCCCTAGCGTCCGCTAGGCTGACTAAGTCCGCGCCCGCCTCGGGATCCTCATCCATCACGTACTGCTGCCCCAGAGCATCAATCACGTAGCCCTTAGCGCTCTTAGTTATTGATACGTCTCGGTCGTAGTACACGCTCACCCTGCCGGCTAGGTCCTTAACAAGAAGCATCAAGCGCGGGCCGTACGGGGCTAGGAAAAACCTAGCAAGGTCCCTTAACCCGCCTAGGTGGGCCAGCCCATACGGCTTAGCGAACGCTAGGAAGAACGCACAGCCTATTAGCGGTGATGCTAACGCTACAGCGGTCCACAGCAGCTCCCACTCCATTACTTACTCCCCTCACTTCCCTCGACCTCGACAATCACTTCCTCCTCCCCAGCCGCTCGCTCCTCAGGCCATATCACTTTCAGTGTCCTCTCTGTCTCCTTACACAGTATTTGGGTCGGCTCAACGATTATTGAGGAGCACTTGCCCTTAGCGTCTATCTTCACCGCGCCGGCCTTAAGCGCTTCAAGTAACGTCATCGCCGTCTTACTTACCTTCACGGCCTCCCGTAACTTACTGTCGTATTCCTCCCGTACCTTCCCGACCTCCTCCTCAAGCTTTTTCTTCCAGAACTCCTCGCGCTCCTTAAGCTGCTTCTGCGCCGCGCGGTTCAGGTCCTCTAACTCCCTAACCTTCCTCTCCAGCTCCTCGTTCTTGGTTAGTGCTTGGGCAAGCGCTGCTTTGAGTTCCCTCTCCTTCCTGCTAGGGGCGAGGACGTGGGCCGACAGGATAGGTAGTAGGGCTATGGCTTCGAGGGTTAACACGGCAAAAAGCAGGTCCTCATTTAGGAATGGCGGCAACGTCATTTTCTTCCCCTCCCCCAAGCCATTCCCGCCACTAACCCTACCAGCAACGCTACTACGGCGCCGGCGACCGCTACCACTACGGTGGTGTTGCGCTGACCGACATCATTAGCTATTAGCTCAGGAGGTGCTGCTTGCTCCACTTTAACGGCGTGGAACGGTATGTTCCACGCCGTTAGGTCCTTGGCTATGGCCGTGCATGACGTGCCGTAGTATAGCGTCGCTACCTCACCGTGTAGTGCGAATGAAACTAAACCGACTACGGCGTCCTTACTCATCTCTATGATGGGTCCTCCACTATTTCCTGCGTCGGTCCTAGCCCCTATCTCGAATATGTTTTTGCTTGGGTCCACCCAGTTCACGTGTCCGAAGCTAGCTCTCGGGTTAACGCTCATCTCGTCTATCGATCCCGTCAGCTGGTATAACTCGAACGGATACCCTATCACCATTATCTGCATTCCTTTGCTTACGTCGGTGGCTATGGGTAGCACTTTAGCGTCGGGCCACGGCTCATTAACCCGTACGACGGCAACGTCATGCGTCCTGTCAACATGCACTACGGTGCCTTCAGTCCTGTACGTCCCATGCACTACGTGCACCTTAACACCTTCAGCGTATCCGACAACGTGCCCCGCAGTCACTAGGTAGTCCTTATTCACGAACCATCCCGTGCCGTACTGGTCCTTGTACAGCACTACAACCACGGCCTTGTCTAGGTTTAGGCTGTACGCCAGCTTCTGCGCCTCACTATCTACGCCACCCGCCGCTACTGCAGGTGCTGCTAGGGGCAGGGTAAGCACCACCGCGACCAGAACGCACATTAACGCGTGTTTTGTTCTCAGGCAGCTTAGCAAACTATCACCCCGCGACCGCCTCAGCCGCCTTCACGGGCTTCCTTAGTGTTGCTACAATCATGGCTAACGCGAACGCTATTAGCA
>CAYNPH010000078.1:0-13174 GCA_964399035.1 uncultured Desulfurococcaceae archaeon
ACGCCCTATCCCGACAACCAGAGCGGGATCTAACTCTTTGATCTTTCAATTCATTCTTGCTTGATACCTTCCTTATATGCGTCCTTTACCGACTTATACAGCTCGTCTTTCAATTCATTCTTGCTTGATACACGACCTAACGGTGTCCGAAGTAATAGAGCGTGCGGTTACTTTCAATTCATTCTTGCTTGATACCCCGCAGTAAAACACAATCTTTTTCGGGTGTAATTATGACTTTCAATTCATTCTTGCTTGATACCGAATATTTATATACCCCCTTTATAAATAAGGGTTTCCCTCAGCTCATTCCCGAGCGTGGGGACCATGAGAACACCATTGGAAGTAGTTACTAGGGGAGCGGTTCACGCGTAGAGTTTCCAGAAATGAATCTTGGTTCATTTGGTTGTGGTGGCTCCCTAAAGACCAATTCAATCATTGCGTGTGCGTCAGCGATAGCTGGTCGGTCATCGCCGTTTTCTGGGTTGTTGTTGGGTTTATGTTGTTTGTGGTGTTTTGTTTGTGAGTGTTGCTGGGATTGCTATTAGTGCTGTTGTGGCTGCTGCTATGGGTCCTGTTAGGTTTGGCCCTATGTAGGTTGTGAAGAATATTGTTAGGGTTACGTACGGTATTGTTAGGGCTTTCGTGTTTGGTGTTGGGGCGTTTCCTTGGGTGAGTTCGTGTGTCGCTATTATTGCGGCTGAGACTATGAACCATCCTGTGAAGTTGCTTGCGGGGATTCCGAACCATTTGGGGCCCCACCCGCTTAGCCATGTCCATGCGTGCACTACGTTGACCATGAAGGGATCCATGGCTAGGTCGAGTAGCACCATTAGTGTGGAGGTGTAGAGTACCTTGAGGATGCCGCCCCTCCTGATGATTGATGACGCCACTAGGTACGTGAGGTATGAGTAGAAGCCCCACATGATCGGGACCGTTATTGGTACTCCGAGCAGGCGGGGGGCTCTTAGGGATAGGTACTCGTACCTTCCGAAGGGCACGCCCGTGTTGACCCCCGCGATCTCCGCTACCAGCCCTATGGCGAAGCCCGCGGCCGGTATTATGAGTAGGTGCCTGAACTTCTTTGAGGTCGCGGCAGCCAGTAGGGAGGCCACGTACCCTAGCATGTACGCGGCTAGCGTCACTTGACTGCCTCGCGCGAGGAACACGGCTAGGTGACCGAGTATGAGGGGGACGGTGATCGCCGCCGTGACCCAACGGTCGGTGCTTTGCGTGGGCGTGTAGCTCACCCGGTAAAAACCTTAGCTTAGCTAATTTAGGTGTGGGTGGGGGTGAGGGGAGGGGGAAGGCGCTGCGTGTTACGTGAGGAGCTTCAGGTAGTTTATGACTCCTGAGGTGAATATCGTTGGGGTGAAGTGCCATGAGGTTCTCCAGGCGTTCTTCGCTATCCTTAAGTACTCGTCGCCACTCATCTTGAGGAGCTTTATGAGGGTCTTGATGGCTTCCTCGTCGCTCTCGTATGCGTAGCCGTTGTACCCGTTCACTATTAGCTCCGCTAGCCCGGTCTTCCTGGGTACGACGGGTATGGTTGCTTGGGTCATCGCCTCCACCGGGGCCATGCCGAAGTGCTCGCCTATCCTTAGGTGGACGTACACCTTCGATGCTTGGTAGTACTTGGCTAGCTCGGCGGGCTTCATGGGCCTGTCGATCAGCTCCACCCCCTCAGTGCTTGAGGCTAGCTCCTTGAGCTTCTCGTAGTGATCCATGTAGCGCGAGTCAGGTATCCCGACGATGAGTAGGGACGCGTCAGGCACCTCGGGCTTTATGCGCTCCTTAAACCACTGGATGAGGACGTCGAGCCTCTTCTGCGGGACGAACCTAGCCACGCTTATGATGCGGGGCCCCTTCCCCTTAATGTCCACCTCCTCCCCCGCCTCGTAGTACTCCTTCGGTATCGCGGGGTAAACCACGTTGCTGGGTATCCCGTAGAGCTTGTAGAGGGCCCTAGCCGTGTAGTTTGAGTTGGTTATGTGGAGGTCCGCCACGCGGTAGAAGCACTCGTACATGTTGGGGAAGCGGTAGTTGTTGAGGAACCTCCTGAGGTTCTCGGGCGTTAACTCCTCCTCCTTCGGGAAGTGGACATACATCCCGACCTTAGCCCCGGGCTTCACCGCCTTAACTAGGGTCGCGTAGATGGGTTCCTGAATCATTATGAATGGGAGGAGCTCGCCGTGCTTCCTGAAGACCTCGTCTAGGGTGTGGATGATGTTGCTTAGCCTTGCCTTAATGCTGTCCTCCTCGTTAATAATGCGGAAGCGCTCGAGCGTGACATTAGGCGTTGGCTTAAAGAGATCCTCACGGAAGTCCTTGCTCAGGACGACGACCTCGTACCCCTGCTCCTCAAGCCCGTACACGAGTATCTTAGTTAAAACCTCACTCCCTCCTAGGAAGTGGAGGTGGGGGTGTATGACGAGTACCTTCATCACTTACCACCGCCGGTAGTATGATACACATGAGAAGCTGGGGGCCGGGCTAATAAGCGTTGAGTATTCCTCAAGTAATCCTCGAATAATATTATGTTGAGGCACGCGTTAACCACCCTAATGAAGCCCAACGATATATTGCCTGAGCACACTTAATTACCGGGGGCGGTAGTGAGGATAGCTTCTGTCAGCGCCTACCTAGCAAGGGCAGAGATGATTAAGCCCTTCCGCATAGCGTATGACGTCATAACCTCCGCTGAAACCGTGTTCGTAAGGATCGAGACCCGTGACGGGCTCGTGGGGTGGGGTGAGGCGCCCCCCGCACCCAAAATCACTGGGGACACCGTAGGGACTATTGCTGAGGCGGTCAAGCACCTCGCACCAAGGCTGGAGGGCCTGAACCCCGCGGAGTACTGGCGCGTATGGCATGTGATCAACAGTGAGTTAAGGCATAACACCGCCGCGAAGGCAGGGGTCACGGCCGCGGTGCTCGACATCGCCGGGAAGGCAGCGGGCCTGCCGACGTATAAGCTCCTCGGAGGTTGGGTGAGGGAGTTCGAGACCGACTATACGTTGAGCCTCGACGAACCGGAAGTCATGGCTGAGGAAGCGCGTGAGTGGGTCGGGAAGGGCTTTAAGGTGCTTAAGGTTAAGCTCGGCGGGCCGCTAAGCAAGGACCTAGAGAGGGTTAAGGCCGTCAGGGACGCTGTGGGGACGTCGGTGAGGTTAAGGGTCGACGCCAACCAGGCGTGGAGCCTCAAGGAAGCGGTCGTAATGTCGCGTGAACTAGCTAAGCTCGAGGTCGAGATGATTGAGCAGCCACTACCAGCACGCGCGCTGAGGGACTTAATAGTGCTGAGGGCAGAATCACCGATACCCATAGTGCTCGATGAGTCCGTACATGACGCTGCCGACGCCCTCGAATGCGTCGTGAGGAGCGCGTGCGACGGCGTCAACATAAAGCTAGCTAAGGCGGGAGGCATCCCAGGCGGGCTGGAGATCGGGCGCGTTGTTAGGGCGGCTGGGGCGAAGCTAATGATAGGCTGCATGAACGAGACGAAGCTAGGCATAACCGCCGGTGCCCACCTAGTCGCGTCGTTAGGCGGCATGGATTACGTCGACCTAGACGCCGACCTATTCCTGAGGAAGGAACCTGTTAAGGGAGGGATAGAGCGTGAGGGAGGAACCGTAAGGATACCCGACAAACCAGGGCTGGGTGTCGAGGTCCTCGAGGACGAGCTAGAGAAGCTCTGAGGAAACGTGTAGGGGCTCGAAGGGAACCACGGTCGATTAGGGGCGGGAATCCATGGTCGCTGAGGACTGGGTATTCAGTACGGTTAACCCGAGCGTCCATGAGTACGTGGAGTACCTAAGTAAGGTCCTCAGCAGCAGGAGCGTTGCGGTTGAGGACGTGCTCGCACGTAGGCTCGCTGAGGCTAAGTCAAGGAGGCCTAGGGTTGAGAGGACGTTTAAGGTGGGGAGCGAGGTATTCGAGGTTAAGGCGTATCTGCTGGGCTCAGACATTGACTTAAGGAGCCCCGCAGGCGTTCAGGTGCCCTTAAGGATAGCCGCGAACCCCGCCATACTAATCGACGGCGATGATGCCGTGCTGTACGTGAGGGCGTCAACGCTAGGGAGCCACCCAATACCTGACCCTGGCTCGAGGACGTTCATATGCGTTGGGCGAGCCCCCTTAAGGGAGCTTAAGGGCAGGCTAAGGCTCAACGCTAAGCCAGCCCTCTACCCCCTGGTCTACGTGGAGAGGGTTGAGGATCCCCGCGTGCTGATTGGTCGGCGCGGCAGGGAACTATATCACGTCAGGGCCGTCATGCCGTCGAAGCCAATAGCTGGGGCACCATCCTTCGTGCTGACCTTCACATCAACCCTTAAGGAAGGGAGCGACGCGCCCGAACGCATGGAGCCGGTGAGGTTCAGGGACCCCATCAACGGCGGGGAGGCGATCATAAGGGATTACAGGGACACGTTCCCGCTCAACGACTCCTTAACGGTGCTTAGGCCGTGGTTAGAGGAGCTAGGGCTGGGGGCACCGCTAGTGGCTCCTAGGGAGGGACCCGTGGTTGACCCGCTCAACGCGCGCGCATACCCAGAGCTAATGCCCGCCAGTAACGAGAGGAAGACCGGTAGTAACTGCTCGGTGAGGATATCGAGTAATGAGTGCCTACTAATATTCCACGGCGTCGACTCAGTGTTCGGTGCGTACCACACCTACGCCGCACTACTCAGTAACGATGGGGAGCTACTAGCAGTAACCCCGGAACCCGTATCCTCACCCAGACCAAACGACTACTTCGGCGCGAGACCAACAACGCTCTTCCCGTGCGGGGCCGCGTTAGTCGGTAATGAGGTACTCCTAAGTGCGGGTAAGGACGATGAGATGACGCTAATCCTATCCGCGGCGCTGGACGACATCATGGAGAGAATGAAGTTTATCGCTCCTTAACCTACCCACCCTCAACAATTCTCGAGACATTATAACCTCATACATTACCCTAACTGACACCCTGCATTGCGTGTGGCACGACCTCAGGCACTAATGTATATTGGTATAGCCGATATACATATGTGGATGGGGGGCTAGCTCGGCATGGCGGGAACCTATACAACCATTAAGGTATCTAAGAAGACACTGCAATTACTTGAGGAACTCAAGAGGAAATTCAACGCCGATACCTACGAGGATGTGATCTCTAGGCTTATGCTTGAGTATAGGAGGAGGCTCGTGGAGAGTTACTTCGGCGTGGATAAGGGCAGAGTCAAAGCTTTCAGTAAGGAGGATCGCGGTGAGGACAGGGAGCTCTGACATAGTGGTGGACACTTACGCCTGGGTAGAGTACTTCAGAGGAACTGCTGGGGGGTAGTTAAGAGGTACTTGCTGTCTGCTAGAGGCGTTTACACACCCTCAATAGTTCTTGCCGAGATAGCTAGGAAGTACCTCCGTGAAGGATTCTCGAGGGACGCGGTGAGTGAAAAGCTTAAGGCCATTGCCAGCATCCCAACCGTAATCCCTATCGATGCGGAGCTAGCGCTGGAGGCTGGGGAAACATACCTGGAGCTACTTGAACGCTCAAGAAAACGGAAACTAAAACAAAAACCAAGCCTTAATGACGCCATAGTGCTGACAACCGCACGCAGGACGGGGGCTAAGGTGGTGACGGGAGACCAACACCTCAAGAACTTAAGGGAGACGCTTTGGATAGGCGACTAACCACCGGCGTTTACGTGCCTTCGCTCCCATCCCTTAGGGAATCTCAATTAACGTCACCGTGTGTTCGGGCCCCCACGTACTCCCTCACGCAAATAGCTTGCCTTTGGGTGAACCCTAGTGAAGTAGGGGTGCACTAGGGTGCACTAGCTGGCTCTTTGAGGTACTCGTTGGGCTGGAGCACGTGCGTGTTTGGTCGTTGGGCAGTATTGATGAACGATTATTCTTAATTACCTCTTCTTCGAATTTACCTTAATAGGTAAGGCGTGGCCGCAGGTTCACGTGCTTAGGGTCTGCGTGGAAGGTGCTGGTCTTGGGTGATAGGAAGAAGGTTACTGAGGTGGCGCTTCGTGAGTTCCTCTTAGCTACCCTAGCCGGTATTAAGCAGCAGGTCGTTAAGTGTGTTGAGTACGGAGTCACGTGCAGGGACGTACCGGCGGTGACCTCAACCTTCCTTAGGAAGCGTTTAGGCTTCTCTAACTTCAGGGTTAGGAGGTTCTGGTCCCTAGCGAACATCTACTCGAGGAACATCTACGTGATCTACGAGTACGGGGACGTGAAGTACTGGTTACTGCCTGAGGTGCATAGGAGGTACCTCTTCGCCACGCCGGAGCTTGACTTCTTCATGGACGTGTTTGATAGGAGGGAGCACTTCCGCGGGCACTGCATTGAGTTAACTAACGTCCCGGCCCTCTACATCTACTTGGTCGGGAAGGTGGGTAATGACGTGATTAAAATTAACGCTCTCTACATACTCTCCCTCATAGCTAAGAAGGAGCCGCAGTGCTTCGAGAAGATAATGTCTTTTGTTGAGGAACTCCTCACGGGTGGTGGGGAACCGGACATTAATGGCGTTATTGTGTGCGTCATGCGCATGCTTAGGAGCTGGGACTACTTCAGGGTTTTCGTGCCCCTCCTCCCCGACAGTGTAGAAGCACTCCTCATTAAGTGCCCCGTCCTCAGGAACTCCTTCCTTAATACGTGAGGTTTTAACCATCGCTGTCTTGGTTAGGTTTCCTAAAGTCGATGACGTTATTATGGTAGGGCTTCGAGGGAGTTAACCCGGTTTTCATGGTAGGGGGTTCTTATTTCTTAAACATTCAAATACACTCTCAGGTGAGGTAACGTGAGCGGGGGTAACGGAGGGAACGGTAAGAGAGGAGGTGTTGGGGCACTACTAGCTACGCTGAGGTTAGTGCTGGGTAACCCGGCCGTGAGGGGCTTTCTTAGGCAGGCCACGAAGAATGAGGTCTGCGTGTACGGCGACGGCACCGAGGTTGACGAGCCGATACTCTACCACGCCCTGGCGTCCTTCGCTGGCGAGGCAGTGAGCTGCCCTATGGGGGCGAGGTTCCTCAGCGGGTTAATCAAGTCACTACTCAAGCTCGGGGTCAAGGTGCTTAAGGGTGATGAGGAGGAGGCGAGGGGAGCCCTCAAAGACCCATCCATCAGGAGGGGGATCACCTTAGTGCTTAAGGGAATAGCCCTCTACGGCATAACGGTCCCGCAGAAGATGCCCGCACCCTTCCTAATAGTGTGGAACTTCACGAACCTCTGCAACTTCAGGTGCAGGCACTGCTACCAGACCGCAGGTAAGCCCCTACCGAACGAGTTAAGCCTTGAGGAGAAGCTGGAGGTGGTAGCCCAGCTCGACAGGGCAGGGGTGGCTGCCGTAGCGCTCAGCGGCGGCGAGCCAACAATTCACCCGCACTTCCTAACCATAGTGAGGGAGATCTCGAGGCGCGGCATGTACCCCGCGGTAGCTACGAACGGGTGGGTCTTCGCGGATAAGGAGAAGCTCCTTGAGGCGAGGCGCGCCGGCCTAAGGTACGTTGAGGTATCGGTCGACAGCGTTAACCCGAGGAAGCACGACGAGTTCAGAGGGGTTGAGGGCGCTTGGGAGAGGGCTATCAAGGCACTGCAGAACGCTGTCGAGATAGGGATGTCCCACGCCCTAGCAATGACCGTCACTAAGTTCAACTACGAGGAGGTGCCGGAGATGATCGACTTAGCGGAGGAGCTGGGCCTGCAGCGCATCATATTCTTCAACTTCATACCCGTAGGGCGCGGGAAGGAAATGGTTGAGCTGGACATGACGCCCGAGCAGCGGGAGGAGTTCATGCGCATGATATACAAGGAGATGAGGAAGCGCAGGAACATCCAGATAATAACGACCGCCCCGCAGTACGCTAGGGTAACGCTGCAGCTAAGCGGCGGCGAGGAGGTAGCGCCCACACACTTCTACGTAGGCAACGACCCCATAGTGAAGTCACTGGCCGAGTTCATAGGTGGGTGCGGCGCCGGCAGAATATACTCGGCCCTGCAACCAGAGGGGACGGTAACGCCGTGCGTCTTCATGCCCATACCCGTAGGTAACGTGAGGCAGAAGGAGTTCAGGGAGATATGGGACACCAGCGAAGTACTCCTCAAGCTAAGGGAGAGATCCAAGCACCTATGGGGGCACTGCGCCCAATGCCCGTACCAGAACGTGTGCGGTGGGTGCAGGGCTAGGGCGTACGCGTACTTCCGCGACCCCCTAGGCCCCGACCCAGGATGCGTGCTGAACAAGGATTACTGGGAGCAGATCCAGGAGGAGCTGGAGATCCTGACACCTGAGGTTAAGGTTCAGGCGAAAGCCCTGCGTTAACCGCGTTTTTGTGCCTTAAACCCCTAACCCACGCCGCGTGCCGAGCCTTAGTGCGGAGGTAGTAGCTTAGGCTAAAAACATGATTAAGGCGTTACGTGGGGTGCCTCATCCTAACGCCTTCTTGAAGTTCAGGTCAACTACCTCCCACTTACCTTTATAGTATACTTTGTACTGCCTCTCCGGACCCGTGTTGTCCGCTATTAGCTTACCATGCCTTATCACGTAGAGTGGTGGTTCTAGGTTCCTTAGGGCGTCGACGTCGCTTAGGGCGTTCAGTATTAGTAGGTCTGCACGTTTCCCTTTTGCTAGGCCGTACTCTTCGGCTCCCTTCCTCCATGCTTTGGCGGCGTTAACGGTTATTAGGTCGAGGGCTTTGAAGAGGTCTCCCCACCCCATCATCTGGTCTACGTGGATGGCCATGAATAGTGCGTGGAGCATGTTGCCCGTGCCGAGGGGGTACCATGGGTCTAGGACGCAGTCGTGGCCTAGCGTGACGTTGATGCCGTTCTCTAGGTACATCTTTATGGGCGCCATCCCCCTGCGTTTGGGGTAGGTGTCGAACCTTCCCTGTAGGTAGATGTTTATGAGTGGGTTGGCTATGATGGTTATGCCCGCCTTCCTTATGAGTGGGAGTATCCTGTAGCGGTACGCTGGGTCCCAGCTGTGGGAGGCGGTGACGTGCCCCGCAGTTACGCGCCCTACCCACCCATACTTCAGGGCGTACTTAGCCACTACCTCCAGGTTCCTTGAGATGGGGTCGTCGGTCTCGTCCACGTGCCCGTCCACGTCGCGGTCGAATTCCTTCGCTATCTCGAACGCTATCTTTATTGACTCGACAGCGTCCTCCCTCGTGTACTCGTTGTGCGGTATCATGCCGACGTTGTCCGCACCAAGCTCAACAGCTTTCCTTAGGTACTCGGCGTTGTCGGGTTCCGTGAGTATGCCGTCCTGCGGGAACGCCGTTACCTGAATGTCTATTAAGTCCTTGAACTCGTCCCTAGCCCTTATGAGTGCCCTAACCCCGGTCAGGGTCTTCTCGGTGCAGTCGGCGTGCGTCCTTATGTACGTCACGCCGTTAACCACTGACCACTTAACGAACTCCTCAACCCTTCTGAGGACGTCCTCGACGCTTAACTTCTTCTTGTACTCAGCCCAAATCGCTATTCCCTCCCACAGCGTCCCTGACTCGTTGAACTTGGGGTCACCTAGGGTTAGGACGGAGTCCAGGTGGAAGTGCATGTTGTAGAACGTGGGTACCACTAACCTGCCTTTAGCGTCTATCTCGCGCTCCCCGTGTTCGGGGATGTGCTCCGCGATTTCCGCGATCCTCCCGTCAGATATCGCGACGTCGAACTTCTTACTTAGGTCGCGCCCGCGGAGCCTTGCCCCGCGGATTACTATCTCGTAGGACTCAACCATTCGGGCCTCACCTCCAATTAAGGGTTAGGTGCTTGAAGGCCCGGGTTAAGGCCTGAGCCGCCCTCCCCACGCCTTCCTTAACTGTCTGCGTTACCACGTACTTGAGCTCCGGCAGCACGTAGTCCTTCGCGGCGAACCCTAGTATGAGGTGCACGATCGCCGCTATTATGAATCCGTAGTACCACGCTAACTCTATCTTGGGTACGGGTATGAAGTCGAAGTACCATGCTAGGGTCCCCTGTATGGCGCTGATCACGTACTCGCCCAGGATGCCTGCCGCGAATGAGGCTAGGCCGACGAGGCTGAAGCCTCCCGTGTACTTGTATATTCCGTTCGGGTTGTATAGCTCGGGTATGATTATCTTGCCGCGTCTGAATACCCAGTAATCAACCACCATCACGCCAGCTATCGGTCCTAACCACATTGAGTAGTACCAGTTGAAGTCCAGTAGGTAGTACGCGACGTCGAGTGACTTAGCCCAGTACACTATGGAGTAGGGCCCTATGACCAGCCACGCTATGAAGGTAGCGACCGTGACTGCCTTACCCCACGAGGTCTTAACGAGCCTTATGATGCCGTTAGCGGCTGCGGGCACATCGCCAGTGACGTTGGTGCTCCCGGTCGCTAGGGTGGCGAAGAGCAGGCCAAAGATTCCTAGGGCTGCTGTGGGGCTATACTTAGCTATGATGTCTATGGGGCTGTTTGTGCCACCGGTTAAGTACGTGGCGACGAACCCTAGGTAAGTGCCGAAGATCTGCGGGAGCACTAGCCCCACGATGTGCCCCACGTAGAGGGACTTCGTGGACTTATTGTAGCGGCATATGTCGGAGACGTTGAGGGCTATGGTGCCCCACCAAGCCGTCTGCACCGCCACCGCCAGGAAGAAGTTGCTGCTAAGCCACCCGACCTTGCCTGCCCACATAGGCACGGCCTTGCCGGGGAACTGCAGGGTTAGGTACCACACGAACCACGCGAAGAATATCAGCAGTAGCGGGCCGGAGATGCTGTCGAGGATCTTAATGCCCTTAATCTTCTTCATGCCGACGCCCCACACGAAGAGCAGGTACAGCACGAACGTTATGGGCGTGTACTTCAGCCCTTCAGCCATGATGACCTTCACCGGGACGCCGGCGACGAGCATCGCCATCTCCGTTATGGCCCATGAAGCTATGAAGCCGTCGACGCCGTACCAGAACAGCGACACGATGACCCTGACGAGCAGTGGTATGATGGAGCCCTTATACCCGAACGTGTACCTCAACTGGATCGGGAAGGGAATCCCATACTTCACACCCACATAGCCGTTAAGCGTCATGACGGCCGCGACCACCAAGTTACCTATCGTGGCCGCCACTATGGTCTGGGCTAGGCTCAGCCCCAGCATCTGCGATAGCCAGCCCAGGAAGAATATCGACGTCGTTATCGTCATGGAGAGGATCATTAGGGTGTAACCCACGGTTCCGACGGTTCTCTGCTCGGGCTTGACGGGGAGAAGCTCAGGCCTATCAACGTATTTGAACTCAGCCTGAGAACCCGACAATGGATGTAACACCGTTATTAAATAAATCAGATCATGTATATAAAAGTTAAACTTTTCAAACACATAATTCTATCATGCAAGTTAAGCCACGTGACCATCACGCTCAAGACGGCTTAACCGCGACGAACCCCAGCGCCACCGGATCCCACCTAAGCACGATGAAGCCTGCCTTAACGAGTCTGCCCTTAACGCCCCCCACGTAGGAGCGCCCCCTCTTCCTCCCAGGCTCCCCGACGTAGTGGAAGAGCTTCCCTCCTGGCTTAAGAATCCTGAAGAGCTCCGCGTAGAACTCCGCACTGTAGAGGTGCCCCGC
Source organism: uncultured Desulfurococcaceae archaeon (assembly GCA_964399035.1). Classification (GTDB taxonomy): domain Archaea; phylum Thermoproteota; class Thermoprotei_A; order Sulfolobales; family NBVN01; genus WAOL01. Next base: position 11,584 of record CAYNPH010000078.1, read on the forward strand.
CATCTGGAAGCGCGGTGGGTCATGTATGGCGTGCGTGAAGTAGGCGTCGGGGAACTCGCCCACGACCTCAGCGGCGTCGCCTACCAGTACCTTAACCCTACTTAACTCCCTCGACCAAGGATTGACTTCGGCTATCCTCAACACGTTCTCATCAACCTCAACACTCACTACTTCCGTAGCCCCGCGCCTCAACGCGGCGATCGCCGTGTACCCCAACCCGGTGCATACGTCGAGGACCTTAGCGCCCCTCAACCCACCTAAAGTCCTGACCTTAGCTAGGGTGTCCCTCCATGGAGTCGTGCCCTTAATCCTGTGCATGTGGATACCGTTAATCTCTAGGGTAGGGGCCTCAGCCTCACCCACCGCCCTCAACTTGTAGAACCTCCTAAGCACCCCATCATAAAGCTGAACCGGCTCCAGCACCTCACCACCCTCGAGGACAGCGTAGACAGCGGTGCCGGACACTACCTCCCTCAACTTACTCAAACTAATCCTCAAGCCCTCAACAACTAGCGAGTTATCCTCAATCACGCCGTTAACGTAGGTTAACCCTAAATCGAGAGTGACCTTAACCCTTAATGAAGTGGGGCTACCCGTGTCCTTAACCTCATTCAGCAACCTACTCGCTAAGTGAGGGGTTATTACCGCAATGTCCCTAGGCTTAAAGACGTACTCACTAGGACGCCGCACTACCCCCTACCTCTCCACAGCAACTGGTTTCCCACACCTGCTGGTTCGTCATGGAATTTTAATGCCTTTGTCTGAGGTGTCATTACTCAATGAAGGCGCTATGCGCTAGTCATCGCGTAAGTCCCTATGCTTGATTTCCGTCTCCAGATTATGAAGCTAGTTTAAAATGCCAAATGGTTAGAGGCGGTGAGCCCCTCGCGGGTTTTAACTCCTTAACCAATTTTGCCCTATACCCGCATTCCCGCATCTTATACAATATGGGTAGGTAAGCACCGTGGATCTCAATAACGTATTCCCTTACTTTCCTAATCACGTCGCAGTCAACGTTGACGAGAGCGTACTCACAGCCCTCACAATCGAACTTAGCAACAATTTTGCTGCCCTCCCCTGACGCAGCGCTAACGAACTTTATAACGTCAGCTAAGCTCCTGATCTTCACCCTCTCAACGCACTCACCGTCTGCCTCATCAAGCTTTGAACTAAGCCCTGAACCGCCGCCCGACATGTTGATTGTTATCTCTCCGTCGCTAAACCAAACCCCGTAATTGTAAGCACTGATTCTAGCATCTAGCCCATTGAGTGAGATATTATCAATTAGGATATCGTAGAATTTTTTGACGGGCTCGAAAGCATAGACCTTCTTCGCTCCCTTCCTAGCAAAGAAACAGGGGGTCTCACCCATGAAGGCGCCCACGTCTAGCACAATACTACCCTCTACATCAAGGCACCCGTAATATTCTTCAATATCCTCAGCCAGAACAAGCATTAACCAATTACGTACGTCCTTATCCTCTAGAGGGGCACGGAGTAATCCCCAGCCTGTATCCACATACAAGTAGCCTGAATCAACGTAGACTCTGTAGCCTTTCAGCAAGAGCTTCCGTAAGGCCCTAAAAACCTC
>CAYNPH010000079.1:0-3699 GCA_964399035.1 uncultured Desulfurococcaceae archaeon
ATCATAAATAACCAAGGTAACGCCACCACCCAAGGAAAACACCAAAACAAAACACACAACACACAAAATAACAATACCGAATCAGAGAATCACGCCACCCCACCCCCAAAGACCCTCCCGCACGCATCAACCTCCTCCTCAACCCCCCATCAAGCAAACTATACTCAACACCAAGCCCACGCAAAAGCAACCACAACTCATCCACCCTCAAACCAAGAAGCCCGGCAGCCTTACCCAAGGAAACCCTACCACTAAGAAGAAGCCCCCAAAACCATAAACAACCTCTCCTTACTAGGGTAAGGTACACGCTCACGCTCAATAACCTCCCTAAGCCCAAAAGACACAACCAACACCCACAACCCTAATAAATTCCCAAACCAAACCCGCACCCATCAAATGAACATTAATTCATTTCTGGAAGTTTCACGCGTGGATCGCTCCCCTAGTGACTACTTCCAATGGTGTTTCCAAGGCAGTCACGCGTGGAAGTAACCCAAGAGAAACCCTTATTTAAAAAGGAGGTATATAAGTATTCGGTATCAAGCAAGAATGAATTGAAAGTTAAGCTCTTATTTCTGTTCCTTTACACTCCCCTTTACGTATCAAGCAAGAATGAATTGAAAGTAAAATAATCACATCCGAAGAGGTGAAGAAAATAATGTATCAAGCAAGAATGAATTGAAAGTAACGGAATTCATTACCACCGCCAACATTTCCATGTGTGCGTATCAAGCAAGAATGAATTGAAAGGGAAGGCGCCCCGCAGTTATCCGGCGGTACTGACCCTCGGTATCAAGCAAGAATGAATTGAAAGAGGCTCTGTAGGCTCTCCAAGAACTTGTTAAACTTGGTATGTATCAACAAAGAATGAATTGAAAGACCCCTCGCGTGAGGGGTTGTCGAAACATAAGTTACCGGTATCAACAGAGAATGAATTGAAAGTCATTACCTTGCGGATTTCCCGCACGGCTTGACGCTTTTCGTATCAACAAAGAATGAATTGAAAGGAACTGAGGCATTCCCTGCCTAGCCATCATCATCTGAAAGTATCAACAAAGAATGAATTGAAAGCTAAGTCGGTGCTTAAGCCTGTGCCGATATTGATGGAGAACGGGTTTTGATAATGATCTGGAGGATACGGGAGTTAAGTGTCTTTGATGTTAGCTGAGGTTTTCTGGTGAAGTATTTTAAGTTTTCTCACTATGAAGATTGTAGTTTAGTGGTGTTGATGGTGGGGCGTGGTTATCGGTGTTCTAGGAGTCGTTTTACTGTGCCAGGGTTCTGTCCTAGGTGTGGTTCGCTTCTTGAGGGGCGTGTGTTGTCCTCGGGTATGCGTGTCCTTGTTTGTCCGTCCTGTGGTTATGTGGAGGGCGTGGATTGTGGGGATGATGTTTTAGCTGTGATGGAGGCGGTGCTTCGTGAGGAGAGGGAGGGTGCGTTAAGGAGAATGAGGGGTGCGTGTTGGGGTGTGCCCGCTACGGTTGTGGATCTTTCTGGTAGTATAGCTACGTTGGAGTTCCGTGGTCGGGCTGGTGCTGTGTTTTCTCTCGAGCCTGGGGACGTGCTTGGTTACGTGCGTGGTGGTAGGGTTAGTTGTCTTGGAACGGTTCTCGATAAGAGCGGTGGGAACGTTACCGTGTTAGTGCCTGACTCAGTATCCCTGGATTTAAGTAGTGGGCAGGGTATAGAGGTGGTGGATTATGAGTTCCTTATGAGTTACGACCTTCAGCTAAGCCTTCTGACTAAGCTGAGGGCAGGTTCGGGCCCTACCCCTAATGCACGGTTCGGGCAGGGCTTCACCTACGTTGACGTCACGGTATACAATGACTACCCTGTGAAGCTGTTCGCGGGTGGGGTGAGGTACGGTGAACTCAGGTTCTCTAACCCTAGGACGGAACTCGACGTGCGGGACGGGTTCAGGTTAAATGACTCCCAACTAAGGGCAGTTAGGGCGGCGTTAGGGCTCAGCGATAATGAGTTGCTCTTGATAGTCGGTCCCCCCGGGACGGGGAAGACTCGAGTCATAGCTAAGATAGCGTACGAGTTAGCCAGCGAGGGAGAGAAGGTACTCATAACCTCACACACGAATAGGGCTGTGGACAACGCCATCGAGCTACTACCGCTTGAAACGGCGTTAAGGGTTGGGAGACCCGAGAAGGTCCTCAAGAGCATAAGGCCCTACCTCCTCAGCTACAGGTACAGGATGAGGCTCGGGGAAAGGCTAACGCGGTTAGAGGAGGAGATAAGTAAGTATCTGAGTGAGTTAAGAAGCATAAGCAAGTACCTGCTAAGGAAATCACGGGATGCGACGGCACAGCACATGCTGAAGGAAAGGATAAGGAGGTGGAAGGAGCGACTACGCGAACTCCTAAAAGAGAGGTCCGACCTAATCCGCGAGGCCGTTAAAGACCTCGTAGACGAGGTTAAGGTGATTGGCTCCACGCTCATTAAGTCCCAACTCTACCCTCTTAAAGACCTGCACTTCGACACGGCCATAATAGATGAGGCAAGCCAAGCATCAATATCACTAGCCCTACTAGCAATGGTCAAGGCCAGGAAGTGGGTCATCGTAGGGGACCACAACCAGCTACTCCCGATATTCAAGTACAGCAACGTAAAGGAAGACCCCGGTAAACTAAGTGCCTTCAAAAACCTCCTAGATAAGTACGGTTGCAGGAGCCTATGGCTAACGACGCACTACAGAAGCAACAGCCAGATAATAGGGTTCTCAGCAGAATACGTGTACGAGGGGAGAATAAAACCCCACGAGAGTTGCGCCAACAAGAAGCTCACCCTACCCATAAGGCCAAGCATTAACGCGTTAACGCCGGAGAAGCCCGTAGTGTTCATACATGTACGCTCCAAGGAAGAGTTCAGCCTAGAGGGAGGCTCACCCTCCAAGGCGAACAGGGTCGAGGCGGAGGTGGTCAGGGACCTAGTCAGGGAGCTACTCAGGTGCGGCGTCGAACCCGAGGAGATAGGGGTCATAACGCCCTACAGGGCGCAGAGAGCGCTAATATCCGAGCTCCTCAAGAACGATAAAATCGAGGTAAACACCGTCGACGCGTTTCAGGGTAGGGAGAAGGACGTCATAGTGTACAGCGTGACCGCCACAGAGAAACTAAGCTTCGCAGCCGAAAGAAACAGGCTCAACGTAGCGCTAACTAGGGCCCGACTAAAGCTAATAGTGGTCGGGAACGGAAAAGCAATAGTCACGAGTAAGGACTCGGGCCTCCTAAAGGAATTCATAAAGTACTGCTTAAAACTAAGGTCAATATATGACTGGAACAAAAAGAAATGGATAGTTGACTAGGGAGAGGGAACCACCAGCGAAGCATCACGCTTAGGAAGAACGTAAGGGGAACCGCACATCAAGAATAAACTGAGAGCGAAGTTAAATCCGCCCTAGCTACGTCATCTCTTCGACTAGTCACTAATGAAGAAATGGTTGAAAGGCACCCCATTAGCTACACCAGATAAGGTTTGTTCGTGCCCAGCAATTTTAACGCATGCGGGTGTTTGTGTCGGTGGGCGGTTAAGTTGCTGTTTAGTTATTGCAGGAGTGTGCTGTTGAGTTTTTCTTTTTGGGCTATTGTGTGGAGGTGTTTGTCTGCGGTCATGAATTTCTTGGCGTTGACGTGTTTTGCTGACGCTATTTGTAGGGCGTCGGCTGCGTATATGTGGTGTTTCTCCACTAGG
>CAYNPH010000080.1:0-3292 GCA_964399035.1 uncultured Desulfurococcaceae archaeon
GCCTTCGTAGTGCTTATCGCGGGGCACGCTGCTTTAATCAGAAGTGAGAGAAAAGGTATTCCCTTCACCATGGCTTACGTTGCTTACATAATCTTAACACTCTTCTCCCTTGTTAAGAGCATACACCCGGCCGTGCAGTGGGCATCAGAGTTCTTGGTGTTCTCGGTTCTTAGCGTAGTGTTCGTAGCGGTTTACGACATACTTACGAAGAGTAATGGGTGGGAATTGCTGCCTCAGTTAATACTGCTTTATGCTTTAGCTATAGCGCTATTGGGGGTTGAAGGATGGGCACTTATAGCGTTACTCGGTTTAGCTACAGCTCTCGTATGTAGCGTGAGATCCCTCATAGGTTACCTAATGTCTTTAGTCTTTGCCCCACTACCATTCATCGGGATTCCCGCCGTAGTTTACAATGCTGGGAGCCTTCCCCACATAGTATTGCCAGGGCTTAGCGTGGGGAGTGTTGCTTACGTATATGCCCTTGTGATAACGTACATAGCAGCAACGGTGGCGGGCGGAGTAGGCGGGATACTTGCAATGACGTTCTGGAGGTCCGTGACAAAGCCCGAGAAAGTATCTTACAAGTTAAAGAACTCCTTCACAATAGCTATTACGGGTTTGGTGTTTAACACCCTAGTAATGATTCTGACATGCATGTTCGCCCCATGGCTAAACGTAATTCTCATAGTAAAAACCGTAACATTAACACTAATACTGACGTTCACGACGGCACTCCTCATAAATGTGGCATTATCCCGAAAAGAAGTCAGGAGACTTCTGAAAGACTTCGAAAGCCGCAGCGAGTCCCTCATTCATAGGTTAGATAATATTGTGGAGGGAGTAAACGCGCTTGTATCCGTGGGTGTACAGGATGAGAAGGTAGAGGATCTACGCAGTCGAGCCAATGAGGTAATTACTAATCTAAGGAGAGTAAAGGAGAGAGTCATGAGTAACCCCTCAGCAGAGATACTTAAATCCGCGTTTAATGAACTTAACATCATCGAGAGAAGCGCTACTGAGATTGAGAAGGAGATCGTGGAGATATTCACCTCTCTTGCAACCACCGTGCAGAGCTTAAAGCCTATCGTGGATCCATACGTAGAGATCCCCGAAGATCTTTGGCTCAAAGCCGTAACGGCAACCAAGGTTGAAGGGGTAGAGGATGTCCTTCTCAAGGCGAATGCCCTCCGTAGGGTGGCTGAGAAGCTATGTACGTATTTAGAGAGGGCTATAAACCAAGGACTGACGGAACTAAGGAATGTCCTAGGTGTTGAGTTGGTCCCTAAGGAGCCACTTAAGTGTAGTGACTGGCATAACCCTATTTCCGCTTTAAGGGGAATTGTCGGGAGATATGCTTCAATACTGGCAGAGAATAAGCGCATGGTGCAGGAAACTTACAATAAGCTCTTAAAGCTTAAGGAGGCGTTCCTCACGCTTGAGGAAGACATTAGGAGGAGCGAACTACAGAGCACGAACTTTGGCATACTCCTATCGGAAGCTTCAAGCATACTCTCGAGCGTGCCGGACGTCATACCATCGACGCACTCTGCAATACGTGTGATTAAAGATGTTACGGAGAAGCTCCAAAGCATCATAGCTAGGTTGCCTGAGGCTCTCAAAGCAGACCTGAATTCCCTACTAGGAAGTCAGGAAAAGGGCACTACTGCAGAGGTTGCGTCCACCCTTCATGCACTCAGCAACGTTAGCGAAAGGCTAAATTACCTCTGCGAAACCCTAGAAAACCTCGGAAGGAAAGAAAAAGGAAGTTACGCACACATAATATCTACCTACGAGTCGGCGTTACCTAAATTACTAAGAAGGATAACGGACAACCTGAAGGAACTTGTGGGGATGCGCAGGAGAACTGGGCTCATACCCCTCGTAATGGAGTACATAGATTACTTACTCAAGAGGTATGGGGGTACGTTAAGCTTAGACGAACTACCGTTTAAGCGGGATGCGTCAATTCACTTCATTCAGCTCTACGCTATAAGCAGGAAAGATGTGGAAGTTCTGGAAGGAGGGATTAGGATCAAGGGAGGTGAAGGTAATGCCCAGGAGTAAGTGCAGGTACTTAGGCAAAGAGACGTACTGTGAGGTAGAGGTTAACGATAGGGAGATTACCTTAAAAGACCTCGAGGGACGAGTGATAACTACCCTAAAGCTTAATGATGTACTTTCCATCGAGCAGAGAGGAAACGAATTCACAATAACGATGAAGAACGGCGAGCGAATATCACTAATGATAACTAGGGAACTATTAAGGAGAATAATGTACATAACTACGCTACTAGAGCTAAAGGGTTCCGCACACAAGGTTCTACCGACCCTACGGAACTGCTTACTAGCGCTATCGAGGACGCTATCCCTGCTCGAGGAAATCATGACGAGGTTACGTCGGGGCACGACCCCTGATTGGGATAAGATTACTGAAATTAGCGCTGAGCTTAGGGATGTGATTCTAAATGACCTACTAAAAAGAACTACCGGTATGAGGGCAAGAGAGGTCACTGATGTCCTTGAGGAGTTCTCTAAGAATGTTGAGTTAAAGTACGTTAACGGCATCAGAATGACTGCTAGGAAGCTTGTTGGGATGCTATCCAACGAGTGTATTACTAAGCTTTCGCACGTGCTGGCCTCGGTTAATTTTGCCGTAGCTGTTAACGTCGTGCTCTACATTCACTCGTATTGCTTCGCCAAGAGGTTCGGTATGCGCTTAGAAGCAGATACCTCCAAAGCTAAGGTCGTAGACACCCTTTCCGAACTTCTTAATAATTTGTTCTGGCTCGGGGGGAACGAACCTAAGGATGTCATGACCGCCGTTCTCAAGTCCCTTGACTCCGGGGATGCTGATGAGAACGTTGGGGTTTTCGTGAACAGCTTACTTAACGGTATTTGCAGCCATTACTCCGTGCGTTGCCCTGAAAATATGTCGTCTTAAAACATGCTTACTACTGACGTCAAACTCACATTACTCATTAAAGGATAATCTCTTCCAGTTCCCTAAGCACTGTGCCCATGTTTTTAAGGGCGATACCCTTAGAGGGGAAATTAAACATGTAGCTACCCGGGGACTCATTATAGAAAGGTCTATTACACCTTGGGCAACCACGCACTAGCACATAATTTACAGCGTCCTCAGCTTTTCTCAAGTCTACGTACTCAGACCTTATGTAAGGTGTGCCCTCCTTAAACACCGTGAATGACCTCCAATCCTCGCCCTTCATAATGAGGTACGTTGCTAGCTGAGCGAATCTGTAGTATCTTATGCTTGGGGGGTTATGCGTGCCGT
>CAYNPH010000081.1:0-20888 GCA_964399035.1 uncultured Desulfurococcaceae archaeon
TAGTTCCTATCTAGGTACTCCTCAGGAACCTCAATAACCTCGACACTAAGTCCCATATCCTCTAACTCCTTCGTGAGAAGGTCAACCATCTCTCTGTAGGCCTGACCTGGCGGGTTAATGGTCGGTATCTTAACGAGTTTACGGAGGAGTTCTAAGGCGTAACTCAAGCTATCAGTACCCAAGGCACGCACACCTCAGCTACTTAACTCGAACTGAATTTGTGTAGGGATGAAAAAGATCTTACCCTCGACTAGCGCGGTCAGCGACTCAGCCCGATGGTATGACTCCTGGGAATACAGCATTCAGCGGTACTGCGAATAGGAAGTACGCTATGTAGTTAGCTACTGCGTACCCTAGCGATGCCATGATGACTGCTACAGGGACCAGCTCAGGTACCTTGTAGACGTTAGCGCATATCGGGGCCGTAACAGCGCCTCCCACGTTAGCTATGCTCGCCACGGCCACGGTTGCCCAGTCTACCTTCAGTAGCTTAGCGGCTAAGGTGATCACACCTAGGTGGACAGCTAGGATGAGCCAGTACGCTCCGAAGAGTATGAAGACCCAGAGGGCTTGACCAGCCATCTTGTACAGGTTCGTGACGTCCGATATGTAGACAGTAACTATCACATATAGCAACCACATACCGACGCCGTGGGCTAGCGGCAAGTTCCTGACCCCCGGTATGAGTGTGGCTGCTAGTATCGCGAAGGTCGTGGTCAGTATTACGGGGTGTATCGGGACGCCACCGATCTTTATCCCTTTAGGCCCTGCCCACACCTCAAGCAGAATCGAGAACATGAGTACTAGGAACCCGAAGGCCGTCAAAAGCATTAGCTCCCTCTCAGTAACCTTCTTCGCAGTCTTCTGTCCGCCAAGTTCCTCCTCAGCCGCCTTTACCCTGAACTCCTCAGCTATCTTGGAGGCGCTGTAGACGGGCTTGACGAAGCTATTGAACTTGTCTACGAACCTAGTACCTGCTAGCCCGAATATTAGCGCAACGAAGAGTGAGTACACAACTGACCCAGCGACTCTGTGAAATGCGTACCACTCTCCCTTAGGCTCAAGCATAGCAAATATTGCGGCGTCGTTCTCGGATCCGCCTACCCACGCAGCTAGCTTACACGCAACAACCTTGACGGCGTCGGGAGCGAAGTCAGGTACGTGGGATATGACGGCGATAGTCGCGTAAGCACCCAGTAAGATGCCTATACTGCCAGCGAAGAATATCAGGAATGGCCTGACGCCGAGAGTCTTAGCTATCCTTCTGAGGTCTATTGAGGCGAGGAGGAGGGCTATGGATATTGGCATCCCGACCTCGAGGAGGAGCTTCCTTATCGTGAAGGCCTTATCAAGTACTGAAGCTACGTGTATGTACTTGAGCTTTTGAACACCGACGGCGGTAGCTACTGCCTTAGCTGCCTCGCTGGGTAACTCCTTAGCTATGTTGCCAGTAAGTATGTCTATGTAGAATGCCCTAGGTATTATAAAGCAGTTAGTCAACAGTATAGCTATCAGTATCACCCACGGGAAGGGACTTATTTTCCTCATTAACCTGACCCTAGGAGTTAGCCACAAGACCAGCCCAACCTCGAGAGCCACTATCGCGAAGTACCCGCTTATCAGGAAGACCCTCTGGAACTTAGTCATGGGCCTACCAACGCTTATCCCGGCTATGGTCTCTAGGAACGTCCTACCTGTTGCTGCATGCGCCACTAATCCACACACGTGGAGAAGTATTAACACGGCGAAGGCAATTAGAACTAACTTCCTTTCCTCCATGACACACCCCCAGTAATTACCTTACTTAAAATCCGGGACATCAATATCACGATTGTTAAATAAAAATTTTGTTAGTATCTCTATAATCGTTACGTACTATGTAATGAACTAGAAATAAACACAGTTATTACTTACTCCATGATTACAACCTGGTGCAGCACTTTGGGAGCTAGCCTAGATAGGTATATCTACTCCAGATCCTTGAAGCTCCACAGCTTCTATAAGGGTAAGATCGAGATCGTTCCCAAGGTTCCTATAACATTCGAGCTCTTCGCCCTTTGGTATACTCCTGGCGTTGCCGAACCTGCAAGGGTTTGTGGTACCGACCCAGAGAAGAGTTTCGAGCTTACGAACAGGTGGAATACTGTTGCGATAATCTCTGATGGTACTAGGGTTCTCGGCTTGGGTAAGCTTGGTCCTGAAGGGGCTCTACCAGTTATGGAGGGTAAGGCACTTCTCTTTAAGTACCTTGGCGGGGTAGATACCATTCCTCTAGTTGTTCGGGAGCGTGATCTCAATAAGCTAGCATACATAGTTAAGGCTTTAGAGCCTAGCTTCGGGGGAATCAACCTAGAGGATATCGAGAGCCCCAAGTGCTTCGACTTACTCGAGAGGCTTAGGGACGAACTCGATATACCTGTTTGGCACGATGATCAGCAGGGCACAGCGCTAGTAACTATCGCTGGACTGATAAACGCATTGAAGCTTGTTGGGAAGAAGCTTAGCGATATTAGGGTTGCAGTTATTGGTGCTGGTGCGGCTGGGATAGCGATCGTTAAGTACCTAATCGTTGCAGGGGTTAAACCCGGAAACATATTTGTTGTGGATTCTAAGGGTATTCTACATAGGGAGCGATCCGACTTGAAGAGCAGTGACCCGAAGCTCAAGTGGAAGAAGTGGGTTGCCGAAAGGACTAACGAAGAAAGTAAGGCAGGTGGAATTCCCGAAGCGATGGAGGGAGTTGACGTAGTCATAGCTGTCTCGAGGCCTGGTCCCGGCGTCATTAAGAAGGAGTGGATTAAACTAATGAACGACAACCCCATAGTCTTTGCCGAGGCTAACCCCATTCCGGAGATATGGCCTTGGGAAGCTAAGGAGGCTGGCGCTAAGATAGTTGCTACGGGTAGAAGCGACTTCCCGAACCAGATAAACAATAGCCTTGGGTTCCCAGCAGTATTTCGAGGAGCACTCACAGTTAGGGCTAGGAAGATAACGGACGAGATGTGTATAGCGGCTGCTTACGCGTTAGCTAAGTACGTCGAGGACTCAGGGAAGCTTAGTGAGGATTACATAATACCTAAGATGAGCGAGGAAGAAGCCTACGTAATCGAGGCCGTAGCCGTAGCTGAGGAGGCCATAAAGAAGGGAGTAGCTAGGAGGAAGCTCCCGAAGGGCGAGCTAGAGGGCAAAATAAGAGAGCTAATTCACAGACCCAAGAAGTACCTGAACATAGCAGTGAGGGAGGGCCTCATAAGGGAAACAGTCTGAGGAATCTTTTATCAACATGCCTTCATAAGCCACACACCACAGTCCGCGGATCATTAACCGCCTTAAAGTTATCTAAGCTTAGGTAGCAATTCCGGCCGTCGCACTATACTTCTATCCCTCAGCTTCTGCTTCTTCATGCACTCCTCAAACAATGTCCGGGCTAAGTAGCGGATGTCCCGTTTGGTGAGCTTCTTGATCTTGCCCAGCGACTTACATACCTAGTAGAGCCTTATCATCTCCTCCGGTGGCCCGATGTAGAAGGTGATGGCCCTGCCATTGACCCAGTACTCGTTGTGCACGTATAACTTACCCTTGATGCGCTTAACGACTAGCGTCACCGTCCCTGATCCCCGTCTTAACTAATTGTTGACGGGGCATAAGGCTATCACATCCAACACGTGTAGTTAATTGCTAACTACGCAGAACTCCTTTCCCATAATAAAAGCAATACGGGACACTCGGGCAAAACTTACATTAAGTGGCAGGTGCGCCGGGGGCTTGAACCTGGGGGTCTTCGATCCCGGAGGCTTGCACTTGTGGGGAATCGTTCCGTGGCGGCAGGTTTTTGTCTGGGGTAGTGCTTAGATTGAACTAATTGTTGCTTGTTAGTCTTGGGTGTCAAGGTTAATACTCTTGCATCCATAGGATGTACTTGGGGCTTGGGATGGCTGGGGTTGGCGGTGTTAAGCGCGTTGTTATTGAGGTTCCCGAGGGGTTAAGGATCCCCCCTGACGAGCTTGAGGAGAGGCTGAGGGTGGGGCTCGCCCTTCGGCTCTACGAGAAAGGCATAGCGACGCTGGGTCAAGCTAGGAGGATAGCGGGGCTCTCCAGGTGGGACTTCCTAGAGCTACTGGCTAGGGAAGGGATACCCATGCGCTACGGCGAGGATGAACTCAGGGAGGATCTGGAGGTTGCCGGAAGGCTTGCGAGGGAGGCAAGGAAGTAGCGGTGATGTGGAGGAGGAAATATTGCTTGTCGTCTCCAACTCAAGCGTCGTTATCGCCCTCACACGGATATGTCGCTTAGACCTCTTAGAGAAGCTCTTCGGGGAAATCCTCGTGCCGGAGGCAGTCTGGCAAGAGGTAGCGGTGAAGGGCAAGCCCGGCAGCGAGAAGATAATGAGGGCAGACTTCATCCGCGTGAGAAAGGTTTCTGATAAGAAATTGGCAACCCTCCTCAAGAACCTTATCGACGAGGGCGAGGCGGAGGCGATAACCCTAGCATTAGAGGCTAACGCCGACCTACTACTCGTAGATGACCGCGACGCTAGGAGTCTAGCAAAGAGGCTAGGACTCCAAGTAATGGGTACGCTAGGCGTGATAGCGCTAGCCAAGTACGAAGGATTAATCCCGGAAGCAAAACCGGTAGTCGAGAAACTCGTAGAAAGTGACTTCTGGATGTCCAAGAAAATACTCGAAGAATTCCTTAGAGAGTTAAGCGAGTTTTAGAAGCTTTAACATTGGTTACCACAGTAGAGTAAAAGTGGATAAAGCATAGGAGGTCGTCGATGCTTGTTCATCGAGGAGCCGGGCCGCACAGTCCCGAGGGCGTGGAGGCGGTGAGGGGGGACGTACGAGGCGATCCTGAAGTACCTTGAGCTTGTTCTTTATGGTGTTACTGTGAAGTATATTCTTTTTCTTTGTTTTCCTTTGTTGGTTATTTTGAGTAGTTTTATTTCGCCTATTTCGGAGGTGTTTTTGACGTGTGGGCCGCCGTCTGCTTGTATGTCTATGCCCGGTATCTCCACTATTCTTAGTTCTTTCACGTCGGGTGGCGGGGTTCTTCCGGCTAGTTTGATTATGCCTGGTATTTTGAGTGCTTCTTCTCTTGGGAGCCAGTATATTTTGACGGGTAGTGCTTTCTTGATTACTTCGTTTGCTTTGGTGATGGCTTCCTCGAATATTGTTTTGTCGGTTGTTTGGAGGCTGTAGTCGTCGTATGCTTTTTCGGGTGTTATGTGTCCGCCCGTTATTAGGGCTCCGTGGTCTCTCCACATTATGGCTGCTAGTATGTGGGAGGCTGTGTGGAGCCTCATTAGCCTGTACCTGCGTTCCCAGTTGAGGACGCATGTGACGACCTCCCCTACCCTCAGCCCGTGTTCGGGTGGGGTGACTTCGTGGGCTACGTCGCCCGTCGCCTTGTCCAGGTACACGGCCACGACGTCTAGGGCCTCGCCGTCGTGCTTGATGAGCTTCCCGATGTCGTGGTCTAGGCCCCCCGTCCTCGGGTGGAAGATTGTGCGGTTGAGGAACACGTTCGCGCCCTCGACGCGCGTGATGACCGCGTCGGCCTCACGTAAGTAGCTGTCCTTCTGGTACGTGAGTTCAGTCAACCCCCGGCACCCCCTCGCTTCCCTTAAGATATGTTAAGGGTTTGAGGCATTAACGTTTTAGTCCTTCCGGGGGGAGGGCACTAATTCTTTACTGGCGGGAACCACGTTGATTTAGGGGTTAGTTGAGTTTGGGTGGGGGTGGCGACGCCTTCTGCGCCTTGCTGAGGGACTTCCTCGGCGGGGCCTCGGGCGAGGAGTTTCGCGAGGGTCTGACTAGGGCGTGTTCCCTGACGCGCCTAGCGTGCCGCGCCTACCGCGCCGCCGACACCCTCTTCGGGGGCGGTGACGTCAGCGTTGGTGAGTTGCCTGACGACTTACGGGGGATCGTTAGCGCGGCGTCCTCGCCGACCGGCGCGCTCCCAGTGGGGAGTCCCGGGTGGCTCGCCAGAACCTTCCTGGGCTTGAGGGCCCTAGGCGGTGAGGGGGTCGCTGACCGCTCGCCAGTGGTTAGGTCTGGCGGTGTGGGTGAGTGGTTCTGTAGTGCCTTCGTCGAGGGTTTGGAGGGCGCCTTAGGTGCCGTGGGGCACGGTGGGGGCGGGCCTAGGTGTTCTGAGGGTGTGGGCGGGAGGGCCGAGGCCCTGCTCGCCTTGAGTGAGGCGCTTGGCGGGCGTGGCTCGAGGAACCTTAAGTCCGTGTTGGGCGGGGTTAGTGAGGCCGTGCTTAACCTGCTTCCCGGCGTGTCGGCGCACGCGACGCTGGCGTGGTTGCTTAGGTTCGCGCCAATACCCTCCGTTAGGGAGGGTGTTCAGGCATGCGGCTTCGGGGGCGTTGACGCCCTTAAGAGCCTGTTGAGGGGCTTCTCGCCGGCCGTGTTCGACTTGAGTGGGTGCAGGCTTTACCGCGGCGTTGACGAGGTTCCCGGGAGGCTTCTGAGTAGGGGTGACTACTTAGTGACTTCAGGCTTCATCGTCGTGCGGAGGGAGGGCAGGGTTGGGCGGGACTACGTTATTTACGGGGAGGAGGTCCCGGCTTCCGGGACCTACGCCTTCCTGAGGGCCCTTCTCGATGGGTGGGTTAGGGCTGAGGAGGTGCTCTTCGGCACCAGCCCCTCGCTTAAGGCGCTTGAGGCGTTCGTCGAGGGTAACCTGCGTGACCTTAAGCCCAGGCTCTCCCCTAGGGGTGTGGGGGCTGTTGAGGCTGTCCTTGAGGGTAGGGAGTACAAGGTGGTGACGTTGCCGGGTAAGGACGAGTTCTCGGAGGAGGACGCGGCGTTAGTGCTTGAGCTCACCCAGCTAGTGACGGCTGGCGTGATGGACGCTAGCGTCGGGTGGGACGGCGTCAGGCGAGGGAACGCCGTGGTAAACAGGTATGCGGTCAGGTTCAAACCCACCCACGTGCTTAGGGCCTCTAAACGGGTTCGGTCCCTGGTTGCGGGGTTGCTGGATTAGCGCGGTGCTTGGGTACGGGATTTTAAGTGTTTCTCACCTACCCGCTTCATTCTTAAGGTAACTTACGCTTATTACGCCTCTCTTTATGTAGAGGAGGGGGTCACCAGCATGGCGCGGCACGCCCGTAAGTTAACCCGCAGGTTAGCCGTGGCTACCGTAATCATCGCCTTACTGGCGGCTACCTCGCTGTGGGTTATGCGTGGTGCGCTGGTCACGTACTCCGTGGACTCGTTCCCTAGGGAGGGCGTGACCGTTAAGTACATGCTGGTTAACCCGTCAATGCCGGCATTCCTTGCTGGGTTACCGCGTCCGACGCTGACCGTTGTTGATGAGGGAGGGAGACGCGTTGCTGGGGTGCTAATCAGCATGTACTCCGCCCTACCGAAGGCTAAGCTAGCGTTCCTAGGGCGGCTCTCCGGGAGGGGTAACGCCCTGGAGCTGGGAACCGGCCTAATCACTGGTTTAAGGGACCGCGTCGTGCCTGCCTGGCGGCCAGTGCTGGGGGGCGTGGAGGGCTTCAGGGCCAGCGTGCTTGCCTTCATAGACGTGCTAGTCCCTGCCGGGAGCGGTAGGTTCGACGTGTACTCCTTCGTTAAGACGATACCGATTAACTTAGGGCTGATTAGTGCCGGGTACGGGATAGCGTCGATTAGGGTGACCGTGAACACCGCCGCAGTCAAGCCTACTGAGGTGCTGGACTTAAGTAAGGTTGAGGTCAGGGTCGCGTCAGCGGGTTCGTGGAGTCAGCACAGCTTGGGTGCTGAGGAGGCAGGCGACTGCCTCTCAATCTGCGCGGACGCTATATGCGTGTGTTACTGCACTGCGTGGAAGCTGGAGAAAACCTACGTTCACGTCGAGGATAAGTTAATGCCTATCGTCATGGTTAGGGTGCCGCAGAAGTACTACACCACACCGCAGGCGGTGTCCACCATATATGAGTCATTCTCGTTCAGTGACAGGGAGGTAAGCTGGTTCAAGGTGTTCGCCGCAGCTAAGGTGACCGGGAACCCACACGTGGAACTCATGGACTGGGAATCATACACTAAGTTCAACTTCTTCTACTCGAAGACATTCTACAATTCCCGCTGGATAAACGACAAGCCATCATTCAGGAATGACGCGATAGTGGCCATAGGTCTTAAGGGCTCCGCCACGCTAGGTGAGTTCAGGAGGTACGAGGCGGTATGCGAGTGTAGCTTCTGTAGCGACAGCGACTACCACCCGACAGACACGACCGCTAACCTAACGCTCATCGACATATCGGCAAGGTACACGGGAGACGGATGGGAGGCAAGCGGCTACGGCTACGTCATTGATGACACGCTGGGGGACGGTAAGGGGTTAGAGAAGCTCTGGAACTTAATGGTTACGCACTCAGAGATAGCGGACAGTAAGGGCGGCGCTAACGAGGTGCGGTACGAGTTCCAAGGGTACGCGAACAACGAAGTAGATATGGGTGTGGACGTCTTGGATCTCCTATCATTCTTCGTTGGAGGCAAGGTTGGCGAGCTAGCCAAGTACTTCCCCGTTAACGCGGGGATCGGGTGGGGCACTAGCGAGGAGGTAAGTAACCACGTGGAGATCTACGTTAAGAACTACTACGAGTGCAGCGGCTACTACATATTCCTAACAAGCTACGTGTCCAAAGATAAGGTATTCCTAAACGGTGACGGGGTGAAGCTCAAGCTAATGTACTTCAACGCGGACATCTACCCGCCCGCAGCCCCTTGAGGGGCCCCAAGCATTAACACGCTTTTTCAGAGCCCGTGCGGCGTAACTGCTTCTTCACTCAGCCCTTCCCCATCCGTTAGGGCTGGCCTGGCCTGCATGAGCCTGTATATGCGTGTCGCCCTCTCCCTTCCTTCGAGCTCGGCCTTAACCACCAGCACCCTCTCGGCTAGTTTCGGGCCTTCCCTAGCCACGAGTTCCTCCGTCCTGTTGTCTATGTAGGTGACGTACTCCTCGTCTAGTTCTTCGTGGAAGTTGAAGCGTGACCTGCTCTTGATCCTCTCTATGACCGTGTCTATCGTTGCTGGCTTTAGGTAGACGAGCATCGTTAGCTTGGGTAGGTTCCTCACTATGTGCTTGAATGCCCTCACTAGCTCCTCTATCTCGTGGGGTGGCTTGCCTGCCTTGCTTAGCCACCATTCCGTGTAGGGGAGCACGAGGAGGGGGTGGGAGTCGAAGACTATGGGTCTCCTGCCGCTTGAGTGCTTCGCGGTCTTCTCCACGTACTCGCTGACGAACTTGCTGAAGAAGAGTACCTGCCTCTGTGTTGGGTGGAGGCCCTGCGCCTCGCAGATCGCCTCTAGACGCACGTACCTGAAGCCGTAGAGGTCCTCCAGCTGCTGGGCCGTGTAGGACTTACCTACCCCGTGAACCCCCACTATGGCGACCGTGGGTGGGGGAGGGGGTGTTAGGGGGTTGGGGGAGTGGGGAGCGCGCAACCCGCCCTCACACCCTGTAGTGCTTCCTCGTCCAGAACTCCCTCCTTCTGGCGGGGTTCCAGTTCTTGAGGGGCCTGTAGTACCCTATGATCCTTGACCATACCTCGGTTTCGGAGCCGCAGCGCGGGCACGTGGTTACCATGCCTACGGAGCGCCACCCGCAGTGCGGGCAGACGGTGAGGGCGGGTGTGTATGACCAGTACACGAGTTCGGAGTTGTAGGTGAGTTTCTTGGTTAGGGAGGCTAGGGCCTCGGGGTCCGGCTCCTCCCCGAGGAATATGTGCATCATTACGCCTCCGGTGAAGTGCTTCTGCACTATCTCCTCCACCTCAACCCTCTCCCAGAGGCTTAACTCGCCGTAGTAAGGCGCTACTGAGGTGCTGTAGACCGGGCCCTCCTCACCCTCCGGCAAGTACTCGACCAGCTCCGGGTAGATCCTCGCGTCCTTAGCCGCTAGCTTGGCCGCGGCTGACTCGCCCGGAACTTCCTCGACGTTGAATGCCGTCCCTACCTCGGTGCTCCACTGCCTGGCTATCCTAACTATGTGCTGCACGACGTCCCTCATCCAGTACGCCGCCTTAATCCTAGCGGACCTCGACCCCTCGAACCACAGCGTCGGGTCCCTAGCCATCAGGGCCGCGGCCTCAGGCAGGCCCAGCACGCCTATGGTGTTGAAGTACGGCCCGTCCCTAAGCGAGAACACTTCAGGCACGTACATTAGAGGCATGGAGTAGAAGTGCGGGAACTTCCTGCTCATCCTGTGGTACCGCTCCCTCATCCACAGGAGGCCCGCCTTAACGCTCAGGAGTAGCTCATCGAGCTTCTCGTAGAACGCCTCGTCATCAAACCCAGACTCAATAACCAGCCTAGGCACGTTGACCGTAATAACCCCGACGCTACCGGTTATGTCCGGTATGGCCCATAAACCACCCATACGCTGCCTCTCAACACTCCTAACCCACTCCTCCCTAGCGACCTCAACCTCCTTCCTCAGATCCCCTAACCTGAGGGAGGATAAGCCGTTCCTAGCAGCAAATGAAAGCTCATTCATATCAATGTTTATCCTACAGCAATTGTGAGTTACGACACCGCATCCGTGCACGAAGTAGTGCGTTCCCTCCACCTCGACGTCATAGAACTCTTCCTCATCACTGAACTCCACTACCTCAGCCGAGTCCACACCAACCCACGCTAAGTTACCCTCCACATGGTGTTTCTTACTGCTCCCATCCTTGAGGAACTCGCCGTCGGGTTTGGCGGGGAAGTAAACCGTTACTGACCCGTCCTTATTCTCGTTTATGTAGGCGTGCACGCCGACCATTGCCGCAAGTAGCATGACGTCCTCCGCCAGCTCCTTATTCTTTATGTGTAGCTCCCACGACGCCTTCCTGAAGTGGCCGTCACTGCGTAGCAGGCCCTTAATGAAGGCTTCCTTAACCTCTGGCGGCGCGTTCCATATGATGTGGGGTATGCGTCTCTCGTCGCTGTAGGGGCTTATCCCGTCGTCGTATAGCCTCCTAGCAAGTTCAGCATTGTATATCCATATGTAGTGCGTGTTCTCCCACCTAGGATCGTCGGACTCCTTGACGCTGGCCCCTAAGTGCTCCTCGGCGTAGCTAACTATGAAGTCCCTTAGCTCGGTGTCCTCCCTATGCACGGTTATCTGTATACCTGAGAGATAGTACCCGTCTCTAACCTTGCTCTCGTCACGTATTTTCTTAGCCGTTGCCTTATTCCTTATGAAGGTTCCGTCACCGTAGAATACCCCTAGGAAGTACCCAAACTTAGCGTCAAGCTGGATCGATTTCCCGTTACCGACGCCTATCCTTAGGGTGCCCTCGCCCTTTGGGGCGCCGAAAAGCACTGGCACCCTATGCGTTTTCCTAGCCAATGTGACTAGTTTCTCAGCAGGCAGTAGCCTCACTCTACGTGTGTAGATAGAGTAAACGGGGATCGGGTGATCCGGAGTGACGAGTAAGGTTCTCCCGTCAAGCAACCTCACCTTGACGGCCTTCCTGCCCTTCTTAACTAGGATTCTCCTGACCTTCCTCCACGCCACCTCCCCACTAGTTAAGTCGGGGGACAGTACCTCCACATCCTTCCTAGGAGTAAACCACTTAGCACCGTCGGGGTCCTCCGCCTCCACATCACCAGCATACTCACTAAAGAACTCCTTCATCGTCATGACCTTAACAACGCCGTTCTCCCTCACAACCACGCGCTCCGAGCCATGCAGGCACATTGCGAAGCTCGCGTCCGGGTCGACTATCCTGGTGTTCAGCCAGTACCCCGCACCCATCTTGGCGGCGGCGTTGAAGACGGCTTCAAAGATCTCCGGGTCTTCGTAGAGGAGCTTGCTCGTAGTCATTACGGTGGGTATGGGGAACGTGAAGGGCCTGCCCACCGCGTCGCCCTCACTGTGCACCTCGTATATCGCGCGCACGAATAACCTGGCCTCGTCAAGGTAATCACCGATCCTCCCGACCTCCTTCCCAGCAATGTACGCTGGGTCCTTACTCAGCTTAACCTTCGAGGCATCAAGCACCACCGTGAAGTTCGTGAAGGGGGTGTTACCTGTTATGAATACGCATCCTTTGCGCTTAGCTATTACGGTTTCGTTCTCGGTGTTTACTGACCATATTATGCCTTCGTACTCAACCTCCTTTATTTCCTGTATGTACTCGAGCTTTGTCTCGGTGAGGGTGATTATGTACTGAACTTTCTTCGAGGGTGGCGGGGGGTTTCGTTCATGGATGGATACGTTGTACCCGGCTATCACTGCCAACGCCGCTAACGCGTCCCTTATTTCGGGGTCTGTCGTGGTTATCCTTACCCGCTTAACCCTATCGCCTTCCTTCTCAACCCACCCATCACCCTTCACGTAGGTGTCTAGGAAGACCCTAGCCTGCCTTCGGCTTAGCCTGTAGATCCAGGCAGGGGGCTTCTTACGTGCACCACCTAACAGATCCAGTACCTTCCTAGAGGACTCGGCGTCAAGCCTCAGCGCTTTCGCAGATCCCCAGCCCGGATCCTCGCGTACCTCATATCTTAGGCCGAGCCTATCGAGTAGCGCCTTTATCTCGTTGAGGTGGCCCTTCTCCGATTGAATAATAGTTACTCTGGGGGTGCTCCTCCCGGAAGAGTCGATACTGCCTTCTGAGAGAACCCACGCCACCAACCTGATCTCGTCATCTGAGACACCGTAATCTTCACCAGCGAATTCGGTGAAGGCGGGCGTCGGCAACGGTATCGGTGACTTATACCTCAGCAGGTTCTCTATGGGCTCGTACCTCACCTCGTCCTTGTTGAAGTCACGCCACACGATGCGGTGCTTGGGAGAGACTAGCTGATCCTGCGTTCTGTTCCTCAGGTTATACATCTTACCCTTGTACTCCCTCACGAAAACATGCCTTACCTGCTTAACCTCTATCCTCCTAGTCCTTATATTGAATGTATAGATTAGGTCACCAACCTTCACGTCTCTGTACGACTTCCACCCGTACGGTGTGAGTATCTGTGTATCCTCCGAAAGACACTGCATGCCTGCTCTTGACGGGAAGTTTAGGTTGTATATGAGTCTCTGGACTTGTTGCTTAACCCTCTCGTAGTCGGCACTGTCTCTTCTTATGAATGGGCCTGCGTAGAGCTCCACAGCCCCTAAGGCTTGGGCGCCGCTGAAGTAGTGCTGCATCGCCATGAGGTAGTTGGCGACGTGGTCAACGTACGTGTCTAGGTGCCTTGCCGGCCTGGCGTTTATGGTGGGTGTGACTAAGCCCTTCTCCAGGAGCCTAGCGACTGAGTGCCCGCAGCAGTAGGGTATGAAGAGGGAGTACGGGAGCTTGTGGACGTAGAGCAGGCCGGCTTCATGGAGCCTAGCCAGCTCTACCGGGATTTCCCGGTACATCACCTCCTCTTTTAAGTACTTCTCAGCCACGTACGTGAGTAAGCCTGTCGGGCCGGGATACCTGTTCGCGTTCTCGAATACGTCGAAATCTCGGCCTTCCAAGTACTCCTTAACCTTAGCGTGACCTGATAACCTAACCTCCAACCCCCTAACACCTAAAAACTAAGTTTGTTGCTAAACTAGAAAACAACGCCTCACGGAAAATTGGGGTCGGCAAATTAAGGGCAGTATTACCTCGATAGTACCTGAGGTCGGGAGCCTGCGGTAAGGTATTACCCGAGTGTTGATCCACTGATCGTTCTTCGGTAATAATTCATTTAAGTTTGAGTTATCTTGGACAATATTTTTCCAGTAAGCCGTATTCTAATAAATAATATTCTCCGTGTACTGAATAACTTGTTTTCCGGAGCTCCCTCGTCTACTCTTAACGTATACAATACTTATAAACGAGGAGCGAGTATAGTAAGTGGTTACGGAAGTTGTCCGAGGTACTCAGCATACGGATAAGGAAGGAGTTAAGGGAGAAGATGAGGAGATACAGCGACATCGACTGGAGAAAGGAGATCGAGGAGTTCATAGAGCGCAGGATAAGGGAGATGGAGTTCGAGGAAACCATAAGGGAGGTCGAGTCCCTGCTGAGGGGCGTGGAGCCGGCTGGGGACGAGGTACTCGAGGCGCCTGAGGACACCCTAAGGGAGAGGCTTAATGCGGGTATACGTGCTTGACCCCACGGTCTACGCCGCCATACTTGTTGGGGGTAGGTCCTTCAGGCAAGCAACGAACTTCCTTAGGTCAGCGATTAAGTCGAAGAACGTTAAGACGTTAACGCTTGACATGACGTTTAGGGAGGTGTGCAACGCGATATGGTTCAACGCCGTGGTCTTAAGGAGGATAGATAGCGACAGGGCGTTACTGCTCGCCACCTACGTGGGTAAGCTAATAAGGAACTCCACCGATGAGGTCGTGCCGTTAGAGACCATAGTTAGGGAGGCGATGGACACCTCCTTAAGGCTTGAGATCCCCTTCAACCGCGCCGCGTACGTTGCGCTAGCGTTAAGCACCGGTGCTGAGCTGATAACCTGCAGTAAAGCGTTTGAGGAGGAGTTAAGGAGGAAGGGCCTCGATATGGTTAGGAGGCTTAAGTGAAAGAACCCTTGACTCCCTAGTTTACGGGCCGACGAGGAGAATCCCTACCTCCTCGTGGCTAGCCATCATGTTACGTGCCACGTGCTTCTCCCAGCACTCCTCCTCACGCCGGCCCTCGCACTCGTTTCTCTCCTTTCCCTGCATCTCGCACACCACACCCGGTTTTTACAGTTTAAAGTATTTAAACAAGTATTCTCGCAGACATATTAAAACTTTGCGGGCCCGCACAATGGCACCCTAACACAGCACGGTAAGGATTGAGGTAACGCACGCGGCCGTATACGGTTCCTGTACACGCATAGCTTAATTTAGCTGGGCGAACCCACTACCGGAGGTGCCTCAGCGGGATGACCCGAACCCTACTGATTAGCGACATACACGGCAATTACGAGGCGCTGAAGGCCGTCCTCAACGACGCCCACTCCCTGCGGTTTGATGAGGCGGTGGTTCTCGGCGACCTAGTTGATTACGGGCCCGACCCGGACCTAGTGGTTGATGAGGTGAGGTCCCTCAAACCTAAGGTAATCGTTAGGGGGAACCATGACCACGCCGTAGGGTACGGCGTTGACTGCGGGTGCGGCCCCGCAACCCACGCCGCCAGCGTGTACACGCGTGAGGAAATATCCCTCAAGAAGCTCTCGAGAAACGACGTTAAGTGGCTAGCATCACTCCCAACTAAGGCCACGCTCAAGGCCCTCGGGCTTGAGGGTGTGCTCGCAGTCCACGCCACGCCCGCCGAGGAACTCCACGACTACCTATACCCGTGGTTCAGCGACGACCGCGTCGCCGCGTCCCTCAAGGGATTCGAGGGACCCGCACTGCTGGTCGGGCACACCCACTACCAATTCACCGTGAGGAGGCTGAGCAAGTACCTAATCGTGAACCCCGGCAGCGTCGGGCAACCCAGGGACGGCGACCCTAGGGCAGCGTACGCCATAATCGATGACGAGGCAATGACGATCACCTTCAAACGCGTTAAGTACGACGTCGAGGGAACAGTCAAGAAGCTCGAGCAATTAGTTAAGGACGATAAGCACCTAGCCCTGCTGAAACACCTCCTAAGGTCGGGAACCTTACCGCGTTAAGGCAGATAACGGGAAAACATTGGAAAACGTTTAAGTTCCGAGCCTGCTAGGAGCGCGAACCTTACCTAGGCATTTAGGGGGCAAGGCACCGTGGCTGGAGCATCAACCGCTTTTACAGTGCTTAACGGTGGCATCCGCGAAGGCTTCGGCTAGTGAGAGCACGTATTCCTTCTTCTGTAGCGTGTTGATCCATTCGTTGGGTATTGCTTTGAGTCCGTAGTGGGTGCCTGCTAGGCCGCCGCATACCGCGCCGACCGTGTCTGCGTCGTCGCCTAGGTTGACCGCTAGGAGTAGGGCTTCCTTGAACGTGTTCGTTCTGTGGAATGCCCAGATGGATGCCTCCAGCGTGTGGACTACGTACCCGCTGCTCTGGATCTCGTCTTCCTCAGCATTCAGGATTTCGAGGGTGATTACCCTGCCTAGCTCGCCGTCGGGTTCCAGGTGCTTGAGTAGTTCCGGGTGGCGGGACTTAACGGCGTCGACGAGTTGCTCTGAAGCTGTCTTGAGGGCTTCGTCCTTGCCCTTACCCTCCATTACGGCCTTGATTAGTAGGGAGTAGTAGCCGCATGAGAGGAGTGCTAGGGGGTGTGAGTGGGTTATGGCTGAGGCTTTGAAAGCCCACTCAACCACTTCCTCCGGCGGTAGGCAATGGGTGTAGAGGGGGATGGGGAGGATCCTCATCAGGGAGCCGTTGCTCGCCCTGTATATGCCGGAGGAGGCGGGTGTTGCGCCGTTAATTAACCTCAGTATGGCTGAGCTAACCGTTAACCCTAAGTCGAAGGCCTTGCCGAAGGGGGTGTACTCACCATCCCTGAACCACCTCACGAACGCGTCCGCCATCGCGCGCAGGTCGAGGCCCTCCCTGATTAGGGCGTCGACCGTTGCGAGCGTTAGGCTTGAGTCATCAGTCCACGTTCCGGGCGGCGTCTCGAAGAGGTCGTTCCCGACCATGCCTTTAATTGGGTTGCGCCTTAGCTCGCCCCTCTCCTCGAACTGCGCGGGGAAGCCTAACGCGTCCCCAACGACCGAGCCCACGATGCCCCCTACCACCTTATCCTTAATGATCGATGAACTCATGGCCTGAAGCACCTCGAGTAAGCCCCAAGTTACTAAGTAATGTCATTTCCCAATCATAGAAGAAAAACCTTACCCCAGCCCTTATTAGGTGTCCTTACCTAGGCTTCCCGGTGGTCGGTGCTTGGGTAAAGTAAGTATCGAGCACGGCGCTGGCGGCAGGGAGACGTGGGAGTTAATTAAGCGCCTCATCGTGTCGCGCGTGCCTGAGGCATTAAGGCGTGTTGAGGGAGGGTACGGGCTCGACGTCCTCGATGACGGGGCGGTCATCAGGTTCGGCGACCGCTACATAGTAATAGCTACGGACTCCTTCACAGTCAACCCACCCGTATTCCCCGGCGGCGACATAGGGCACCTAGCGGCGTGCGGGGCGATAAACGACGTCGTCATGATGGGGGCTAAGCCCATCGCCGTGATGGATGCGGTCGTGGTTGAGGAGGGCGTTGATGAGGGCTTCCTTCAACGGATCCTCAACTCACTGGTAAGCGTGCTTGAGGATGAGGGCGTGGCCCTAATCGGCGGCGACTTCAAGGTCATGCCTAAGGGGACCGTGGATAAGGTAGTAATCACGACGACGGGGTTAGGCGTGAGTGAGGGTGAACCCATCATCGACGAGGTCAGGGCGGGCGACAAGGTAATCGTCACGGGCCCGGTAGCTGAGCACGGCGCCGCCATACTCGCGGCCCAGCTAGGGATGAGTGAGGAGCTAAGGGGCATTAGGAGTGACAGCAAGCCCCTAACCAAGGCCGTCCTACCAGTGCTAAAGGCTTACGGGGAGGGCGTGCACGCTGCCCGCGACCCCACCAGAGGGGGGTTAGCCGCGACCCTTAACGAGTGGGTTGAAGGCACGGAATTAACCATCGTTATTCGGAGGGGCGACGTGCCCTTGAGGAGTGAGGTGAGGGAATTCCTCGACGCCATGGGTGTGGACCCCCTCAACATGGCTTGCGAGGGGGTGGCGGTGCTGGCCGTGGCGCCTAGCGTGGCTGAGGACGTCGTGGAGGAGCTTAGGAGGAGGGGTGAGGAGTCAGCAAC
This sequence comes from uncultured Desulfurococcaceae archaeon, assembly GCA_964399035.1. GTDB lineage: Archaea > Thermoproteota > Thermoprotei_A > Sulfolobales > NBVN01 > WAOL01. The sequence goes on from CAYNPH010000081.1 coordinate 17,679, forward strand.
CATTATTGGGGAGGTCATTAAGCCCCCATCACCGGTCCTGGCGGGGAGGGTTGTTGGGGTAACCGAGGTTGGGGGTAAGGTGCTCATCGAGCCGAGGCCCGTTAACTTACCTAGGATATGCTGAGCGTTAGTTGAGGGTGCTTACACGCCCTAAAAACTCCGTGGAGGGTGGCTGGGGAACCGCGTCCCCTCGGGAGCTACTGCGGGGAGGTGAGGGTAGGTCCCTAGCCAACCTTTAGCCTGGGCGGGTAGTGGTTACTCATCTCCCAGGTCTTCGGGCCCTCCTGCTGCGAGATCTTCACCTTTATGAAGTACCCTCTGAGCAGGAAGTGCTTCTCCGCCTTGAAGGTTATTGTTAGGGTTTTCTCCTCGCCCTCATTCAGGTTCAGTACCGTGTGGCTGCACTTGACGTTCTTGTCGAGCACGTACTTGTAGTCGGCCCTGACGCAGTACTCCACCCTAACGCCGTAGGAGCGGGTCACTGCCTTGAGCCTTATTCTCGCCTCGACGTACGTGTTCTTCTTAACCTTAGTGACTTCGTGCCCGTTAACGTACCACGCGGCGCCAACGACCTCTATGTGGGGCGGTGGGCCGACGAACTTAAGCCTTGGGGGGTAGCTGTTCGGCATGGAGTAGTAGGCCTCCACGAACGTTCCGGTGGTTATGTCAAAGTACCCGACGCTTAAGTACAGGCCCCTTACCTCACCGCTTATCTGGGGGATTATGGAGGCTATGAAGCCTATCGTGATCCTCTTCGTCTCCCCCTTCTTCATCGTTAGGGAGTAGTCCCTGCAGGTCAGGGACCAGTCGGAAGCGTGCTTAACGTCGTAGAACACGCACGCCGTTATCGGGTAGTTCCTCACGTCGTTGTTCGCCTTGACCGTGAACTTCAGGTACACTATGTTGCCTTGCTCCACCTCCGTGATCTGGCGCCCGTCATTAGAGTACCACGCGACGTCGTACACGCTTATCGCTGGCCCGAGCGACGTCGTTAAGCCGCCGTGTCCCTTGCTCCTCAGCAGTAGCGGGCCAACGTCCTGCGTGGTGTTCCCGCTTAGCTCGACGGTTGCCTTAGAGTACTCTACGGTGCCGAACCACTTGATCGGCACGTCAGCCACTAACCCGACCCCGACTATGGCCTGGTGAACTATGAACATGTTCTTGACCATGGCCGCCGTCGCGTTGTTGGTGGTGTCCAACCATGCGGTGACGCTTACCGTCTTAGATGATTGTGGAGGCACGAGCATGTCGGCAGGGCCGCTCACCTCCGTCGCCTCGATCCCGTTAACGGCCATGAAGTACCGCGCGTTCGTCAACGTGATCGGGGTGTTCGTCGGGTTCCTTACCGTGACGCTTACGTTAAGGCCTAACCCGCCCCTAGCCGTGTCGTGGTATATGGACGTGACCCTAACGTTGCTAACCACGAGGTTGTTTGAGGCTGTCGCTACGTTACCACTACCCATGAAGCCCGCGCCCACAACAGCCAGCACCACGGCCGCCGCGATCAGGGCGACCGCAACCCTCTTGCCTCGCAGTGTTTGCGCACCTCATGCTTCAGAACGAATGCATTCTAAATAAATATATTTCATAGAACACGTTGCCCTCGCATCCTCCCCGGAGTGTTTGAACCTTTCGATAACCGTGCCCTAAGGGCTGACGTGCGACGGTTCTTAAGGGGAAAACTTACCTGTTCCTTAAACCTGGCTCGGGGGTTACTTAATCCACCTTCAGCCTAGGCGGGTACGAGTTCTTCATGGTGTAGAACGACTCTATAACCTGCTTGCAGCCGTAGTGACCGGTACAGACCGTCTTCTTCCACCCTATCTCCACGTAGTACCCCCTAAGCGCCCAGTGGTGCTTTGCCGTGAACGTGAATCTGTAGACGGCGGTTTCGCCCTTATGCATTATCGGTGCTATGGTGAAGCTCTTTTCCTCGCCGTCGGGGAAGAACTTGTAGTCACCGACTATGAATATCCGCACCTCCTCATTCCCGCTCAGGTCCCTGTTCGCTTGAATCTTGATCCACAGGTCGACCTCCGTGTTACGTTTTACCTCGTAGACCTCCTTACCGCCAGCGAACCAAACCACCTTCACGACCTTAAATGGCGGCTGGCTCGCTGTGAGGGGAGCCGTGGTCGCGTTCGGCTTACCCGCACCGAGTATTTGGTTGACGTTAACGCTACTCGTAGCACTTAACGTTCGTTCGAGGTTCATGAACTCCGCCACCCCGAACCATGTGGCGGGCATGGTTACGTGGGCCTTAACGCCTAAGTCCATCCTCCCGGACTTCAGGGCCTCCTCCACCACGTTTAGTGACTTATTATCCGAGATGCTGAACTGGAGGCTTACCTCTGAACTCATGGATGAACCGACGCTTAGCTCCTGACCGCCAACCTCAGCGACCTTCACGCCGTTGACCATGATCTCGTACGTCACGTTCCTGAGTTCAGCGTCGTTGCCTGAGGGGTTGCTTACCTTGAAGCTGACGTTCATTCCCACGCCGTACGCGTGGTGGAGCACGTATATCGAGTTCAGTTTTATGCCCTCAATGCTTAACGCCTTAACGGTTTCCGCCGCCCCGAAGTACCCTAGGGCGAGGCCCGCGGCCATGACCGCCACGACCACCGCTACTACTGCTCCCGCCAACCACTTCCTAGGTATGCGCATGTTTCGAACCCTTGTTCTTTACTTCAATGTATTTCAAATAAATATAAGCATTAGAACAGCAATAACGTTTCCCCCACGAACACGTAGAACAATCCACCTTATTACCCGCCCCGAGGATTCGTTAGGGGTGGCTAACGTGGGGTCGGGAAGCAGCTGGTTAACCTACGCCCTCCTCTGCCTACTCATGTGGGGTTTATGGGGCCTCACCCTTAAGGTCGCGTCCAAGGGCTCGTCATGGCTGGAGGTGTACTTCCTATCGGCGGTGGCGTCCTTCGCAGTCGCGGTCACGGTGTTCCTCGGTGGCGGTGCCCAGATAAGGCTAGGCAGCAGGAACGCCCTGCTAGCCCTCCTCGCAGGGGTGTTCGGCGGCGGGGGCTACGTGCTGTTCATGAAGGCCCTGAAGTTAGGGAAGGCATCGGTCGTGGTGCCCCTAACCGCCATGTACCCGGCGCTGACGGCCGTCCTCGCCCTACTGGTTCTGGGGGAGAAGATAAGCGCGACTCAAGCCGTCGGGATAGTGCTGGCCGTGCTCGCCGCGGTGCT
>CAYNPH010000082.1:0-41012 GCA_964399035.1 uncultured Desulfurococcaceae archaeon
GGTAGTATATGTAAAAACATCCAACGGGGCAGAACCATCGGAAATTATGGATGTCCTCGAGAAGTTCAAGTCGCTACCACAGGAACTCAGGCTACCGACAGCACCGAGTAAACCAGTAATAGTGAGAAAGGAGAAAGACAGACCACAACCTAGGCTCGACAGGCTAGCAGGAAATGGTATGAGCGTAACGGTGGGAAAGATTGAAAAAATGGAGGAATTAGGAGATAGGTGGATACGGTATGTGGTTCTGGGGCATAATACCATAAGAGGGGCGGCAGGCACTGCTGTGCTGATAGCGGAACTATACACAAAAATCGCGGGGTTTTCACGTTAAGTTAAAATTGTATGTGTATTCCTCATAAAACTACAGAGAAGTGCTTGCATAACCCTTAAGACCCGCTGGCTCCAAGCGCACTATGTGAAAATCCGTTACCGAGAGATGGAAGATAGGGGTGATATTGAAGCCCATATAAATTCCCCTTAGAAATTTATTAACACGGAAACGGAGGAGTTACCATCTTCGGAGTGAAAGAATTCTGGCTCATTTCCTTGCCCTAATGATGATTGTGGGAGGCGATGCTTCCCCCACTTTCTTAATAGCATTCACAACCTCCTTGAACTCGTTGATGAGTGTAGAGTCTAACCCCTTTGGGCGTATTCCTTGCCTATGTAGAATATTGATCATGTGAAGCATGACTATTACGCCGTTAGCCTCCTCAGCCGCCCACGCCTCACGGGCCATGCGCGGCGCGGTGTAATGCATTACCAGCACGCCGACCACGCCACCCGCAACAGCAAGCATTATGCCCACCAACGGGCTGGCTACGCACGCTAGGACGCCGGTAAACCCGAGCGTTAGGGCGGCGGCCAAGGCAAGTATCGTGGACCTCATCAAGCGCCCTCACCCCTGAACGCGAACCTCGGTGCGGTTATGGTCTGCAGCTTCCTCTCCAGCCCGAGGTAGGACCTCTTCAGCCTAAGGTACCCCAGCAACCTAGTGTTCTCCTCGTCCACCCACTGCTTAATACTGCGCTTTAACATGGCCTCCAGCTTAGGATGATACACCTCAGGCTCGATGAGTGTGGCGAGCCTAGCCAGTATCTCCACGTCCCACTGAATCCACCTGATCTCATCCTTGGTTAGGAAGCTGAGTGCGGCATCCTTTTCTATGACTCCCCATATACTGGGCACCACGTCCTCAGGAACAGCGGTAACCTCTATTAGGTCGGGAGTCGCGATCGTGACGACACGCTCACCACCAACAAACTTCTCCGCCACGTCAGGCTCGTCCCTACGCCTAAACAGGTCCAGCAAACCCATGCAAAAGCACCAACAACACTATGCGGAAACCAAACTATGAAATCACAAGGAATTCATGGTCGAAAAACATAAATAAATGGTATATAAAGCGTCGCTCGAAATTCTCTATAGTGGCTCCATTGTTTAGGAGGGTAAGGTGGGTTGGTTGGGGTCAAGGATGCCTTAGCTAAGGGATTAAAAGCCTTTGCCCACGGCATGAAGGTAATAGGCTTCAGCCTAGCCGCGTCAATGGAGCTGAACAGGAAGAGAGGGGAGCTGAAACGCGCGCTACTCCACCGCTTCACGTCAAGGCAACTGGACGAGATAGGTGTGAGGCTAGGCATCTCACTCAGGAACGCCAGAACCAAGTCAGCTAAGATCTCGGCCCTATCCAGTCACCTGTCATTCGAGGATGTGGTCGAGCTGGCCCGCAGGTACAAGGTACGGTACAAGGACATCGTGGACGAGCTGGACAAGTTCAAAGCACGGCTGGAGTCTAGGCTAAGCACGGTTAAGGCGGAGTCCAAGGTCGAGGAAATAATCAAGGCCGTAAGCGAATTCAGGCCCGAACCAATATACAATGAGAACGACTTAGAGAAGCAGCTCTACCAGTTCCTCAAAGCGAAGTTCCCGAACATACCCATAAGAAGGCAGGTCAAACTGGGCGGGGACCTGCAGGTCGACATAATGGCTGGGCCCTGCGGCATAGAACTGAAGGTACCTAAATCAAGGAACCAGCTACAGAGGCTAATAGGTCAGGTAAGAGACTACAGCGAATACCTAGAATGCGTCATAACGCTCATACTCGACACTGGCACCGTAAAGGACCTAAACACCTACGTAGACAGGCTAATTAACATGGGCATAATACCGGTCGTCGTCCGAGGCGAACTACGCAAACACGGAAAAACGTCTACAACACAAGCAGCCCCAACATCAATAACGTACCCGCCACCCCCACCACCGCCACCACCCGCGACAACCCACCAAAAACAAACAACAAAAAGACACGGAACCCCAAGAAAAACCACACACCACAGAAGACACCGCCCACAAAGAAAAACACGGAAACCGAGAAAGAAAACACACAGACAACCGCTACGAAGGAGAAGAAAAGGCAGAAAAAAGAAATAAGCAAGTAAGGGTTTGCCCTCAAGCAGCATAGCAAAAAGCGGAGGGGGTAGGCATGGTTACAGCTGTGTTTTGCCTTTTTATCTGTGGGCTGATGTTATTGGCAGTTAGTGGTATAGATCATATATTAGGATACTCGTAAATATAGCAAGGAACGCTAATGCGAATAATTTTGCACGTATAAATGGATCATTAAGCAGTTGTGCTATATGTTGTGGCTGTGCTATAAATAGCGTTAGGACATCTATTCCTTTAATGAACGTTGTTATGAGTAAGCTTAGCAAGATGGTATACTTAATTTCACTCTTTCTACATAGAGAGCGACCCATACCCATTACTTTATCCCAATATACATGGCAATTTTTGAGGATTAAGGAAAATGTAATGTAGAAGACACACATTTACGAAAGAGGAGCTAAGGAACAGAAAATAAGATAATAAAAAATTTAATACTTAAATATGACCTCGTATCTTGAGTGAACTACATTGACAACATTTGTTGACGTAGTGCAGAGATTCCTACGTAGCAGGCAGCTCCCTATCTATGTGTTTGTGACTCGGGTAAAGTATGCTGAAAAACCTAGCGACCTCTCTGAGAGAGCCGAATCGCACGGGTTTGTCTTTACCATAAAGAATGTCAGAGATAATGAATTCAGATTTGTGGTGAAGCTAAGGAAGAGAGGCGCTGAGGGAGTAATGCTCTGGTTTGATGATGGGACAGTAATGTTTGTTGTGCCTAGCCCGCGAGAAAAAGAGGAAATAGTCTACGACGTAACTAAGAGGGCGTTGAGGAGGCTTTACCCGTTAATTGTAAGTCCGATAATATCAGTAAAGTCATTCTTTGACATACTAGATAGCCTAGCGAAAACATATAATGTGATAATTGAATGGTACTTGCTTAGAAGAAGGAAGAGCCATCGAACTACCAAGCAATGGATGCTCGACCCATACGAAAAGGCAAAAGAGGAAATCAAACGGGACATGAGGGAAAAGCTCTCAGCCTTAGATCTTGTTAGAATAAGGATCTTCGATACCATTGAAAGAGAAGCCATACTTAAGATAACGAGACATGGCACACTAACGATTTATGAGAGTTCTCTGGAAATGCTCCCTGTAATACAAGAAAACATCATACGAAAACATATTGAGAAACATATCAAGGACTTCAAGAACCTTGAGAGGGTGGGTAAGAAGGAGATAGTTGGTGATGAGGAGAGATGCGTAATTACTTCGATGAAATTAAAATTTGATAATGAGATAGACCCCAATGACTTCGAGAAGCTACTTAACATGTTAAGGGAGTCCTTCTACGTTAGCATATATCATCTAGGTAATCCTTGGATGCATCTTGCATTAGTGGATAAAGGTGATGGAAGTTCTTACGACTTAATAGTAACAACAAGGGAGGCAAGAGTCATACCCAGTGTGAAGGCAACGCCAAATAGCTTAACCTTAGTGGTTGACACGTTTAGAGCTTTGGTTCCCGAGCCTCAGGTAGAGGTTAATGAGGCTGCCTTACCGTGAGGGACAAATGTGACGGCATATGCGATGTAGAGGAACGGATCAAATGTTACAAGGAGTGGATTCAACGATACAGTAACATGGTAGTTGTTCTCTTTACACTAAGGCACGAATTTAAAGAGAGGAATTTTAAGGCACAGATAGAGCCCAGAATAGACGTAGGTAAACCTGACCTACTTGTAATAGATAAAGAGAATAGAGAAGGAGCAGCTATAGACCATAAGATAATAATGGCAACCAGAAGAGAACACATTTCCAAGGAGTTGGAAAAAGTCATGAAGTACATAAAGGATAACGTGAAGGTAGTTGTATCAAGGAATCAAGATCCGTTAGAAATATCAATAAAGGACGCCGCAGTGATAGGACCATCAAAAATTCTAGACGATGTGATCGAGAACTTAGGATATGAACATACGCCGGTTCCCGTCATAACATATAATATCAAGGAAGCAGAGATAGAATTAATAAACAAAACAAAGGAAATTCACACATTTAACAGTACTCCGATGAAAAACTTCTTTCCCCGAGGCACTGGAAGAAGAAAATTAACACTTCCTAACGAGGCATACAGTTATAAGTTCATTCTTGAGGAGCCACCCTTAAGCTATCTTCTTTTTCAAGTATATAATGTGATGCTCGGTATACGTACAAACTATATAGAGAAGGAAATTGTCATAACCTATAGGGCAGTCAAGGACCATATCAGCAAAATCTTCCCAAAAATCTTCACAACAGGAGGGCAAGAAGCAGAGCAACTAAATGAGAGCAGGTTACAAAGGGCTTGGAAGAAACTCAAAGAACTACAAGTAATTGAGGACATAGGCGGAGGAAGGATGAAAGTTAAACAACCACAAGGCTCACCACTAGACTACATACTACGGAAATTAGCTAAACATGAGATATCAGAGGATCGCAAATGTATACAACCATCAGGGCTTGGTCTCCTTAAATGGATGAAACAATAAGGAGACTAGTTATCCTAAGTAGCCTTCGTTTCCCTTTCCTTGTCAGTAGGTTAGCGTATTTTTATTTCATTGAGTTGGATTGGGGTAATGTGGTCCTCACGTTTACTCTGATCTTTCTATTCCCTTAATATGGGGACTTGAGGGATGACGAATATAGTCCTGCTGACCCCCAGAGCAGCCGGGGCAATGATGACAAAAATCCTGCCGAGCCCCGGCCCGCAACACGATTTATTCTCAGGGTTCGGTGCAAACTCTCTCTATGCCGAGAGCCGTTTATAAAACCTCAACGCCCGATTTATAGTATTTCATTATATAGTGAACTAGTGCTATTGTAAGTTCCTTAGCTAGTTTTGCTTCTGGTTTTCTTCCCTGAGTTCCTACGTGCTGACCGAAGTTGCTAAGAAGTGAGTAAGTGGTGTGTATTATGCTTTTCATTATTTCTTGTCTTTTCTTTACTTCTCCAAAGCGTACCTCTTTTTTATCGACTAGTTGCCTAAGCTCTTCTATTACTTTCCTGAATCTCATTATACTTGCTTCCCAGTCCTGCTCCCTATACTTTATCAAGGCTAACCTTAGTTCCTCGGACGCCCTCTGCAACCCACTGCTTCTAAGTAGGGTAACAGCTTCAATCTCTGAACTTATTTCTTCATGAAATCTCCTCTCTTTCTCTACCCGCCTTCTTATTTCAGATGGAACGGAGTAGTCTATATCTGTTCTTAGTTCCTCTGGGAATATCGCTATTTCTTTCTCCTCCTTATCTGGCTCCTTATGTATGAAGTCTAGAAGAAGAAGTTCCATGGCATAACCTTTACCTATTCCCTTGTCCCTCACTAAGTCAGTAACGTTGATGCAGTGCACATACTCTTTCCTACTCTCATCATAGTAAGAGTCCTTCTTGAGTTCAACCTCTTCATATGGCTCGAAAACAACCCTACCCGCATCCGAATACGTTCCGAGCCATATAGCCTTGAATCCCTTGAAGTAATAGTCATTATAGATGTGGGGATAACTCTCAACGACCTTTGCAGGCATACGCAAATACAGCTTGCCGTCGCGAATATCTAACCTAGCTACGTACAAGAGAGTCAAGTCGTCCCACAAATATCTTTCTATTCCTGAAGACTTAATATTAGTTATTGATTCCGCAACACTTCCCTGAGATGAATATAGCGAGCTCCATTCAACCCTATCTAAAGGTAAAACGCTGAGGCTATCTCATGCGGTTTTAAGTATTTCATCCTTTATTACTGATTTTTCAGCGTATTTGGCGGATATTTTTCGTAAACATAGCGAAGTAACTCTGTTGATGGTTTATATACACCCCATGAGGCTATGCCTTAACGGGTTTGAACTCCACGGCAGGGCTGACGCAGTCAAGTACGATGATGAAGGACGGGCTATCGAAGTGATCGAACTGAAAACCAGTAACGGCATGAAGAAAGCGGCCCTAGAGTCCCACGTCCTGCAGCTTCAAACCTACCTGCAGATACTGAACGCCAAGCAAGGATACATAATCTACATCGACAGGGCCAGTGGTCGCGTCAAGGTATTCAGGGTCCGCCCCGATAAGAGGGCCCTAAGGGAGGTCATTCAGAGGGCTAAGCAACTGCATGAAGCCCTAACAAGCTACAGGCCCCCACCACCTAAGCGGGGCCCGTGGTGCGGGCTCTGCCCACATAAGTGGAGCTGCTGGGGAGGTGGTTATCCACGACGCAGGAGTTAACTACATTATCTGCTCACCCAGACATTCACGGAGAGACTGTCTTGGTTCTACGCTTTGTAGTTAAATAAGGTAAAGGGAAGGGCTTACGTGTACCTGCAGGGAAGGGATGAGAGCGGCAGAGTCCGAACAATTTACATAGGTCTACTCGAGAGAATCGTGAAAACCTACTTAGCGGTGAGCGGTATTGATGAAGAATCATTAAGGTTTGGTGGGCCCGCGGGGACTCGAACCCCGGACCTCCGCCGTGTCAGGGCGGCGTCCTAACCGGGCTAGACGACGGGCCCCGTAAATGTAGGGATACTTCGGGTTTATAAGTCATTTTCCCTTGTTCTCAATGTAATCTTTCAGCGTTCTTAGGAGGCCTAGATCTGCCAGTACCTTCTCAAGACCTGGTGACTTCGCTATTATGTCTTTGCGTACTTTGTAGCGTCCTTTAGGAGTTCTTTCGAGTTCCTCTATTGGGATGAATTTCCATTCGATTCTCGGTATTTTGACCGCTACGTAAGCTTTTCCTCCAGCTCGTTCGGTGAAGGTCTTTAGTTTCCTTAGCTGCTCTTCCTCGATGTAGATTGTTGAGAGTTCCTTCCTGGATTTTACTTCGAAGACCGCCACTTTTCCGTCCTTTATTGCTACGATGTCAGGGTAGTCTGCTCTTTTGATTTTAGCGCCGCTGGCGGGAGCGCGGAGCACGGCGAATCCTAGGCGCCATAGCCTTATGACTAGGTCTCGTTCGGCACGGTATCCCCTGGATCTTCTTCGGTCTCTCATGGGCTGCTGTCCATGAGGTTTTGGTGCTTGAAGTGTTTATTATTTTTGTTGTTTAAGCAAGAATGGTGGTAGTAAAACATGAATATGTTTGAGCTTTCGCTTCTGTTCCTTATACTCGTGGTGTTTCTGCCGTTTCTAGCGTCAAGCATAAAGATAGTCAAGGAGTATGAGAGGGCAGTGATGTTCAGGTTAGGGAGACTAATAGGGGCTAAGGGTCCAGGAATATTCTTCAGAATACCAATAGTTGATACGTTCATTAAGGTAGACTTAAGGATCGTCACTGTTGATGTCCCAAAGCAGGAGATCATAACGAAGGATAACGTAAGCGTGAAGGTAGACGCCGTCGTATACTACAGAGTAGTGGATCCCGTGTCAGCAATAACTAAGGTATCAAACTACCATTACGCGATCGCGATGCTGGGTCAGACAATACTAAGGGACGTCATAGGGCAGGCAGAACTTGATGATCTCTTACAGAAGAGAGAAGAAATAAACAAGAAGATCCAGGAACTCATAGATGAGGTCACAATGCCTTGGGGAGTGAAGGTAACAGCGGTAACAATAAGGTCCGTCGAACTCCCTGAGAATATGATGAGGGCGATGGCCAAGCAGGCCGAGGCCGAAAGGTGGAGAAGGGCTAGGGTAATCGAAGCAGAGGGTGAGAGGCAGGCAGCTAAGATGCTGGGTGAGGCAGCACGCATATACGAGGAACACCCAGCCGCGATGAGGCTGAGGGAACTTCAAACAATGGTTGAAATAGCCAGAGAGAAGGCACTCGTGGTGGTGACGGAGAAGGGGGCCCACGAGTTAGGCAAGACTGTGGCAGCTGCGTATACTATGGAGAAAAAATTGAAGGAACAAGGATAAACAAGAATTCCATATCATTCGAGGGTACCTATGGGTGAGGGGGTAGCTACGGTAGTCAAACACACCTTGACGCGGTGGTGGGGAAAGGCAGCACCTTACATTGTGCTGATTGTACTAGCTATAACGCTCCCAACTCTAGCGAATTCCTATATCTTCACCGTATGGAGCGGATGTGCTTGCGCCCCTGCCGCGCTAGGGACTTCAGTAGCATACACAATACATCGAGAAATAACCACGGCGGTACTTGTGGAAGTAACGCCTCCTTGGGACACAATAGACGACGGAGTAAAGGAATGCATTCTCAACGCACTGAAGTATGCGGAAGGTCATAACTACGCACTAATACTGAGCATAGATAGCTACGGAGGACTGCTTGAGGCCGCATTCTCAATAGGCGATGCATTCGCTAAGGCTAGAGTCCCTGTAATAGCGTACGTTAGCGGTGGCAAGGCCTTAAGTGCAGCGACAATGATAATATTACCCGCGAACATAATTGCATTATCCCCTAACTCTATAATAGGGGCTATGCAACCCATCATGTACAATCCAACGACAGGCACGATAACGTTCATCAATGAGTCCAAGATAATAAACCCCGTAGTTGCTAAGGCAGTGTCATACGCTAAGCTCAGGAATAGGAACACTACGGCCGCAAAACTATTCGTAGTAAAGAGTTTAGTACTAACAGCTGATCAGGCAGTCAAGAACCACGTGGCCGACCTCATCGCGGACAACTTAGACGACCTGCTCAGGAAGATAAACGGCATGCACGTGAACACCTCTACCGGAACATATGTCTTAAGAATAACTAACGTGGAGAAATACTCATGTAGCTTAAGAGCCAGAGTGCTATCCACCCTTGAGAACCCTATGGTAAGTAGTGTGCTGATGACCATAGGCATACTCGGAACAATATTTGCGATACTTTCAGGTAAACTACCTATCCTGCCGCTGGCACTCCTCTTCCTGCTACTAGGATTAATAGGTTCGGGCTTTAACCCAAACATAATCTCAATACTGTTCCTCATCATAGGGGGTATAATGCTCGCAATAGAACTCTTCGTAACACCTGGATTCGGAGTGATAGGCATCACAGGAATAATATTGATTGCCGTCGGAATAGCCTTAGCCCCAGCAAACATACCTTCAGGATTTAACCCACCCGCCACCTACGCACGCGACCTCCAGATAGCCGCAGTTGTAATAGGTGGAGGGCTCGGAGCACTAACAGGGTTCATATTGTACAAAGTGATTCAGGCAAAGAGATCAAAGCCGCAGAAATTCGACCCAGTAGGCAAGATAGGTAAGGCGGTAGACAGCATAGAGCCGGGTGGTAAGGGGTTCGTCGTTGTGGACGGAGAATACTGGCTAGCGACGAGCGACACACGGATAGATAAGGGCTCAGAAGTAATCATTACTGGGATGGAGGGCCACGTGCTTAGGGTGAGGCCCCGTGGAACTGACGGGGGTAGCTGACCTACCGCTACATTGGGGGCACGTCCCGCCATGGTTAGCCAGAATAATGCGTAAGCTAGCTAAGGGAATACTGGAGGTAGCAGTACTCGAGTTAGGGCGTGAGGGACTACTTCGGAGGTTAGCTAACCCACTATGGTTTCAAGCACTAAATAACGCGATAGGAATGGACTGGGATAGCAGCGGCTCAACAACAGTGACCACGGCAATAATAAAGGAAGCTCTACTAGAAATAAATGCAGGGCTACGGCTAGCAGGAGGAAAAGGATTACTCTCCAGAAAAACACCGGAGGAGATACGGAAGTATGGAGAGGAGTTGGGCCTAAGCTCAAGGAGAATAGAGGAACTCACACACATCTCGAAGTTAAGTGCGAAAACCGATAACGCGTTACTACAGGATGGCTTCAACCTATATCACCATACCGTACTCTTCAGCGAAGACGGTTACTGGGTAGTTATTCAGCAAGGCATGAACACCGAATCAAGGTACGCAAGAAGATACCACATAGCATGGTATGTATCGCCTGACGTAACCCTAGACCCGCACTCAGGAGTAGTTTCAGACATTAAGGTAAGACCCCTAAACTTAACTAGCATAAAGTCACTGTCCACTAGGAAATTAATTGTGGATATGCTCAATGAGAAACCAAAGAAGGTCTTACAGGACATAGCCAGAGCAAATGCAATACTAAAGGGGCAGAGAACATTATTTGGCTCACCACAAAGACCCATCCTTAGGAACATACCCTACTATAAACCAGTGAGGCTGAATAACCGCTTACTTACAGCACTCAAAAACGCATATGAGGTAAAGCCTAAAGACTTAAAGGAAGTACTCACTGTCAAGGGACTAGGTCCCGAGGTGCTTAGAGCCCTTTCGCTTATTTCAGAACTAATATATAGGGAACCCCCCTCACTCGAGGACCCTGTCACCACACCATACAGTCCGTTCAAATATGCATTCACGATTGGCGGTAAAGACGGCATACCCTACCCTGTAAAGAAGGAGGTGGCAGAGGCAGTGATCAAGGAGTTAGCGGAGTTAATTAAAGATTCAAAGTTAGGGGACAAAGAAAGATTGTTAGCTTTTAGGGCATTACGTAAACTTGCACCAAAAGAAGTTACAAACATTTAAGTCTAAGGACAGTGCCTCAAGAGTAACGTGTAATAAAAGAATATTGAAAAATCCCGAATAGTTGATTTAATTAAGACCAACGTACATTAGAGAAAAGTGGTGACCACACAGTTGAGTACTGGTGAACTCATACGATATGTCTCTGGGATAATGGAAGGACTGCCATATAAGTTAAGCGTATTTCCAGCGACAGTTATTGGTGGCTACGGGAACCCCAAATCAACAGATGTGAAATTAAGTGTTGAATATCCTTTAAAGAACACACTGTTGAACATATCAGTTTCAGGGAGAAACCTTGCCGTTAGGAAGCTCCTTTGGAAAGTTACGCTAGGTACAGTTACGTTAGTTAGAGAGTTTAAACCTCAAGTTATAATTAAATCTAATGATAGATCATACGCGTCCATGGTATTTGACGTGGCTCAAATCCTTAGAGAGCCGGGGAAGTATGAATTGTCCATATCATGCGAATCATCTGAATCTATAAGAATAGATGAAGTTGGTTTGATAGGAGTAATCCCACTAAAAGGTGCTAGAGTCTACATGAACTACTGGGCAGGCGAGGCATCCATTACGCCGGGCGAGTCATACGAATTTGAACTAAAGAATACGGATAAGGGGAACATAGGTCTAGTAATGGTCTTTACAATGCCATCAAGAAATGCGTCTCTGGTCGTGCGCATAGGTGAGAATAGGATAGCTAATGTAACAGGAGTAGTAGGAACGGATGAAATTACGCTGAAGGAAGTTCAAGTGCCTGAAAATGCTATATTAAACGTAGAACATCTTAAAGCATGTGTTAATTACTATCCTAAGAATGTGATGTTACATGAGGTTCTGTCATATATCCCCCTGACCCCAGGACCTAAAATAGAATTAGACGCCAGACTTAGCGGTGAGAGTGTTGAGGCGTACTTAAGGAACACAGGATCCTCAGTAGCATACAATGTAGTCGTTGTGGGAATATCAGGGGGTTTCATGGCTTTCAGAGAAGTTGTAGAGAGTATAATGCCAGGCGAAGAGAAAAGTTTGTCGTTCCGCGTTACCAAGAAAATAGTTTCACCCTTCATAATAAGAGCTGTGTATTATGGTGTCTGGGGTCAAACCATAGTAAGCAAGCGACTAAAGTAAATGTAGTGCTCTTACAACCATATCTAAAAGGAAGGCTAACGATCCAGCAAAGATGGCTACCTTAAGATAAGATCTCAATCTAGCTGCAATATCCTCAGCAGAATCCTCTTTAATGTTCATTAGCGTAATAGCAGAGTGAATTATAATGATATCCGTCACAATGGCAAGTGTGCAATAAACGATCCCAAACCCCAACATTGTGGGTAACGGTGATATTACTACAACGCTTAACAGGATTATAGATGCTACAACCGATGCACGACGTATACCGAGTACCCTAGGTAAGGACTTAACATTCCTTAATGCATCAGCTCTGTAATCCTCTATAGTCTTAACGACCTCCCTGCCGAGAAGTAGTAAGAACGCGTAAAGTGCCGGGAGATACGTCTGATTGACTAGTTCAATCCTACCTAAAGGCTCGGACGTTGCCAGACCTCCATACACTATGGATGCAGCGCCTTCAAAGGCAACAACTACGTTACCTAGAAATCCAAGTTCTTTCAATTTGTATGAATAAGCAAAAAGTAAGACGATATTCAGAATTACAAACGTAAAGGAAATCGGACCTGACATAAGAGATAGAGCAACAGCAATTAAAGCTAAGACTATGCTAAAGATAAGTGCCTCAACGCGACTGACGGCGCCAGAGGGAATCGGTCTGTAGGGTTTATTAACTGTGTCGACTTCGGCATCGAAATAATCGTTTATTACGTATCCTGATGCTGCTGCCAACATCACTGTTAAAACAGGCAGGATAGGGTTAATCACATTACATTGTGTTTTGGTGAAGATTATCAGCCAACCTATTAAGGTAGTTATTATTGTAGCTAGTAAATTATGAGGTCTAGTCAACATCATGTATGCTTTAATTTTCCTTATGGTTACGGAACTCATCCTAAACTCTCCTCAATTTTCCTGGACTTTAGAGCTTCCAGTAGCTTCTTCGAGACATTATAACAACCCATACCTCTTTCTAGTAAACCTAAGTCTATTAACTTCCCTATACACTTAGCAGGGTCATTGATTCTGTAAATACCCCGTAACTCCCTTATCGCTATGAGCTCTCCTACGGAACGATGCTTAATGAAGTACTTAAGCACCTTCAGTGACTCTTGGTCTAGGCTCTTGAGCACCCTTTTTAGGTCATCAGTGTCCATGGTAGTTGCCCTACTCCTTACTTTCTGAGACTACCTTAAAATATGGAGGTTCAGTAGTAGTAGGTGTTCTGATAATTATGCTCTGTGATGCGTAAGGCACGCTTACCTCTATGTGTACACATGTTCTCAAATGGGCATCCCTCGCTGCAATAGCCGAGTGCCTCGCATTTCCCTGAGCACCCATTAACACATATCGGTTCGGACTTTGTGCAACAGTGGCGACCGAAGAGCCAAAGGAAGTCGTCCAGTATAAGAGGATCCATGTTCGTGATCCTTGCAATATACTTGTAAGCTTCCCTAACAGTGAATCTTAACTCTACGTCCTCATCCCAGCTGAATTCCTTCCCTTTCAGTATTTTCTGAAGTAATTGCTCGGAGGGCTCCACTATTCCGAGGCGTAGCGCTACCCTGACTAAGTGATTGTCTACGGGAACCTCAGCGTTGTATGGGTCCTCGTAAGTGAAGAGGCCTCTCCGTGAGATAAATTTAGCATATAAGTATGCTTTCTTCTCAACAGGATCCGAGTAAGCTTTGAATACCTTAAGCAGATCTATAAGCCCGTAGCCCGGCATTCCTTTTAGTCTGCTCCCCGCCCTATTTATGATGTTGCATACTTTCCCGTCATAGAACTTAAGGAGTTTAATACCAATATCCCTCAGTAGCTCGGCGCGGATGTCTGGATCCCAGATGGTTATTTTCTTGTTATCGGAGGTTATGGAGAGCCACTCGGCAACTTCATTAGTAGTTACTCTCGAAAGACGCTCGGGTGAGAAGAACTCAGGGTCTGTAACGAATTTCTTCATACCTAACCTGTAGAGAAGGTCTGCTCCATGAAAGAACTCGCCATTAACAAATCCTTCAAAAGGTTGGTAACGACTTGTCCTGTGATCTAATGCAACCATACACAGGAAGTATCTGAGGATGTACTCCACATCACTACCTACCGGAGGGTAATATCGCTCATCCGTGAAGTCGTCTAGCTTTGCGCTCCTCACTAACTTGCCCATTATTAAAGCAACACGCGCTATCCTCCCGTAATTTAGCCTCACACCATATACGGGGAAGTCACTCAAGGTTCTCACCTAGGTATGTCCCTTGATACGTCTTATGAGGTGGCTTAACTAGTTTAATGAAAACTAGTTGTGCAACGCGGGCATTTCTCTCGAGGGTAAGTCCATTAGGGTTAATGACGTGAAGAAGGGCCTCACCCCTACCTACGTATCCAGGGTCCCAGACGGTGCACATGAGTATCACACCTGAACGCAGTAGCGTAGACCTAGGAAAGCATAACGCGACAGAGTCTGAGGGAACCTTAACAACCTCGTTGAACATTACCTTATATACGCCAGGTGTCAGGCTCCACACACCTTCCTCACCAGGTATGGGCACGTACCTCGGCAGGACACGGTTTCCGATACCCAGTACGAGCTTTCCTTCAATGCTGTACACTTGTTTCACGGTAAGATCAACACCAGCGGGCTGTATCTGAGTATTTGGATCCACAAGCATCTTCACGAAATTAGCAGCCTCTATGCCGGGTATGGCCATGCGCCATCACTCAGTCCTTACCTTAGATTCCTGAGTTATTGATGTTTCGGGTTACTTAGGGGCTCCCTAACGTTGAGTACTTCACCGGTAGCCTTAGCTTCAGCAGGAGTTCGCAGAGCATGCAGTATTTCCTGCCAAATGCCATGGGCGACCCGCATAGGGGACACTGAGGTAGTTCCTTAGCTGGGTAGGTTAAGGCTTTACCTTCAAGCAAGGTTCTTATGGTCTTATCATACCAATTGAGTACCTTAAATAATGTTCCTGGGCTTCTTCCCTCAACCTCTTGGAGGTATTCTCGAAGTTTGGCACGCAGGGTTGGGGCGTGAATTATGTAGGGGCAATCCACCTCCTGGAACTCAAAACCGGTAGCGTACGCGTACGCGGTTATCTCGTACTCATAGATTTTCCTTAAAGGTTTCACCCTCTTAACGAAGTATTTGCTTAGCGGTTTGCTTGAGGGATGTAGCTGTATGAACCTAGCGAGATCTCCCCGCATGAGATCAGCGAGTATTGTCTGTACCTCATCGTCAAGATTATGCGCCGTTAACACACAATCATAACCGTACATTAGGGCATAGTGATTCATGATTCTTCTTCTTAGAATACCGCAGAATGTGCACGGGCTTACGTTAATTCTAAGCTCGCGCGCCCTTAACACTAACTCTTCCAGGGTATATCCGACGTAGGATTTGAAGGGGACTACATGCAATTTAATTCCGAATTTGCGGGTTTTCTCTATAATCCACGATATGTTTGACACACGATTATATCCCGGGATGCCCTCTATTATGGTTATTACGCCAAGGAGTTTAGGGTTGTGGATCCTAGCTATGATGTCCAACAGTACGTAACTGTCCTTCCCTCCGGAAAGCGCTAATAGTAGGCGATCATCCTCATCGAACATATTGTTACGTGTTATTTCAGCAGTAACTCTGTTTACTAAGTCCTTACGCAGGCACTCGAGGCACAGTGCCCTACCCGTGTGGCGTTGTAAGAAAATTGCTGGACTAGCTCCGCACATACTGCAAGCTATCCGTGATGGCGTAACACCCACCTAGGTAGCTGTGTACTATGCGGCAGTAAAAATATTTTAGAGAGACGAACCTTGAAAGCTGATGGGGGTGTTAGGGCTATGGTCGATGCGTTAGTGAAGAAACCGAGATTAATTAAGATGAGGGGAATTGAAACAGGTCTTCGCAGGGGGAGAGGATTCAGCAAGTTAGAACTTGCGGAGGTTGACTTAACGATCGCTGAGGCAAGGAAGCTCGGACTGCCAGTCGACCCCAGGCGAAGGAGCAAGCATGAGTGGAACGTTAAGATACTGCAGGAGTACATGGAAAACCTAAAGAAAAGCTAAATCAAATAAGCACAATCGTTACGAGAAACTCAATTTCATGCTGGTCAGTAAGTCATCGTACTTCCCAATTCTGACGGAACGAATTCCAGTTGCCGAAAGCACTTTTAGAGCGGTTTCATACCCACCGAGTGCTACTAAGGCACTCCTTAGTACACTATGGAGCTTAAACTTACGTTTAAACGTGTTGACCTTGATCATGAAAGCATGAGGAAGCTTCTCAAGGTCTGTGCACTTGAGAATGTCGAGTAATGCACGGAAAACACGCGAAATAGCGTAAAGACCTCCCCCAGTTAACGGTTTTACAAGTGAGGCTGCGTCACCGAAGAGTAACACGCCATTACTGGCAACTACGCTGTGGGGTAAGTCAATAGGTATTAGCCCTCCGAACCGCTCAATGATGCTTCTTACATGATAGCCTTCCCTCTCAAGTATGCGTAGTATCCTTAAGACACCAGCGTACGCGTTAAGGCCATGTAGGTCAGCGGTGCCAATTAAAGCTATCTTATCGGCGACGGGGACGCACCAGCCGAAGAAGTTACGACTAATCCTCCTGTCAGCGTATACTACAGTAGTTTCTGGCGATTTGTCGAGTGAAATTAGTCGCTGTATACCGATGAGATTCTTGGGCTTACTGTAGAGACCAAGGCTTTTTGCAAGTACCCGGGCTGCCCCTTCACACACTACAGCAATGTCGTATCCTGTGTGATTCCCTTTATGATCAATTAAGATGTTACGATGAGGATGAATCGCCCTTACTTTATGTTTAAGCTTAATGGTTCCTCCTGCCGATAGGACAGCATCTGCGAGTTCCTCTTCTAGCTTAACTCGATCTAATAGGTAAACGGGTTCCAGTAACTTAAGGTAGATGACGCTCCGTCCTCCCGTATCCCTAACTACATATTCACGGAATTTGCTGACCACGCAGCTCCTTGCGATACTCCCGAAAGCCTGCACAGTAGTCTCACTAACTAAGCCTGTGCAATGCTTTGGAACACCAACCCTAGGATGCTCTTCGAGAATGAGCACATCTTGATAACCAGTAGCAGTAATCGCTAACGCAAAGGATAGTCCAGCCACGCCTGCTCCAATCACACGTACGCGCATACTGCATCGCTCTGTTCATAAGGTTACTCTAACATTTAAGGATCTCAAGGTTAAAACTAAGGCCGAAGTAAATGTAATCGAGAGAAATCTACTCTAGGTAAGACCTGTCAGTTATTTCGTAGTCAAACCTCGATGCACGCAGAGCTCTCACGATGTACATGAAAGCTCTCTCAGGGTTTGTGTGTTTGCCGCAGGAATAAACATCGACTGTTGCGAATGAATGCTCTGGCCATGTGTGTATGGTTATGTGTGATTCTAAGATTACTCCCACAACGCTGACTCCTGGCACGATATGCCAGGCTTTGACGTCGAGCAGCGTCATCTTGCCCTCACGTGCGGCGTTCCTGACAACATCAACTAAGTAATCAGGGTTCGATAGCAAGTCGCTGTCGCAGCCGTATAAATTACCGTAAACATGCTTGCCAAACACCTTGTATTCCTGCTTGACGCCTATCTCGTACATCTGTCCTACCTGCGTCATTACCCCCAACCCCCTTTAAATAGGGGGTACCCTATTTAAAAGTTTATCCCCCCACACCCTACCCCCTCATACGTTGATATAAGGATTATTTTAGAGTGTGCGTGAGCCAAGGAATTTTTACTATAAGATATTGTTTAAGAGATCATTTTACCATATTCACGCTTTAGCTCGAGCTGAGTAAAGTAGGTATTAACGTGGGGTTCTAAGAAGCGTTACTTATAATTAATTGCGATGGCTAGTATTGTATGAGGGATATTACATGCCCATACATTTGAAGGTAAATCAAGATGACATAGCTGAGAGGGTTGTAGTAGCGGGTGACCCCGCAAGAGTTGAGTACATCAGTAAGAAATTCCTTGAGGAACCACGCCTAGTTAACACAAACAGAGGGTTGATTGCATACACAGGGAAGTATAGGGGAGTAGGGATTTCTATAGTAACTCACGGCATGGGTGCTCCCTCAGCCTTGATAGTACTCGAAGAACTCATACAAGTTGGGGCTAAGGCGGTGGTCAGGTTAGGATCCTGTGGAGCTATGGTGCCTGGAATGAAAATAGGTGACGTAGTCATACCTACGGGCGCCTCATACTACCCTGGAGGAACATATTACCAATACTACAAGGAACAAGTATGTGCACCTGCGGTACCGGACTTCAGCCTACTAAGAGCACTAGTGGATGCGACAGAGGAAAAAGGTTTAACCTATAGACTTGGTCCAGTACTAAGTAGTGATGCGTTCTACGCGGAAGACCCTGATTTTGCAAAGAAGTGGGCTTCCAGGGGGGTTATTGCTGTGGAAATGGAGTGTGCAGGAATATTCTCAATAGGTCTTATGAGGGGAATTAAAACAGCATCGCTGCTTCTGGTAAGCGATTCGTTGGTTGAGGACTTGGGGTTTGCCGATGCTAAGGTACTGAATAAGTATGCAGACAAAGCGGCTGAAGTGGTCTTAGATGCGTTGACGAAGGTAAAAGTCTGAGAGACTTCAGGATATTACGATTTTCTCGAAAATATTACTTTCATTGATGTTGAGGAATCCAGTAAATTCTCCAGTAAGCTATATATTGAATTAACACATCCTAAAGTCAGAAGATAGGTGAAAGTATGCCTGAAATCGATGAGTTAATTGAAAGTGAGATTAGGAGACCTACGGTGTTCATTGACGAATCTGTACTGTATCCAGAGTACGTCCCTAAGAGACTACCCCATAGAGAAACACATGTAAGGAAAATAGCGGCGTTCTTCAAGGCCTTCTCTGATAGTCCGGGCAGGACTTCCGTCAGGGTCGTCCTCGTAGGTCCTGTAGGTACTGGTAAGACAGCGACCGCAATAGCATTCGGCAGAGCATTCTCCAGAATGATGCAGAGAAGGGGCGTGCTCCTAAAGTACGTCCATGTAAATTGCTCTAAATCATCTAACCCCGCCTCTATTTTCAGGGATATAAAAAATCAACTTGGGCTACCACTACCCGATCGAGGCTTATCAGCACGTGAAATGGCTATAGGATTACTTAGGATACTTGAAAGAGAGAATATGTACGTGATAGTGACACTCGACGAAATAGAGTACTTCATAAAATCCTCGAGTCCCTCAGGAAGGTTCCTGCTACTGAGGTTCTACGATGTCTTCAAGGAGGACGTCAAGAGACTGAACTTCATCTACGTAACCAGAGGGTCCCCTACAGGCATACAAGCCGTGCTAGACAGTATAACAGGAAGTTACCTGATGGAGAACGTAATACCGTTCCAACCGTATACGGCAGCAGAATTGATGGATATACTGAACGACAGGGTCAAGGAGGCATTTTATGAAGGCGTGGTTGACGAGGAGGTCGTGGAGAGCATAGCCCGCTTAACAGGCTATGATACAGGTGGAGACGGTAATGCTAGGAAAGCTATAGCAATACTCCACGCGGCAGGCAAGTTAGCGGACAAGGAACTAGCTGAGGGGAGGGCATCAAGGGTCACAGTAGATCACGTTAGGGCAGTCGTCGCCCAGGAATATCAGTCACTGATAGACGTGTTAGACAAAATATACCACCTTGAGCTGCATGAAATACTTGTCCTTAAAGCGATAATACTAGCACTCTACAGGACAGGTGAGAGCTTCATACCTATGGGAGAGATAGAACGTACTTACCGTGAAATATGTGAGGAACTAGGTGAAGAACCCCGAAGGCACACTAGGGTATACATGCTAGTGATGGACCTTAAAAGAAGAGGCATAATAATAACTAAGACGAGCATGAAAGGCAGAAGAGGTAGAAGCACCTATGTTGGATTCGCTGCTGCACCTCTTGACAAGTTGCTTGAGAAGCTAAACAGAGTGATAGAGGAGAAGAGGCTGATAAGATGATGGGGGAGAACAAGGTTAAGATAGAGGAGGTTCTTGCTAGCAAGGGACGCGTTAAGGTACTCAAAGCCATAATAAATTCAGGTGAGATTAACTTAACCCAAATACTCCATATGACTGGGCTGAATTACAGAACTGCGGTTCGCCACATAGACTTCTTAGTTAAAGCAGGGCTCATCGAGGAACTAAGAATAGGTAGGGCTAGAATATACAGGCCTAAATGGATTGACCCTAGAATAAGGCTACTGGAGGAGTTACTAAACGAGTTCTAGGTGTCTCACGAGCTATAATGATCTTAGCCCAGGAAGCGCTCCCAAGCCTCAAATAGGGGGTAAGGCATCCATAGTTATAAAACTAAAGCCTGACTGCATTGAATTCCGGTAGCGAGGATCCTTACTTCCTGAAGAATGCATCGAGACCCTTTCCTTTAACTTCCTTTCGTTTTCTTCGTCTCCTAGGTTTCCTCTCAGTAGTGCCACCCTCACCTTCGATTCTCTGTTGTCCCTCAGATAAACTAACTTCTTTCTTAACTTCCTTTGCAGATTGAGCATGTTTCTTTAGAGTTTCTTTGGCTGTCTCTTTCCAAATCTCAGCGGCCATTTTCGATATGATCGCAGCATTCTGTGGGGAAAGATACTTTATCATATGCTCATCTAGATTTAAACCGGCTGCAAGCCTTGCCGCGTACTCAGGATTGCGATCGAATATTATCTTGATATACGGCAACACGTCATTCTTTACCTTCCTCTTGGAAGCGAGTATGTGGCGACCTATGATCTCAGCCACCCGCTCCCGCAATTGTCTCATTTCCTTGGTTCTTGACATAAGCAGAATCTTTTGTGGGAATTGATACTTAACCCACTTATACCTAGCTCTTGGGTCATTAACTATGGAGAGTGCCACTCCCGCAGTCATTAACTCTATGGCGTAAGGTAGTAAATCCCATGACCCACTCCTAACTATCCGTCCAAAGAATACATCAGCGCGCGAGAGTTTCTCGTACGCTCTCCATAAGTCCTCCGGATCAGTGATTTGAAGTGGTAAGTTCTCGTTAATCCACTGCATTAACTCATCAGGTGATAGATCTGTCTGTGACGCTGCTTGCCGTGCTTGCCAAGCATACTTAGAGATGAATATCTTACGTACAACCTCATAGGGAGCGTAGACTCTATCGCGGTACCTGAGTACCGCCTTACAGATCTTTAGCGTTACCCGACCGAATCCCTCGGCTACAGCCTCTAGGTCGTTTATCGCCGAGCGTAAGTCTCCTTCAGCCCTCTCGGCTATGAAGTTAATCGCATCCTCATCACACTGTATCCTCTCGAGTTCGCAGATCCTTCTTAAGACCTTCTTAACGTCGGTCTTAGTGAGCCTCCTGAAGTTTACCATGAGGGATGCGTCTCTTATTGGTTTTAATTTCTGTTCCCATGCATTGTTAGCTGTCATCACCACGGGATTCTTGGTTATTTTGATAAGATCGAGTATGGCTTGTATTGCACCCTCATCGGCTAGCCTTGAGAGTCCGTCCACTTCATCGAGTAGTATGAGCTTTCCTCGGCCAGTGAGTCCACGTTGTGTTGCTGCGACCTTAGCTATTCTCTCTATATCGGTTGCCCTCCTATAGTCGCTAGCGTTCATTTCAATTAACTCGTAACCGAATTCATTAGCTAATGCCTCTACAAGGGATGTTTTGCCGCATCCCGGCGGCCCATTAAATAAGGCGGCCTTCTTCACCGGTCTGCCCGCAACCCAACTCTTTATCCACTTAAGTGCCACTGCTTTGGCTTCGCTCTGATTTACGACATCATCAACGCGTTTCGGTCTGTATTTTATCACCCACGGAAGTCTGGGCATGATTGTGGCCCCTTTCGTTGTTTGAGCATTATTTCTGCCTCCTCCTCAAACTTTTACCCAACATAGCTATTCTCGCTAGTAACGTGTTCAGTTGTATTTCGTCGTCAGCTCCCTCTACGATCCTGAACTGTATCTCCCCTATGTAGTCAGCAATATCTATCCTCACAGGTTCCGGTATGTCGAGTTCCGAGCTGAATATTTCCCTGTGCATTTGCTTAACTATATCCGTTCCTGAGAGACCGTAAGTGGCCATCAGGTTCCTAAGCATGTCTCTCGCCTTGAGGAAATTACCTTGAAGTGCCGTCCTAATCATTTCTCTAACTTCTCTCGGATGGGCCAGCCCCACGACTTTGTATACATTTGCAATGGTTACTTCACCTAATGCAGCGGATGACTGGAGTATGTTTATGGATCTACGCATGTCGCCCTCGGAGATGTCGTAGATAGCTTCGAGAGCATCCTCATCACACTTAACTTTCTCTTGATCACAAATCCACTTCAACCTAGCTATCACATCCTCCTTCTTCAGAGGTACGAACCTAAACACTGCACACCTTGATTGTATCGGCTCAATTATCTTGCTTGGGTAGTTAGCTATTAGTATGAAGCGCGTTACCTCGACGTACATCTCCATGAGCCTTCGTAATGCCTGCTGTGCGTCAGCGGTCATGTTATCCGCCTCATCCAGCAAGACTATCTTAAACGGAATATTTGCTGGTAACTTACTCCTAGCGAACTCCTTTACTTTCGTTCTGATTACGTCGATGCCTCTCTCGTCCGAAGCGTTTAACTCAAGCATATACATCCTATAATCCTCGCCATACAGGTCGTGGGCGAGGGCGTGAGCAGCTGTCGTCTTACCTGTTCCGGGCGGCCCAGCAAATAATAGATGTGGCATGTTTCTCTCCTTCACGAATAACTCCAGTCTTCGCACGATTTCCTCTTGATTAACTATTTCCTTAAGACTTCTTGGTCTATATTTCTCAGCCCATAGTAATTCTGCAAGAATTTTCCTAGACCTTGCTGTCGACAGGATTGACCACCTAAGAAATGATGTGCTACATAATTAAAAATAGATTCATCATCACTCTCTTGCTTCTACCGCTTAGGCTCTGCGATCCTCTTAATGACAGTAGCTTGCGCGGTACTCCCGTTAACCTTAGTTATCCTGATTCGGACCTTCTCACCTGGAACAGCCTTTGGTACCGCTATCTTAATGCCGCGATAGTGAACCACACCACGACCTAACTCATCCATTTCGCTGATTATTACGTTTACTTCATCGCCAACTTGCAGAGTTCTTTTCCTGTTACCTCGCTCCTCCCTATGATATATGCTGAAGCGTTGAACGTCCACGCTATAAGGATTGGAGTAACGTCTGTACCTGGTCATTCATTCACACCCGGCTACAAGGAGAGTCTTCAAGTTAGTCACGGCATTCCCTTGCCTCTAAGATTAAAAAGGTTGCTGTAGGTATATTCCAAAATGTCTCGAGGATTGTGCTTAAACCATCAAGAGTATTAAAGACGCGCGTACCTAGGTTAAGGTGGGGATACGGTGATGAAAATCGTAGTAATTCATCTTACGACCGACAGCGACCCTAACGTGGAAATAAGCGCATATGATTCCAAGGGCAGGTTAGTGAAGAGGTTCTCCAGCCCCTCAAGATCATCCATAAGCTTGCGAAACTATTGTGAGTCGCTTTTAATTTCAAGATACGTTTACAGGCCGGGAGGCCTTATAGTAATTCAATGTAGGCAGGGTGCTGATGCTTGAATAACGTGGTTGAGGTTCTGGAGGAAAACACCCGTAGTAAAACGGGCAAGCACAAAAGGAGGGTTCTGTTCTATGTGTTGAGAGGGAAGTGTGAGGAGCTTAAGTATGATGTGGTGAGGAGGGAGAGAGTGAAAGGTCTTTACGCGGTTGGGGAGGCTTTTAGAGAGACAATTAAGATTCCAGAGGATGCCGTCGTAGTTATACTAGATGTTAGGTTAAATAGTAGGGGGCGCATAAAGGGGGAGGTTAAAGTAATCGGCTCTAAGGGGGAGATCTTAGGGGAAGCTGTCTACAGGAAGTTGAAGGTGCGCTTTAAGTACTTAATTGGTGGGGAAGTAATTGATTTCGTTAGGTGCGTCTTCAGAAAATTAAGATTGCCGGTGAAGAAGTATGCCATTGTCTCCAACAGACGAACATAAATTAATCAGGAGTAGAATAATTAGGGCCTTCAGCGAAGCAGGATTCTTTATTTTTTCAAAGCATGAGCATCAGCTCGTCAGCAAGATATTAAGGCAAAGTAACCTTCATCACGTACTGAGAGTGAATGTCCTAGACCCTAAGAGGGGTTTATTCATAGTGGAGATAGATCCTAGAACGTATGTAATGAAATGTCATGATAAATGCATGATAATGGATGTCCTCGACCAGCAATGCTATATAGAGTGTAAGGAGAGTAGCAAGTTATCTGTACTTAAGGAAGTTATCCTCAAGTTGAGTAAGGAAAACAACAGCAGCTCGGAAACCTTACAGGTTTAAACAGGTGAGGGAGATGGACTTCAAGCAGGTAATACTTGTCAGGACAGACATTAGGATGAGCCGGGGGAAGTTAGCTGCACAGGTGGCGCATGCAGCGGTCGCGGCTGCGTTCGAGGCTTACAGAGTAAAGCGGGAATGGTTTGAGAGGTGGTTCGATGAAGGTCAGAAGAAGGTTGTCCTGAAGGGAGGATCGGAGGAGGACCTCCTTTTCTATTACAATAAGGCTAAGGATATGGGGTTACCTGCGGTCATCATAAGGGATGCTGGTCATACAGAGCTTCTCCCAGGAACGCTAACGACCGTGGGCATAGGGCCGGCTCCGTCTGAGATTGTGGATAAGGTGACGGGGAACCTGAAGCTTCTTTGACGGAGGGGTGTGTATTGCCTGCGTACGAAGTTAGCAGGAATGAACTGGATAAATTCGTAGGTATGACGGTCTACGGGAGGCCGGAGATCTACATAGATTCAGAGGCTACCTTCAAATTCACGCCAGCATCATTTAAGGTATTTGAGGTGGGGGATGACGGGTCTATAGCATCACCACTAAGCGACACTGAAGGTGAGTACATATGCAAACGCAGGGAATCCGTCAGGTATGTCCTATGTAAGGTGGGTGTCTCAACCAAGGATGCGGTTGACGCCCTTACACGGGCAATGGGTGTGAGAGTGGGTTACGCCGGCCTAAAGGACGTTAACGCCTTCACATGTCAGTACGTAACCGTTAAGTGTAGGCCAGGGCTTCGTTTAAAGAAGAAGTACATATTATTAGATGGTGCTGCCCGTTTCTACTTCAAGGATGTCAGACAGTTCATGATAAAACGTGGTGACTTAGAAGGCAATGTGTTCGAAGTTACTATAGATGAGATTAGCCATGTAGAGGAGAGTGTACTGCGCAGGGCCCTGCAGGTAATGTCAACAGCGCCTTTCCCGAACTTCTATGGGTACCAGAGGTTCGGGTCTCGGAGACCCGTGTCTCATATTGTTGGGCAAAAACTCCTTGAAGGAGACTATAAGGGGGCTGTCGACGCCTTACTGGCACCCACGGCAATAGATAACGAGTCGCGGAGGGTACTAAAGGCGAGGAAAGCCTACGCAAGGGGGGACTTAAGGGAGTCCTACGCACTGTTTCCAAAGTCCTTTCACTTAGAGCGTCGAGTGTTGAGGGCGATTATGCATGGCAAATCCTTCAGGGAGGCTCTGATGACATTAAGTCCGTGGTATCTGAGGTTCTTCGTTGAGGCTTATCAAGCTTACCTGTTTAACCTTGCCTTGAGCAAGGCGATAGCGTACTCGGATGGTCTAGATAATTTAGTATCCAAATGTGAGGTGTTCCCTCTACCTAAGCCCGGGTTGAGTAAGGACGAGTGTACACGTTACGTCGTATCGGTAATGAAGGAAGCTAACTTCAAAGCTCTCAGTGAGTTCAGGAAATTCCTTCGTAGTGGAGCAAGGGAAACATACTTTAATGTTCACAAGCTGTCTTGGGAAGTAGTTGATGAGAGACTCTTAATGCGCTTCATGTTACGCCCAGCAACCTACGCTAGTGTATTGCTTCGTGAATTCTTGAGAGGAGGATTGAAGTTAACCTAACTTAGATACCTGTTCTAATTCTGACGTTCATACCTGTTATCTTGGAGAGTAGGTCCTCTAGCACGGTGGTGTTCGCTGGGAGGTACCTGCTGTCTGACCTAGGTATCCTCACGATGTGCTCGACAGTACCATCAGGCAACCATAGAGTGTTCACGCCGATAACCCTGGCGGGATACATGAGCTGTCGCGCTATCTCACGTAAGTCTCCGTGAGCCTTATTAATGACCCTTACTCTAGTGTTTAGTCTCTCGCTTAGCGCTCTTCCTAGCCTTCCAAGGATCCTTGGGTGGATGTTGGAGTCGGTGGACTCTATGATAAGTACTAGCATGTTGCGGGTCAGTATTGATTTGACGTACTTCGCGTCCTTAAGGAATTTGAAATCAGGTCTCTCCTCTAAGTTCAGTAGCTCCCTCATAACATCTACTTCGTACTTCTCTACTTCCCCACTTTCCACTAGGCGTTGACATCTGGGACACAGCACACCCGTCCGCACACAGACGTGATCTAGCGGTATCCTCACTTCGTATCAACTCGCTACCTAACTTTGTTTTCACTAACCACACTTGGATCTAACCTTTAAACCTTTCGCGTTTTGCACCTACCTAGACTGGGTAAGGTAAGGCTTTAAAGTCCTCAGTTAACCTAAGGGCAGGGTGAGTGAAAGGTGCCCATAACGGATCCAGAGTTACTGAAGATTGTTGAAGCAAGGGTGCTGAACAAGATGGTCTGTCGTAGGTGTGGGGCGCTGAACCCTGTGGGAGCTAGGAAGTGTCGCAGGTGTGGGAGCAAGGACTTAAGACCTAAGAGGAAGAAGCTAGGCAGGTAATTCACTTAAGTTTCTCTTACACCTACTTTATTTAAACTGATTATCATATGAGAATTTCTGAATCTCTAAGTCTCTTGATTATTAATTTAGACTCGTACTCATCAAAGAGGGAAAGCCTCTGACGAAGTAACTCCCTACGTATCTTGAGTTTCCCATTCTTAATTAAGTCGGACAGATACCTGAGGTCCTCTAAATCCTGGTCGCGGCCAGCCTTAGCCTTTAGGATCAAGTAATCCTCAACACGTATCATCCTTACATCAACGCCGGCTATAGATAACGTTTCAGCATCATCAAGTATCTCCTGAGGCACATAGAAGTCGTAAATATTCTCATGCAACTCTACTGTAATTTCCTCTTCATCAATTGGGCACTTGAGTTGGGGGCCGCCCCACTCATTTTGACCTAGGAAACATCCAAGGGCCTCCGCAGCGTTAAGCACAACGTCCTCATCAAAGGATGGCATTATGTTTGTGGTGAATAAATCCACATCATCCTCTAATTCATGAAACCCCAAACGCACCATGTACACGGTACTACCTATTACAACACCATCTATTCCATTCTCACGTAACTGTACTATTGCCTTAGCCAAGGATTTCCTGCTATATCCCATCGCTACCACCCATACCTAACCCTACGTACCTAGACTAGCAGGAATTAAACTTTATAGCCCACCCAAACATGACTATCACGGGGCCGGGGTGGCCGAGTGGTCTAAGGCGGCGGGCTGCAGTGGTTAAAGCGCTACCCGCAGTAACCCGCTTTTCCGCGGGTTCGAATCCCGCCCCCGGCTCCATTATAGTACCCTATACTAAGGATTACTCACTATGAAATGATATTACTTTGTAGGTTTAACGAAATTACCTTCCTTTTGGATTCCTTAACTGTGAGTTGTCATTGTTTAGCGAGTATATGGTATTCAGATCTATGATATAGTACTTTCCTTTTGTTTGGTCGTATATTACATCGTTACGATGTTCGTTCGCGATTGTTATGAAGTCCTCTATATTGTGGAGTGTTACTTCTGCTACGCCCGAGTTATCTACGGTTCCTTTAATTAGTTTGCCCTTAAGCCGCTCTTTTAAGATCTCTTCAAGGTCTTTCCTTTCTTCTTTACCCTGTTTTAGTAGTAATCCTATAGAGATTGCTGTAGTTATTCCTAAAATTACGGAGAGTGGTAGTAATGTTGCTCTAGCTGATGAAGTTGGTACCTCTAGGCCCATGATGTTGGCCGTTGTTGGTGACTTTAGTGTTGTTGAGTTTTCCTTCACGTCTCTGAGGTTCTTAGCTATTACGTAGGTTCTTCCGTCGTCGTTTATTTGGAGTGTTATGGTGGGGCTTATCCTTGAACGCAGTGTTCTGTTAGGTAGTGCAGTCTCTATTGATGTGTCCATAGTTATTGTGATGTTGTGCTTGTCTCGTCGGACACCTATTTCCTTCTCTATTATCGTGATGTCCCTTAACACTCTAGTGAAGTTTATGCTTACACATGCTGTGAAACTATTTGTTTGATTGTTGTTTTCGTAAAGCACTCTTTCTAGGTCTATAACCTTGCCCCATCCCTCACTCCTCAGCACTGCCCCAGGCTTTACCTCATACTTACTATTGAGTGCTGGTGGGCTTGATTTAATGCTATACACGAAGCATATGCTCAGGTCCTTCACTAGTCTAGTGTAGAGCGGTTCGCCAGTACCCACATTACTTCTGTTGCCATAAAGCAAGGAGGGTTTAACTGAAGCATTGTATGAGATCTCAACGACGTGCTCCACCTTATAATTCCTAACAGTGTATGCTCGGTATTCAGGTGTTCTATAAGCAATAACTAGGTTCATTAACGTTAATGTAAGTAGCGCAAGTAATATAACTGAAATCACCTGCACATACTTAGTCTTATTCTTCCTCACCAAAGTTTTACGACCTCCAACTGAAGTATGATAATGTACAGAAGCACCGTTAGGGATATAAGCAAGGCGCTCATAGTTACGAACCCGCCAACATTTTTCATTAGTAGCACTACTGGCATGCCCACTAAGGGCACTTTAAGCGTCATCTTACCAACAACATACTTCTGAGGAACTGGGTTAGGATCCGCAGCGTCATTAGCGTCTCCTTTAAAGATGTAGAATTTTGTGTCGTTGTCCTGCACTATGTCTATGACTCGGTGAATAATCAAGGATCTCTCACCGAAATACACTGCGATGGTACCATTCTGGAGTTCACGTGCCGGTGTCACTAGCACTACGTCCCCTACATTTAGCGTCGGGACCATGCTACCACTAGTAACTACGGTTAACCTAGCTCCCGTGACTAGCAGAAATATTATACCACACGCTATGGCAAGGTTAATGATGATCAAGGCAGTATGAAGTGCCTTTCTTATCATTCCCGTCCCTGAGCGCTTACTTAGGATTAGATCATAAACTTCTCTAAGGCTTAACCGCCTACTTCGAGACACCCATAATACTGTCAACTGCAATAGCGATGTCAGCATGTATGCCAAGGATCTAATATGTCCCTGCTGAACGGGAAGAACCGGTGTTACGAATATGTAGGATCTAACTAACGACACGTAAATTATGGAAGGTATTGAACCACCCACGTAGGCTAACGTTGTAAGTACAGCGTTCTCTGCAACTAACGGAAAGAACCTGTTAATAGCAAATGATACGGCACTCTCAGAGCCTAGCGGGAAGAGCGAGAACAGCCTAGTTACAGGAATGTAGGCTAAGGTCATAATGATAGTAATCAGAATAATTAGAAGTGATCGTGTACTTAGGTTACGTAACCTATCAATGCTAGACGCAAGGATCGCGCGTAAACTCTCAAGTGCTACAATCATTGGTAACGTTCTTAAAATATTTATTACGATATTGGTAATATTCACTGAGAGAAGATTTAATCCAAACCCTAGGCTTAAGCCCATAATTACATCCGTGCTGAGACGTAAGGACAGTAGCAGGAGAAGAATCAGTGGGAGTTTATCTTTTATTGAGTTCCTAATCATGACCGTTGACTTTATCAGTAGCACCGCCCCAAGCAGCCATATGATTGCTGGCGTGACGTATGCTGACATCCCCCTTAGCTCCAGGAGAGGAACGAAGTAAGCAGCTATGACCGTGAGTATGCCCATAATAAGTGTGAGTGAAGCGTTTTCATCTTCTCCAGAGTTTCTTAGTTTGCACACGGTGCTTCAGTACCCCTTACTATAGATTTGTTATCTAAGTATATAAGTTCAAAATATATACATAAACTTCATGTAAAAATGAGGTTCATTTTACTAGCCTACATTATTATCGTGGTATGTACCTCGTGTTAGACAGGTGTGGTTGACATTGCACTATCGTACTCGTTCCACTGGATTGCGTACATAGTTATTGATATTGTGAGGTTGGCGTTCTCCGGTGCGTCCTGTAGCACCACTATCTCAAGGCTGATGTCCGCGTAATCGCCTTTGTGTAGTTGCTTCCCAAAGTTGTCTCCCCACCATATCAGCACGTCGGGCTTTCCGTCACCCGTTAAGTCTAACCTCAACCCAGTGCTGCTGGTGATTTCGTACGTAGTCTGACCGTGTATTACTACCTTCCAGATTTTCAGCGGTATTGTCCCAGCATTCTCTACTGCAAACGCTACGTGAGTGTAGTACCAGGGATATCCGTTATGTATTGTTATGTTTAGGGTATCAAGATCACCGTCACCGTCATTGTCGTAGAACTGTGCTGACGTGCATCCCACGTCCTTAGCGTCATCTATCCTCTCAGCTCCAACGGAACCGTTGGTTAAGTACGTAGCGTTCCAGTCTAGGCTTCCTGTCCCACACTCATCCTTAACGATCTCGGAACCGGGCTTAAACCGCCAGTGTAGTTCACCGGTGCTTACACTCACGTTAATTCGTAGGGTCTCGGACCACATGGCCAAGGCCCCTGTTATTATGGCTACTATTAGTAGCGTGTAGGCTATAGGTTTCAGTATGTACGTATTACTCATTTCCATACACCTTACGCAAATCGTTGTGTGGTTTTATTCAAAATGTTTTTCATATTAGTTACACCTCATTTCTTCAACTACGTGCTTAGTCTCCCGATACTTCGTTCCACTGGGCGAAGACCAAGGTTACCTCGAAGGTGTAATCCTGGTTCTCACCAGCACCTTGTAGCACGTCTATTGTGAGTGTGTACGTTGAATTACTGCCGGGATGTATTTGCGTGGACTCTGGCTTGTCTAAGCTCACGGAGAGCGCGCTAGTAGGGTACTCGCTGATGCTACTACTGTACAGCTTCACCGGTATTGAACCAATGTTATCCACCACTAGCGTTATCACGGCATGATAGCCTGGGTACGCATTCGTAATTGTGACATTCAGCTTAATCACGTCACCCTCGTTGTCGTACTTTTCTGCCTGTACGTAGCATTTTGCTACGTCCTTATCTTCATCGTTATTGAAATCTGAGTTCGGAATCTGGGGATCAGGTCCTGAGTCATTACATGTCCAGTTGCTCCATTTGACGTCAACTTCGCCAGTATTTACGTTTACGTTCACCTTTAAGGTCTCAGACCACATCGCAGCTACTGCGCCTATTGAGGCAACAAGTAGCGCGAGCGACGCGAGACTGAAGATCTGTGTCCTATTCATGGCTTTTTACCTGCAAGTATCCTTGAGTGTATATATGTATAAAATGTTGTGCAGATATAATTTATAACAAAAATACGTAAATAAAATACGAACAAAATCTACATAGCAAAAGTACACCCATGCCCGCAGAGTTAAGGTAAGACTTAATACCCTAACCAGTTTAAGAGGGTAATGGAGGGCCCGTCGTCTAGCCCGGTTAGGACGCCGCCCTCACACGGCGGAGGTCCGGGGTTCGAGTCCCCGCGGGCCCACCAAACTTATATACTACCCATCTTCTATGCATATCATCAATGAGTACTTATTCATATTTAATTCTACCATGCATATCACCATTATCCACAATGCATATCACATATTACTTTCAAAGTGCATATCAATACTGAGGTTAGCTGGAATTGGTAGACCCCGACTAGTAGACTTATCCAAGATAGACCGGGAGACCAGGTACAAGATATTCATGTATTTGTGGAAGAAGCGTGTGGGAAGCCGTGAGCTAGGCATCCACCCCACCTATGCTAACAGGATAAAGAACAGGAGGGTACCAGTATCGGACACAGTGCTGGAGAGGCTCCTAGAATATCTAACTGCAGAGGAGTTAGCGGAACTCACAGGCGTATACGCCCTAGAAAGAGTAGAGCCACATACCCTTATTCAGGTGGTGAAAGCGGGTCTCGCCGACCCTCAGCTGAGGAATCTAGTCATAGACATGGTTATGAGATACGTGGACTGGGGGAATACGAGAGAAAAATACCGAGTCACAGAGGAAGACATCAGGAAGTTCGAAGAATATCTCAGAAGAAATAGGCGAAAGAAGACAGTACAGGACCGCCTCTACTACCTGAAAGTAGCCCTGAGAGACAATCAGTTCATCCTAGACGCCTCCAAGCTAGACGACTACATAATGGAGAAAGCGGAGGAGTCGGTAGACAGGGCAATACACATAGCCAGAGCCCTCAAGCTATTCCTAAAAATCGTCGTCAGGGTAAAAGAACCCAGGAAGTTCCTAATACTCTACAACAGCTTCACTACACCAAGCAAGAGGAGGCAGCTGATACCAAAAGCACTAAAAATACTGCATGACAAGGAAGAGCCGCTCTCACTGGAAGACATTAAGACGGTGGCAAAATACATCGAGAACCCAGCGACTAAGCTAGCCTTTATCCTACTCGCCGAGACGGGGTTGAGGCCAGGCGAGGTCTTCAGCCTCGGTCTCAGAGACATCGACCTAGAGGCAAGGGCAGTCATACCGGCAAAGATAACGGAGAGCAAGAGAGTATACATAAGCTTCTTCTCAAAGAGAATAGCCAACTACATAAAGAACCAGTACCTAGAATGGAGAAAACACTACATAGAGGAAAACCTCAGTAAGATAAGAAACCTGGCTAGACGGTGGACACCCAAGGGTAAGGCGGTAACAGTAGACGAGCTTGTGGAGGACTGGGAGGAAAAACTAATACCAATCAAAGAGCCAAAGATACGCTCAATGATAAGCGAGGCAATGGCTAAGGCAGGTATAGTATCGTCTATATGACCTAAGAAGTTTCTTCACCTCATGGATGATACAGCATGGAGCCCAGGAAATCTGGGTCAACATTTTTCCAGGGGGAGAGCACCACCAAAACAATTCGAAGTGCTGGTAAACCATTATCTCCAACCAGTACTAGAAAAACGAGGAACATGGAAACAAGCACTAATAGAAATACGTAAAAGATTCTATGAGCCATACGCATATGCTATACTCGAATAAATACCGTTTTATAAACGCTATATATGTTATAGCTACTAAAGTACATATTCAGTTTGGGGTCTAGAATGGTTTGGCTAGAATTAAACACGGTAGAATCACGTGAACCTTTATCCAATGTACTTGTCCGTTTATCCCTAGTTGGTAAACGTATTTACCTATCAAACGTTAAATCATATTATACCAATATTATACTAGCATTACAAGATGTCCAAATAAAAACACCATAGTTATTTCAGATTTAACATAATTATGAATATATGAATATTGGTACTAAATATATTACTACCCTACTTTCATTATCGGTATTTGTTTTGTTCCTAGATTAGTATTAATAAAAATCTTTATTAAAGGATGTAAATGTAGTAGTAAGTGGTGGTCTAAGTGGTGGTGTTCACTATTCGTGGCAAGCGATTCAATATCGATAAAGACGACGTTATCAATGCTGTTAAGGATGTTGAACCAGAGCCTCTTACGGGTAGGAGAAAATACTATGTTGAGATTAACGGCAAAAAATATCCTATAAAGCAGGTTATAAGCTTGGTAACAGGGTTGCCAAGGATAGCGTTTACAGCAATGGACGCCTATAGAATCCTAACTAAACTGGGGTTTGAAGTAAAGGAGATTGAAGAGTCAGGATAGGTACTCCGAGAACGGGTTCTGGGGGTGATATATTGAAGGATGGGCTTACTTGTCGTGAAGCTATTAAGAGAGCTATACTAGAGCTAGGTGGAGGCCCTGTTACGGCTGAGGAGTTGTTCAATAAGGTTAGGTCTATGGGCGAGTGGAGTAATGATACTATATGGCAGCATCTTATGTGGCTTGTAGTTAATCTTTCCCCAGCATACAGGCACTGGCCTAATGCACCAGAAAGATTCCTATTCCTAAGGGAGGATGGTAAATACGAACATTATGACCCAGAGAAACACGGCATATATAGTAATGGATTAAGGATAAGGATTCATCCTGATGAAGAATGCAACAGGATTCTAGAGAGATATATAGAGCTAATGACAAAGCTTAAGACATACATTATTAAGTTATTCACTATGAAACCCATAAGTGTAGCTGAGGTATCTACCGAATACCAGGACAAAACCGGAGTATACATCTTCTTTAGTGACGGACAAGTAGAATATATAGGTTCAACAAACAACCTCTATAGACGTTTAAAACATGACCTCTGGGGTAGTCTGGGGCAACAGCAGCAACTACATGTATTTGGTAGAAAAATCCTAAGAGAGCATGGTAATGTGGATGAGGCTAGAAGCTACTTGAGAAGCCTTAAACTTAAAGTTATTGAAACAGAAGACCTTGAAACAGCAAGAGTACTTGAACAAGTCCTAATATACTTACTAAAGCCCAGATACAACAATTATGGTTCCAGAACTACTTAATCACCCTATCCGAAACGATGCAGGTTTTTAACGTGTAATGCCGCATTATTTAAAAGAGGCTACGACATAACTTAAACCCACCACTCAAGACCTGTTCGACGCAAGCCATGCTGGCTACTTATGTGGTGTGATGTGTCGTATTGGGTATGATTTCTTATCCTTTATTCTCCGATAGGTTCGTTGACATATGTTCCAACACCTTATACCTTCTATTGTTTTTGTCTAACATAATTATACTTGCCTTTATTTGAGTATAGTGGGGCATAGATGTTTGAGCAAGAACAAATTGGTTATGAAGAGTCAAATACCAATAGGCATACTAAGGTAGAGTCTAGCCTAATCAGTATTTCCAGCAAGGTTTTAGCTGCATATCCGGGTGAGCAAGTATTCCTCAGTATGCAGGTTAACGGTCCATATAATCACGTAGTTGAATTAATATTGAAAGGACCTAGCGAAAATGTAGTGACTATACACGTTAATCCGCAGAAATCTCAAACACCATTCACAGCAATAGCTACTATCAACGTTAATCCCGGAGCACCTCCCGGCCTCTGCACATTAACAATAACGCTCTATAATATTGAGAATAACCTCCAATTAGCAAACGAGATTTCTCTAATCGTGCCCGGGAAGTATGTCCCAAAAATACTTGCTAACCGCTATAACCGTCTAGTAATGATGTTCAATAAATATGGGAGCAACGGCCTAGTATGGTATATACTCAAATACATCTATCCTGGAAGGTGCATCATTCAAGCAGATAAAGAACGTGTACAAGCAGATTGCCAGTCTTGTCTATTTCATTTGCAGGTTCACCACATACTTCACATCCACTGCTTCTGTCCAGAGTCATCCAGCAACGGTATATTTTCTCTACGATTTCTAGGCAAGTATCACATATT
The DNA here is from genome assembly GCA_964399035.1 of uncultured Desulfurococcaceae archaeon. Classification (GTDB taxonomy): domain Archaea; phylum Thermoproteota; class Thermoprotei_A; order Sulfolobales; family NBVN01; genus WAOL01. The sequence continues at coordinate 35,485 of CAYNPH010000082.1, forward strand.
GCGAAAGCTGCCTGTGGAGCCATCCTAGATATTCTTGCTAGGCTTAACCCCCAAAGAGGACTTGGTACTAGGCGTGGACATAGCTTTGCTAGTTTACTGTAGACTCCACTATATGCATCAGTACTTGCTATGCATATGTCTTGTATACTCTGTATATCTTTCACCATACGAAACACCTACATGGTGTTTCAGTATAAGGTATGGGTATCTACACTCAAAACTATGAGTGGTAGCTGCTGCTACTAGGTTAGCGATAATGTTTCTTCATAATCTATTTTTCAGTTAATATCCGACGTAGGGGGTGTGTCTGCAGATGGCTTGTGGTGCTATAGTTTGCTTACGCTAGTGTATGCACCACCAGTGTAGGCAGGCAACACCCCATACGGCCGGTACATGAGTGGTAATATAGGATTAAGGTGTAGTGTAGAATAGCGTAAGTACTTTGTTATAACTGGGTCCAGTATATCTTTGTATGGCTTATGTTTCTCAGTATTTTATTAACTATTTTTGATGGCTGTAGTATGATATCTACTCCAAGTTTAGGGTTCTGAGCTCGATTATATCATCTATTATTAGGTCGCTTGCTGGCTTCAGTCTTCTTGCCTCTTTCTGGTTTCCGCCGGGTTTTATGCCTCCGTGGCTTCCTACTATTATGCCGAGTATGCTATCGTTTTTTACGAGCTGATTAAATCTAAGAGCTATTCTGCGGCTAGTATCAGCTAACTCTCTGGAGAGGACACTATAGCCTAGTATATCCGTTATATAGATTCTTACCGACTCTATTGCTAAAGTGAAGAATTCCTGTATAGTTCTCATTACCTCGTATAGTTTTACGAGGTCATCAATTGCCCTAACATGAAGCCTCAAAACAAGGGCTGTCCCCCACATATACCTTGCCTGCCTCTACGTATGGGTTATTTGAACTCGAACTCACAATCTTAGTTGCTATACTGGAGCGGAGGCTTCTTCGGAACCCATAGTAATTGTAGCTGTATCTCCTAGTCATAGTTGTCACCGTCTTTACTGGTTTCCCTATTGGTTGCAGGTATCTCGATATACACCCTGACTCTGCCGCCCGACTTCCTGAGCTCCTCCCATACATAGTTCAAGCTACGTGGCAAGTAGACTAGATACCTATCCTCTCCTAGTCTAACTATCTTCCGGGACCCTGCCGGGATTATTCCTCTTCTCATTAGGTCGGCATAACGGATTTCCGGCACTCATATCACCAGGTATATGATAAAGCTATATACAGCAATCACGTTATTTCCTAATGATAATGTAGATTCAAGTAGTAATCCAAGTACTCAGGGGTGTAGTTTCCTAATGATGGCGAGAGTTAATATGTCGTGGCTTATAGACTTCTTTGGCACAATCTGGATGCTGCTACCGCAGAGCCTAACAGAGAACCTATGTAGATTTTTCGAGGAGAACGGACCAGATATTGGGAAGTGTGTACAAAGAGTACGGTATACATACTTCTTGTACAGGAGGACTGGTATTGCTTACGAGACAAGTAGTAGAGGACTAGTCCTAGCCCCGGCGTTATATGTGATGAAGCGGTTATACAAGAATAGGGCATATAAGATTATTGAGAACCAGGACGAGAATGCTTTTGCCTTTATATATTTTTCGATACGGACTCGTCAATGATTATTCCACCCGTAACAGAGCTGGATAAAGCCGTAAGGATGGCTGAGAACAACGCAGAGTTGCGAGGATTACTAGAAAACCTGATACTAACGCTGGAAAACCTAAGCAAACTAAGGAAACCAGTAATGAGAACTAGAGAAAAACTAGCCAAGTACATCAATAGCAGAGTTAATCGCCTAAAAGACGAGCTCATTGAATCAATAAGAAAAGAGGTTAATGAGCTTGTTAAAGACGGGAACTCTTGCCTGGAAAAGGAAAGCCTTCTTGTAATCATAGAAAAGGTTCTAGGAGAACAACTGGCATATTATGCACGTAATATTGAGTTTAACACCACTAACATAGTGAACAAGGAGTTAGCTCGACATACTGATACAATAGAAGTTCTGCTAGGTTTGCTAGCAATAGCATCATTTCTAGAAAGAAGAAGACTAAGCCCCACCAAGCATCCATTCCTTCACTTCCTAGAAACCTACGTCGAATTAAGACAGAAAAACCACAGGAATTCCTATAGGTTGAAAACTAAGAAGCAAAAAGTGAGACGTAATAAATCTATGAGCACCTCTGAAAGATTCCTTGAGAATATTATGTATGCAGTATATGATATCGAAAGAGGAATATCTAGAGTAATAGATAACGTTGAGGTATTAGCCGAAAATCTCGGCAGACAAAAATACGGAAAAGACTTAAAAAGTATAATAAAAAGAACATTTTATACAATGTTAGCAAGAATGTTATTCAAATACGATGAGACTATGGAAGTAATTCTTAGAATAACTCTTGGTAGAAAATAGATAGCTAACTAAAGAGGTACTGTATGCTACATAATCTCTTTAAAGGAATTATCTGAGTGATTGTATTTCAGTATTTCACAAGGGGCTATGTACTCTACGTGGTACAGTGATTAACGTTACAGAGTACATTAATATACTTTAAACTTATTGTCACATTGATATAATTGTAAAAGGCTTCTTTGCGCTTTTTTCTTAGTGCTTCGCTACCCGTTGTATAAAGGTAAAAGAGAAGACGTTCTGCCATCTTTCTTCTATCATGTATTAAGGAAATATTTGACCAAGCTTTTCGAGGCTTAGGCATAGTATTTCTGGTATATCCTCCGGTATACTTAACATAAAGAACTCCTTCGCGTGCTAGTACATAAATAAGAAACTCTAAAAGCCTATGGTCTCCAAAATACTTTGCCAGTTCCGATAGATTTTAGAACCCGTACACAGTAACTTCTTAAGCCGTTTCCACTTTCTTTTTAGATATTTACAATTAGATGCTTTTCTGGCAACTCTAGGTAAGTTCTTTAATGTGATTACATATTTATTTATGATATCACAGAAAGCTTGGTGCAAATTTATTTGTCCCTGAGCATTACTTTTATAAGCACTTTGCACAGCATTGTTGCTAATGCTATCCTCCCCTAGTAATTCTTTTGCTAGCTCTTCGTCATCAGCACTTCGGTTCTTCATCAGTGATAAGAGATAATATAATCTTCGGGCAGTGTTGACTTCTATTTCATATTCTCTATTTAGTTCAGCCTTGCGTAGCTTCAATAATATATTTATCTTAATAGTGTTACTTCCTTCTTTCAAGATTATCGTGGTCCAACCATCATCTCTAGGTATTAACGCACCCCTCTTGACGAGTAACGGAATGTTGGCTATCACGTAGTTATTACTTCTGATTAAATAACCCTTTTCCAGGAGTGCATCAATAAGTTTACTTTTAACGTTTTCTATATTAAATCCATATCTTTGTACTAGGAGTATTCTAGCAACCTTGTTACGTAGTTTTCGCCTTCTCTTCTTAGATTTACCAAGCCTAGCTATAATGTTCTGTATCTTCGGGATTTTAACTAGGATGGAGTCAGCGCCTTTAACAACCTTATATATTGTAGCTTTTCCCTCTATTTTTACTGGGTCTTTTGTTAGAATCGCATTAATTGTATTGATGCCTGCCTTGGTCGCTGTACGTATTATGTGAATGAATGAAACATATTTATTTGCATGAAATAATTTGTATGAGTCAAATATTAACATACCATGTTCTGTTATATGGCTAGATGATTCTTCTCTCTCGGCTAGTTCTTTAGGTTTGGCTTCCACTGGAGCTTCTTTACTGGTAGGTAGGTCTTCCCGTTTGTTTATAAGGGGCTCTTGTGATATCTCTTCTAGATAGTGCAGTGTTGCCTCTTGTTCCTGTATCGTGCTGTCGTTAAGCTCTGTTGTTCTACTATGTGTTGTCGTATAAGCTAGCTTGTCAGGTGGTTTCTTAGTGCTTACTGCTTGAGATAATGGTATTCTATATTTACCTGGTTTTAATGGAAGCTCTTTTCGATTTTTCTCGTACTCTGTGATTATATATCCCGCGTTTACACACTGTTGTCTTATTTCCTGGATTATTTTCTTGGCTCTCTCTACTATTTCCTTGTAACTAGTCATTATGTTGACTTCAATATTGTCTCCGGTTATTGCTCCACGACTAATATTGGCTGAGCCAACTATTAGATGTTCACGTCCGTTGCTACATTCAATCAGATAGAGCTTTGGATGAAATTCATGGATACCATTATATATTAGCACATCAGCACCAAGCTCTATTAACTTTCTTAATGCATTCGGTTCGGTAAGGTAAAAGTCAAGCCCAGTAATTATCATGCTCCGGCTTAGAACCTTTTCGCTCAAAATACTCAGAAGCTCGTCTACGCCGGATTCCTTGACATACGCCACAACGGCACTGATTTTCTTGGGCTCACAACTAATATCAGATAATACTTCGAGACATTCGTTTAAGCTAAGGCATAGGTGCTGGTCCATGCAGTCCCACGGGAACATATTATGTTAAGCGATTATTTGTATTTTCACTCAGCTTGATATGAGAAACAAGACTACTAGACAGCATATTTGTATTTCGCTCCCATGGTCCGTATTGATGCCTTTTCCCAGATAAATTATATCACGAACTAACAATTACATGTATATTCCATGGCAAGCGATATCGGTATGGATATATTTTTGATTATAGTTTTGGAGTACAAGCATATAGTTTATGTAAATATATGTATATCGATGTGTTCTCACACGGCGGAGGTCCGGGGTTCGAGTCCCCGCGGGCCCGCCAATTCCGCAGGCACTTCTACTTGCCCTTACACGTTCCACCTACTGATTATCCTGAATGTTAAAGTTAGGTATGTAGGGCTAAAGTTGATTACCCTTTTTAAGGTAATAGTAATACCTGGTGTCTTAAATGTCTGAGATAGAGGGTATTGTTAAAGGCGGTGTTATTATTCCGCTAAAGCCCTTGAATGAGTTGGAAGGCAAGAAAGTTAAGATAAGGATTGTAAGCGTTGAGGGTGTCAGCTCAGATAAGCTATACTCGTATCTTAGGCTTCTACGAGAGGGTGAAGATGCCGAGGAACTCTTTGAGATTTAGGCAGGGAGACATAGTAGTCCTGGAGCTCCCCTTTACCGATATGCTTGGCTCTAAGCTGAGGCCCGTCTTAGTGTTGAATGCTTTAGACTTAGGCGACGATATTATAGTAGCTAAGATAACTAGCTCGCCTGGATCGCATAGAGTGCCAATATTACAATCAGACCTGTCTAGTGGTCGTTTAAAGAAAGAGCCAAGTTATGTAGACTGCTCAAGTATTTTTACTGTAGAGAAGAAATTAGTGATAAAGGTCGTCGGCAGACTCGCTGAAGAGGCTCTATTTAAGGTCAGGGAAGAATTAAAGAGTATTTTTGATTTATAGTAAAAAGAGCCCTTCTAGCTCCTGGAGTAAAAACACTCTACTTGACAACCATGCATATCTCACGGTTATTAATATTCAACCGGGATATCCATGGCGTCTATCAGCTTGGAACACATGCATA
>CAYNPH010000083.1:0-4831 GCA_964399035.1 uncultured Desulfurococcaceae archaeon
GGGATTGGGAAGAGTAATGACGCCTGAAGCATGGATGAGAATCCTAAGAAAACGGCGCACTGCTCAGGCTAACGTCATTTCGATAGTATTGCTTGTTGGTGCGTCGTTGGCTGTTGGTGTGGCTATTGTTGCGTTATTTACTAGTCAGTCTGCTGTTGTTTCTTCGCAGGAGGATATTTCGGATGCTGTGTCTGCCGCATCTGCTAATGAGTTCGTTACGTTGGTTTATCATTCCTATGTTTTGGCTGACCCTAGTGATCCCAGTGCCGGTTATAATCACACTTTCATATTTAAGTTAGTTCTTCTGAGTTATGGTGCTAGGGATTACTTCTTGGTTGTGCCGTTAATTACCACTGGTTCCCCACCTAACATCTATGTTGTGAGGGATTCCACGATCCAGCTATGGAGTGCTGTGAACTTAAGCTACCTTAAGATTCAATCCGGTTCCATAGATTACACTTCTGTGGCGTTAAGCCCACAAAATGTTTCGGGAGATGATGTCTTATTGACTGCTAGTGGTTTGAGCCTTAGGAGTTTCGGGATAGACGTAGTGCCCATATACAAGGTTTCCGTACTTAATACCACCCCTTACCCAAGTGCTTACGTAATGGTTAAGTTCACGGCCCCTCCCGGTTGGGAGAACTATGACTTCACACTCTACACCCTTATTCAGATAGGCAATAGATTCTATGGGGTTGAGAGGATCTCAACCCCGCTTGGGGGTGGTACGTAATGAGGCGCGTCAAAATAGGTTTGTCAAGGAAGGCGCAGTCTGAACTGATTGCTGGTGTGCTGGTACTTGCGGTACTATTTACCGCCGTAATTCCATTGATGTTACGTATACAGTTATCGACAATAACCAGGCAAGAAAACATAATTAATAAAGCAAAGTTCCTGCAACTACGTAACGAGGAGACCTTAACGCTTAGCGGTGTCCCCCAAACGCAGCAGAACCTCCTCAGGGGAATATTCCCGGGGATATGGATAAATAACACCGGGTCAGTGCCAGTAACTCTGCACACATTAATATTAATAAACAAGACAACAGGCAAGATAGCGTACATGATAGATCTCTCCCAAGTAGGGACGCCCCAAACAGCATCGTCCATAATTGAGTGGGCCGTCATAAATCCTGGAACACCTAACCGTGAGTCACTAGTAAAAGGTGTCTACCCCACACTACAGCCAGGGGACTCTCTACTAATTAAGCTAGCCATACCAGCAGATCAAGCAAGCCAGTACTACTTCAGGGTTGTTACGGCACGAGGTAATGTGTTACCAAACGCTGGCACGGGGGCAGCCTACCTAGTACCCCCCGCAACCCTTGCTGGTGGTGGGGGAGGGACATGGAGGGGTCTCTTCTATCCGACCTCGGGCTTCAAACTAATTGGGGCTGACCAGATACTTGCACACTCGGATGTGTACGCGGAGAGACCTACAGGCAGGATCTCAAACGCTAATATAACAGGAATCACACGATCCTTTATATTCGACGACTACGATCATCCAGGGTACTACGTCATAGGGTATTGCTTTGGATCGGTGTGCTATAAGTACACAGGCTTCCTAGGAACGTTCTACATGGGCACAGACTTTGTCTATATCGATGGCTTCTACCAAGACGAATACGTCAGCTATGACTACGGAGCCACATACACCCTAATAGATACTAACCCAGTCGTTACGTACAATTATCCAGGTAGTTTCGGGGTTGTCGAGGATTACGACAATAACGGCGTGAAGGAGTTAGCGCTTGATACGATAAACAGCAATGCTGATAATTACGGAGGATTTGATGATGACGTAATGATAATGAAGATACTGGTTGGGAAGGACATAACAAATGCCGACTACATCAGGATATCAGCTAAGATTACCTACGACTATTACGTCAACATAGTGAATTACAGAAATAACTATAGGATGGATCTAAGGATATTCTACGTTGCGATATACAGGTACACACCACAGGGTTGGAGGTTCGTACACTACAAGGACATGCCGTTCTCCGAGCATGGACCTAGATCCTTCGTGTTCGAAGCTCTCTTTCCATTAAATAGGACCGACATATATAGGGTTGTTCTAATGTTGCTAGACCCGTACAGGTACACAGGAAGTAGGTACTATGAATTCTACGTGGGCTTAGAGTACTTGCTCGTCGAATGGGGTATCAATAATCCGTACTTCAAGAACCTCCCAACGGTCTACCTACTAGCGCTAGACAATTACGCTGCTCAAGGAATAGGTGGCGGAAACGTAACTGAGGACCTTCAGAAATTAACGTCGCTAGTCGAAGACAAGCTCCTTTCGGTAGGCATATCCAACTACATAGTCATAAATAATGAGAGCTTACTAGATAATTTACTCATTAATAATCCGCCGAAGAACGCAATCATAATAAACCTGCATGGAATGCAGTCACCGATAGATCCAGTAACAGTAATGGATCACGTCAAGAACGATGGGTGGATCTGGGTTAACATAGTTGGTGCCCCGCCCGTATATCCCTCAGGATTAGTGATAGATACATCAAGTAATATCATCGCAAATGCGGGAGCGAATTGGGAGGATATGGTGAACGTATTCAGCCTATATAACCTGCAGAACAGTGTATGGAGTAACTACAGTGTCGTGGTAACGTCCTCTAACGCTAACCCCACGTACGTATTCTACATAAATGCCAGCACAAACAAGCTCGTTAGTGCAGCGTGGGCCGAGGGCGATGGTTACGTGATAATCAATGCCTTACCACCTCTTGATTGGACCGGTAAAGACCCTCACGGAACGGACCCGGACTTTGACGCCACGTTAGCGGTGTTCACGGCACTATATATATGGCTGCTGACTAAGTCTGGGTAAGGCAGACGATTTTGGATTTCTAGGATCGATTAATCGTCTATTTTGGTTGTCTAGCTTCAGATTTCCCCTACCCCTATTTCCTTAAGCACTGCTCTTGGGTTCACGTAGTACTTTTGTACGTATGTGGCTACTTCTCTGTAGGATCTGATGCGGTTTGCTGCTAGCCACTCTAGTATAGCTTTTCTTCGTGCTATTTCCTCTATGAGGCTTTCCATGGGTTTGCCGGTTAATTCGCTGATCTTCTTTAGGACGATGCTGTCGCTTAGTTTTAGGTTGAAGGTATCGCGTATTGGGTCCCACCTAGCTATTTCCTTGTATCTTTCATAATCCTCGATTTCCCAGATGTTCGTTATTCTTCTGGCTGGTCTTGGCCTGCCTGTCTCGTCGGTCTTTATTACTCGTTTTATCACCATCGCGACGTTTATTAGTGGTATGTATGATGGTGGGATATTCATGGGTGGGGACGTTAGTCGCTTGACTGCGGCGTCTATTGACTCCGCGTGTAAGGTGGTCATGCCGGAGTGCCCGGTGGCGATCGCTTGGAAGAGCACATATGCTTCCTCGCCTCGAACCTCGCCTACTATGATCACGTCAGGCCTATACCTAAGTGAGACCTTAACTAAATGGAATAGCGTTATCTCACCTATGCCTCCTGTGGCTAGGTATGAAGGTCGAGAGACGAGTTGCACCCAGTTTTCCTGAGGTAGTCTTAACTCGGGCGTGTCCTCTATGGTTACTATCTTGTATGTTGGTCTGAGAAGGTTAGCCATGGCGTTTAACGTGCTGGTTTTCCCGGCGCCCGTGACTCCAAGTATGAGTGTCGTCATTTTGTAATCCATGATTAGCCAAAAGTAGGCGGCTATTTCAGGGGAGATTGTACGGTAGTCTATTAGGTCAATAATCGTTATTGGGTCGGCCCTGAACTTCCTTATGGTGAATGTGGAACCCTTTGTTGAGACCTCCTTCTGGAATGTTGCCGCGACTCTATGTCCTCCAGGGAGTATCGCGTCGAGTATCGGGTACGCTACGGATATGTGTTTTCCTGCCATGTGCGCTAACTTAAGGATGTATTCATCTAACTCCTTTTCTGTTCGGAAAACTATGTTTGTGGGTAGTGATTCAAACTTCCTGTGCCACACATATACTGGGATTCCAACCCCGTTGCATGATATGTCCTCTATATTCGGATCCCTGAAAATAGGGTCTAGGGGACCGTAACCAAGCAAGTCTCGTTCAACGTAATAGCTTATCTTAGCCCATGAAAGCCCGGGCGTGCGTCCCAGCCTTATCTGGAATAGACGAATCGCCTTGCGGGCATATTTTATTAGGTATTCCCTAGCGTCCGTTAGTTCCTCGGGCGGCTCCAATTCCCAAGTAATGTAATCTATGACCTCCCTGTAGGTCTTGAGTTCCGTTTCATTCATGCTGACTTCTTCAACATTATACACGATTTTCCCGGTTCTGGGATCCTCCACTATGAAGGCGTATGCCCATGGCTCATAAAGGGGGTACGAGGCTAGCAGGTGCCCTCTACCACTAAGGAATGTACGGGTTCGCATGGTCAGCCTAGGTGCTTCTCTCTCCTCAACGATCTCCTCCGCTCTCTCCTCGGGTGCTTTCCTTTTCTTTAGCTTCAAGCGGAATCCGCGGAAAATACCCTTCAAAGCGTTCACCCGGGCTTCGATGACCTCATAAAACCTTTGTCATTCATGTTTTATATATCTGTCCGCTGTGTGGGCGTGGCACCATCATTTAAAGCGTAGTTTCCATGTTCAAGTTTAGTTCAACGTCACGCATTTCAGTAACCAGCGGTGTTTATTTAAAATTAGAAGATTATTCTTATTGAATCAGTAGCTTACATAATCCTTATGAGGATGTTCTTAGGCAGACCATCTATGTATATAGCTGTGAGTTTTACTTCGATATCCATTCCTCCTAGGACGTCTAAGTCCTTCTTAATTGCTTGGAGCTG
>CAYNPH010000084.1:0-3599 GCA_964399035.1 uncultured Desulfurococcaceae archaeon
CATGTCAAAATAACTTACGCCCATGCCCTAACGTAGTCATTCCTCATTACCTTGAGGGAAGCGTCAAGGGTTAACGTGTGCGGCCCTTTAAAAAGCGAATAACGTTCGCTGGCCTAACGTCATACTGATTAGAATATTTCAGTAATTCAATCATTTTGACAGATAGCTTTAAATAGGCCTACCCGAGTGCTAGGGGGTGGCGAGGTGTGAGTTTTAACAGGCGGGGCGCGGACACGTAGTGCGGCGGGCTTAAGGCCCCTCAAGCACGTAGGCATAACTCCCTGCAGGCTCGCCCCGCACGAATTCTGCTTGGTTGTCAAGAGGTGTTAGTCATGGGTAGCGGTGTGAGGGTAGCTGTGGATGTGGGCGGGACCTTCACCGACGTGGTGGGGGTCGACGAGGTAAGCGGGACCCTGATCAGGTTGAAGGTACTCACCACGCCCAAGGACCCTACTGAAGGGGTCGTCGCGGGCGTGGGTAGGGCTGTTGAGGAGCTACGTAAGGCACGCGGTGATGAGGGCGACGGCGTCAGCGTTGACGTGGTCGTGCACGCAACCACCATAGGCACGAACACCTTCCTAGGTCAGGTAGGGCTGGAGGTCCCTAAGGTCGGGTTAATCACTACCGAGGGCTTCAGGGACTTACTGGAGATCGGTAGGCAGAGGAGGCCCGAACTCTACAACGTGTTCTTCGAGAAGCCAAAGCCCCTGGTCCCTAGGAGGCTCAGGCTAACCGTGCCTGAGAGGGTCGGGCCTAGGGGCGAGATCCTAACCCCGCTTGACGAGGGCAGGGTTAGGGAGGTAGCTAAGGTGTTTAGGGAGGAGGGCGTTGAGTCCGTAGCCATCTGCTTCCTCCACAGCTACGTCAACCCGGAGCACGAGGTCAGGGCTAAGGAGGTGCTGGTTAAGGAGCTCCCCGGAAAGTACGTTGTGGCTAGCCATGAGGTGGACCCCGAGTACAGGGAGTTCGAGAGGTTGAGCACGACCGTAGTTAACGCCGCCCTAATGCCCGTCCTGACGAAGTACTTCGCTAAGCTCGAGGGTGAGTTAAGGGGCTTCGGCGTCAGTAGCGACCGCCTACTCATAATGAAGTCCGACGGCGGGTTCGCCAAGCCCTCCGAGGCGGGGAGGGTGCCGGCATCAACGATCGAGTCGGGCCCGGCGGCCGGGGTGATAGCCGCGGCCCACCTAGCTAAGGAACTCGGGGTAAGGAACGCCCTAAGCTTCGATATGGGTGGGACGACCGCTAAGATATCCACAATAGTTAACGGGTCCCCCGAGGTCACGGAGGAGTTCGAGGTCGGCGGCGTCGTGCATAAGGGCAGGTTAATCAAGGGCAGCGGGTACGTTGTTAGGTACCCCCACATAGACCTCGTCGAGGTGTCGGCAGGCGGGGGCACCATAGCGTGGGTGGATGAGGCAGGGCACCTCAGGGTAGGGCCCTACAGCGCGGGCTCCGACCCGGGCCCCGCGTGCTACGGGAGGGGAGGCACGGAACCAACCATCACTGACGCCAACCTGGTGCTCGGCAGGCTAGGCGAGGCGCTGGCGGGGGGCGAGGTCAGGGTCAGGAAGGACTTAGCGGTCAAGGCGTTTGAGGAGAGGGTGTGCGGCCCGGCAGGCTTAAGCCTTGAGGAGGCTGCCTACGGCGTCATTAAGTTGGCGAACACGGAGATGGGGAGGGCGATAAGGATAGCTACGGTGGAGAAGGGCTACGACCCAAGGGAATTCACGTTAATAGCGTTCGGCGGTGCCGGCCCCATGCACGCGTGCGAGCTCGCCGAGGAGTTAGGCGTCACTAGGGTGGTGGTTCCGCGAATGCCGGGGGTTTTCTCGGCGTGGGGCCTGCTCCTAGCCGACTACAGGCATGAGTTCAAGGCAAGCGTCCTCAAGAGCGCCTCGGAGCTAAGCGACGAGGAGTTAGAGGAGGTCTACGAGTCCTTGGAGGCTAAGGCGCTCGAAACCCTGCTGAGGGAGGGCGTGCGTGAGGATGACGTGGTCATGGTTAGGCACGCTGACTTGAGGTACGTTAAGCAGTCCTACGAGTTAAGCGTTGAGGCCCCCAGACCCATACCTGAAGGAGGTGTCGCTAGGCTTAGGGAGGCCTTCGACAGGAGGCATGAGGAGATCTACGGGTACTCCATGATGGATGAGGTGATGGTCGTTAAGGTGAGGGTGACGGCGATCGGTAAGGTCAGCAAGCCATCCCTCAGGACCCTCAGGAGGGGCGGGGCCAGGGCCGCTGAGGCTGGAGGCGCGTTAATGAGTTACAGGAAGGCTTTCTTCGGTAAGGCCGGGTGGGTGGAGGCTAAGGTGTTCAGGAGGGATGCCTTACCACCCGACTCCATCATCGCCGGGCCGGCCCTGATAGAGGAGTACGACTCCGTCACCGTGCTCCCGCCCGGCTGGTCGTGCCGGGTGGACGGCCTAGGTAACCTGATCCTTGAGTTCGGGGGGTGAGTGAGGATGGGGTTAGATAAGGTCACGCTCGAGGTAATCAGGTGCGCGTTAGAGTACGCGGCCGAGGAGATGGGCATAAAGCTCAGGAACTCGGCGTACTCACCCAACATTAAGGAGAGGATGGACCACAGTTGCGCCATATTCGATGAGGAGGGCTCCGCCGTAGCTCAGGCGGAGCACATACCCACGCACCTAGGCTCCATGCAGTGGGGCGTTAAGGCGACCCTGAAGTACCTGAGGGAGAAGGGAGTAACGCTTGGTGAGGGTGACGTCGTCCTAGTTAACTACCCGTACATCTCAGGCACCCACCTGAACGACGTCCTCGTAATAGCGCCTGCCCATCACGACGGTGAGCTCATAGGCTACGTCGCCAGCAAGGCTCACTACGTTGACGTCGGGGGTAAGGTGCCCGGGAGCATGCCGGGGGATGCGAGCGAGGTGCATGAGGAGGGCCTAATCATACCGCCGACCAAGATAATTGAGGGCGGGGTGCTGAGGGAGGACGTCCTAGACCTAATACTCGCTAACGTGAGGGCACCGGACGTCATTAAGGGCGACTTAAGGGCCCAGATATACGCGGGGGAGGTAGGGAAGAAGCACCTGAGAGCCCTCGCAAGCAAGTACGGCGTGGGCACGCTGAAGGAGGCGTTCGCAGGGATCCTCGACTACGTTGAGGAGATAACTAGGGCCGCCCTCAAGCGCTTACCTGACTTCAGGGTTAGGGCTGAGGACTACGTCGAGGACGTCGGCGACGGCAAGGACGCCGTCATTAAGGTGGAGATCATTAAGGAGGGCGATAAGGTCGTGGTTGATTACGCGGGCTCATCGCCTCAGGTCCCGGCACCCGTGAACGCCCCGATAGCCGTGACGGTGGCTGCGACGACCTTCGTCCTGAAGTCAGTCATAGACCCTGAGATGCCAGTGAACGCCGGGTTCTACAGGCGCATTGAGATTAAGGCGCCGCCAGCAACGATAGTTAACGCGCAGTACCCCGCGCCTGTGGCGGCAAGCATAGAGACCGCGCAGAGGATAGTGGACGTCCTCTACCTAGCCCTATCTAAGGCCCTACCTGAGAGGGTTCCGGCAGCGTCATGCGGCTCCATGAACAACCTCCTCCTAGGAGGGCCGGACTACGAGGGC
>CAYNPH010000085.1:0-3556 GCA_964399035.1 uncultured Desulfurococcaceae archaeon
TCCTCCAGCCGCTTGAAGAGGAGGTCGAGGAGGTTCGCGAGCTTGGCCGCCACCACCTCCGCCAGCGCGTTGCGCTCCACCTGAAACCTGGATAGGCCCGACCTGATCAGCTCGAGGTCCTTCCTTAGGTCGGTGAGGAGCTTGGGGAGCTCCGCCTGCGCCACCACGCCGTCCACCAGGTCCTTAAGCGAGGCGCCCTTAAGGGACCCGGGCCTGTACTCAACCCTCGTCCCGCCCTCCGGCATGGTCGCGGCGGAGGCCTTCCAGTACACCCTCACCAGCCCCTCCGCGTACTCCTCCAGCGTAAGCGACTTCCCGCCCACCCCGATGCCCTCCAGCAGGTTCACACCCGGAAGATCCACGTTAAACTCCGGCGCCGAAACAACCACGAAATCAGAAAGCGAGACGCACCTCCCCGTCAACCTACCGAACAACCAAAGCAGCCAAAACCTACAGAAACCAACGAACTCCTCAACACCAAGCGGATTATCCGAAGCCTCAAGAAAAACCTGAGCAGTACCATCCCGATTCACCTGAACAGTAACCCAACGCCCACCCCCAACACCCAACCTCAAAACCCACTGCCCAGACCCCCCAACAAACCTAACCCCACCAAACCCACCAAGAAAAACCGGAGAAACCCAAGGCCTAACAAAACGCAAAACCAACCTATGCACAAACAAATTTGCAAAACCACCCCCTACCCCCCGCTTTGCAAAACTTTGCAAAACACGCTCACGGGACCCCTTACTACTACTTTTATCTACCGGAGCCTTTCTGCGGGGACGCCTGGAGGGTATCAGACCGTAGCTGCGGAGGAGTTCGACGTCCTCCCTGCCCACTCGGCCGAGCGACACCCACTTCGCCCCGTTGTACGCCCTGAGGTAGGTCCTACCCCTCACGTTGCTCAGGTAGAGCCTCCAGCCGGACTTCCGTAGCTGCTCGAGCAGTTGCGGTGGGGCATCGGTGGGATTTTTGCAAACTTTGCAAAAGTTTTGCAAACCGAGTTTTGCAAAAATCCTTTGCAAAAGCCCGTTTTGCAAAAAATCACCCCGTCGTTTTTGCAAAAATCCCACTGAACTCCCACTTTTGCAAAAGCTTTGCAAAAATTTGCAAAGCCGGAGCCCCCACGCTACGGGCTTAGAAGGGGGAGCAATGCGTCCACGTACCTCATAACTATGTCCCGGTGCTTGTTCACTACATGTGCCGCCGCCTTAGACGGCGGTACGGAGGCCCCGCACACCCTGCAACGCAGCATCCCTCCCCCGTCGGGAACCGGAACCAGCAGAGGTGTCAGGCGCGCGCCCCTAACCCTCATCAGCACGGCCGGCGCCACGCGCGCGGCGACCGCGGCACCCAGGCCCGCATCATGGACGCGCTGCAGCCACCCCCTAACCCTTCCCACCGGAACGCGCAGCACCGTGGCTACGTCCGACGGGCTGAGGTTAAGCACGTAGTACATCTCGAGCCCCCGCACCACGTAGTCGTTACCGGCCAGCAACTGCGTCACGACGTACCTAGTTACCCGGCGGAACGCCGCGCGGTACGGGTCCGCCCTAGTCCTGACGGCCGCGCCCGCACCCATCCCTCAGCACCTCCACGTCCAGCACCTCACGCTCATCCGCGCCCTCAACGGGACCTTCCCGGGATCTAAGCACGTACGTCCTCTCACGCCTCAGGGTGAGGTGTAGCCGGGCGGCAGGGAACACCACGTGGCGTTCGGACACGTAAGTCACCAGCCTCCCGGGGATGAGTACCTTGCGGTACCTGCCGCACCAGGTGACGTACCGCGTCATGCCGAAGTCGTTCCACTCCAAGCCCCGCTCGCGGAACGCCTTAAGAACCACCTGCAGGGTCGTCGGGATAGGTGGGTACGCGGGCTTCGGCGCGTGCTTATTAGCGACGCGACCCGTAATCAAACCGGACCCCACCCTCACGACGTCCTCAGCCCTCACCACCCCTCCCCTCCTCTTCCTCCGGCACCAGCTGAAGAACCACCCTCACCTTGCGCCCCCCTTCTGGGGACCACAGGCCGTACATCTCCACAACCCCCTTAGGCACGTATATCTTGTAGTTCCTGCCCTCCCTGATGACCCTCCTAGGAGGCAACACTATTTCCCGGACACCGGACAGCCTTTCTCTTTCAATTACGACCTTCATGCCTGGCCACCTCAGAAAGCTTTCTGAGGACAATCCCGGTCGACGTAAGTTCCATGCTTAGGGCATCGCCGGGACGGATCCCGACCCTTAAGGCTATCTCCTTAGGTATCCTTACGTAGAGCGTGACGCGTCCCTGACCGGATCTGAGGGCCCTGACGGTAACTATCGTCATTTTTACCACCCCTTATCTTACGACTCTTACGAAGAATCTAATATATCTTACGACTCGTATGACGCCCATTAATTTACCGACAACACATGAACATAACAGGTGGAGGCCACGCCCATCAAGGACACTGTTGTCGTCAGGCAGATCAGAGGAGGAAGCGGGCACGCAACCCTCTACATCAGGATACCCCGAAAGATCGCCGAAGCCCTCAACATCAAGGCAGGAGATCCGCTCCTCATAGAGGTTCACGAGGACGGCACCATAACCCTCAGGAAACTTAAGCCGACCTAGTGCCAAGCCCGTCATCTCGGACCCCACCGAACCCTCCTAACCCTAACCCCGTCCCTACGGACGCTTATCTCCGCCGCGTAGAACGCGTTAACAGGTATCACGGCAACGGCCTCATCACCGCGGTCCTCAGCACGCAGAGCCCCGGCCGCCGGCGCCAGACCCAGCAACCTGCGCTTAGCCTCCTCGAAATCCTCCGCCAGAACCACCGCGGCAAACACGCCCCTAGCGGCGCCCTGCAACCACCTAGGCGCCTTACGGCGAACAGCTACCGCATCATAGTAAGCCTTAACAAACCTAGGAACCATCACGCAACCACCTCCTTAAGCTTCTCAAGGAGTGAAGGGTCTCCTTTCCTGAGACTTAGGGCGAGATCCTCTGGTATTCCGGCGGTCGTTAAGTGCAGCAGTAACCTGATGGCCATCTCAGCAAGCTCACTGACGTCCTTTCCGCAATCCACCGCGAGGTGCTTGAGTTTCCTGTGGAGTGATTCCTCGATTTTGAATCCCACGACCTTACGCAACCCGACCACCCGGGCGAGCACATATATCACCGTTTAAACGTTTAAACATAGAAATATTTAAACTTAACGTTTCAACGTCTAGACGTTGAAGCATAGAGTCCACAGATAACCCATAACCCATAATACTGAAGGGAACGTTAATGGGTAGAATCGCTGAAACGCTTAAACGGGCACTCGCCATAATGCAGTGCGTAGCCGAAGAACCTAAACCGATATCCAGGATAGCCGAGGAGCTAGGGTTGCGATGGAACACCGTACGGCTATACATCGAGGAGCTAGAGGAGCTAGGGCTAGTAGAGGTACGCAAAGAACGCTCAGCACCACCAGTCACCACAGTAGAGCTAACGTTCAAAGGAGAAGCACTACTCAAATGCCTACAGGAACTAAGCAAGTAACACATCACGCAACCACCTCCT
>CAYNPH010000086.1:0-3193 GCA_964399035.1 uncultured Desulfurococcaceae archaeon
CTAGAGGAGCTAGGGCTAGTAGAGGTACGCAAAGAACGCTCAGCACCACCAGTCACCACAGTAGAGCTAACGTTCAAAGGAGAAGCACTACTCAAATGCCTACAGGAACTAAGCAAGTAACACATCACGCAACCACCTCCTCCTTGCGCTCGAGCATGGAGACCAGTTCATCAAGTACTGAAGGGTCGTACCTCGACAGCATGTACCCTAGGGATTCAGGTAACTCACCGTTCTCGATAATGTCTAACGCTAGGCGAATACCCAGCGACACCAACCGCATAGGCGACACACCAACAACCCTAGCAAGACCCGCCAACCTGTCAACGTCAACATCATCGGGCAGAACCTCACTCAGGTACGCCATCACACCTTCAGGTGTTAAGGCGTACTTTCCTTCTTTTTCAATTATCCATCCAGCTATCAGCAAATCCTTGATGTTATTATACACGGCGGCCCTGGAGACCTTTACACGCCCAACGATCTCCGTGGGTGAAAGCGGACCAGTAGCCAGAACACGGACTATTTCCCCTTCAGGGGATAGGATGCGTATGCGTGACATGTTGGTTTCCCATAGATACTACATACTAAAGACTATTTAAAGTTTCTGATAGATACTATACATCAAATACCGAATGAACAAATATCACGGCACCGTGTCAAAGTACGGAGTATAGAATGCCTACCGAAGCCAGAGGCATCGGATACGAAATATTCAAGAACGTCGTCATAGCGCTCCTAACGCTGTATAAGCTAGAAAAAAGAGGATTCACGCCCACTGTCTCAGACTTCCTGAAAGAAGCCGACCTCTCAAGGTCAGTCTTCTTCAACCACCTCAAGCGCAATCTCGAACATGCTGGTTGGGTTACCTTTAAGGTGAACCCTGACAGAACGATAACTATGCATCTAACTCCCAAAGGAAAGAAAGTAGCGCAAACGCTAGCCACGATAGAAAACGAACTCAAAGAAGCAGGAATACTCTAAGGGGTTCCATAGGAGAGCCCCAATGACCCAAACAACCAATATAAGGCTCAGGCATTTCTGCGATGTAATTCACTCGCTTAGGAGTTGCATTATGGATGCAGTATCTAGTTTTCAGATACTCTCTGCTCGTGTTTATTCTAAAGGTATTGAGCACGTCTGGATTGTCAGAGAGGATAATGTTCCTGCGACGATAGGAGTACTGGTAAACGATCCTGTCAATCCGAACACCCAGCGACACCAACCGCGCAGGGGATGTACCAGCCGACCTAGCAATGCTAATCAATCTACTAACATCAACATCATCGGGCAGAACCTCACTCAGGTACGCCATCACACCTTCAGGTGTTAAGGCGTACCTTCCTTCCCTTTCAACTATCCACCCAACTATCAACAGGTCCTTAAGATTACTGTAAGTCGTTGCTCGGGGCACTCCCGATAATTTAATTATTTCAACCGGGGATAGAACTTCACCATCTAACAGGACGCGCACGATCCTACCCTCAGGAGTTAGGACACGTGTACCCATATCTCTCACATCTATACTATAGACTGTAGTCCTTATATGTTTTTCTATTATCTAGACTATAGATGAGTACATACATAGAATATTACCATCATCTAGAGTAATGACTACGGATATGCGCGATGGGCATTGGCGATGAATTATTTAAGAATGTTGTGAAAGCCCTCCTGACGTTACATAGATTGGAGAAAGAAGGATATTCACCCACAGTATCGGAATTCATACGGGAATCCGAAATAAACCACGCAGTATTCTACAATCACCTTAAACGTAACCTAGAGCGGTCAGGATGGGTCATCTTTAAGGTAAACCCTGACCGCACCATAACCATGCACCTGACCGAGAAAGGGAGGAGGGTGGCGGAAGCCTTATCCTCAATAGAGAAAGAACTTAGAGAGGCGGGGGTAGTCTAGAGAATGGTGTTAAGTGGGAGGTGACATGAATGGGTAATTATAATTATAGGCATAAAACTGATGAGGCTCAGAATAAGACTCAGCCTCAAATTCATCACTTCTGTAGAATTTCTTATTGTTTGTGGGAAATTATCGGTAAAATATGCGGTGAAATATGTAATTCAAGTGAAATGATTGGCTTAAGTAATAAGGTAACTCTGTTTATAACGTTGCTCGGGGCTGGTGCACCAGCCTTTACCATAGTGCGCGCGGAAGAAGGACGCTCCTTAAATGTAATATTCTTGATTCCGGGACAACGCGTATTTGATTGTGTGACTGGTAAGTATGGAGACAGGATGGATAGAAGTAAATTTTACAGTGTTTCCGAGAGTTTATTGAAGAAAATTTCATCGGTTGAGTATGCCATATCAGCCATAGGTAAAATGTTAACTATCAAGAGGCACGACACGGCCGCTACTCTAGAGTCAAGTTTACCTGAAGAATTACCCAGATACATACTAGATCAGGTAATTGAAAAAGTGAGAGTATACAGCCGTGCGTCCAGGGTCAAGTACTTTTACTACGAATATTTCCTAAAGGATGAACACGGTAAGGTAGCGAATCTTAAAGATATCTGCAAATTCTTTGGCTTTGACATAGACTTAAATGAGATATGCAACCGTCCTGACTGCGGGATTGGGGCAGAGAATCATAGATACAAGCCTATTTGGTGTCGTTCATGCGGGTCACAACTCTCCTTCATATTGAATGATCTCGTATTTCTATGTTGCTTATTGGAAAAGCTCTTTGATAGCTAACGAAGACAGTACGAAAGCTTAGTTAGCTCATAAAATCACTTAAGCTACCTGTGCCTTTCTTCCTTCACGAACAACCCGGGCTATAGCTTGTAGAAGCTCATTGAAGTACATTTCCCGCAGAGTACTGTCGTACTTCTTGGAGTATTCATCCGCCTTAACTACATGGTAAGGGAGAACCGTTATTGTGGCAACGCGTCTGTGTCTCCTCTCATCACCACCAGTAGTTATCTCGTAACGGAATAAATAGCGGCCGTATCCCTCAAGAATGTTAGGCAAGGCAACACCGCTAAGTACAGATCTAATGTACTCTCTATATTTTCCTAAGTCAAAACCGTATAAACGCGGGGGTTGGACAAGTATTTCGTAACGCGGAATAACCAGTGTGAGACCACGAATCCGGGCATCAATTTTTATGCTATTCTCAGGAGGAAGAACATAAGTAAGGATTGCTGTAGCGTTTGCTAAAACGTAGGAAAGCA
>CAYNPH010000087.1:0-12742 GCA_964399035.1 uncultured Desulfurococcaceae archaeon
CTTCCTACAGCGGGGAAAAGCCCCTCTTCGGGGCACTCGGGGTGGCCCCGTCACGGTTGCCCGCATTGCGGAGTTTTCGCGCCTGGTGCGCCCCGTAGGGCCTGGGCCCTTGTCTCAGGGCCCATCTGGGGGCTCCCGCTCTCACGGCCCCTACCCGTTATAGGCTTGGCGGGCCGTTACCCCGCCAACTACCTGATGGGCCGTGGCCCCATCCTCGGGCGGCGCCGCGGACATCCCCGCGACACCCTTTCGGTGGAGGACCCTTCCAGGCCGCTCCACCTATCGGGGATTAGCCCCAGTTTCCCGGGACTATCCCCGTCCCGAGGGTAGGTTAGCCACGTGTTACTCAGCCGTCCGCCACGCCCCGGTAACCGGAGCGTACGACTCCCATGGCTTAGCCCCACCCCGATAGCGGTCGGGTCCGGCAGGATCAACCGGAATCGCGGCCGCAGGCCGCGGGGCGTGGGGACCTACCTAACACGTGGTCCGAGGCGGCCCCTGTCAGGCCCGAATGTCCTGGGGTTAGTGCCCCAGGTTATTCGGGCCCCCATGTGATGCCCGATGTGAGCGCCCTTTCGCTACTGTCGCCGCGGCTGGAGGGCGGTGCTTCACTCCCGGGGTTGTACCCCGCGTCCGACCCAGCCGCCGCCTTGAGCCGCGGCGTTTGTGTGTGTTGTGAGCGCCGATTAGTAGGTATACTAGTACTCCTTATAAATTCTTAGGGTAACTCCTCCCCTTCGTGAGGGGTGTTACTCAAGTATTTTCGCTTGTTTTTTGTATTATTTAGGGGTAATTTTTTGTATAAACTTAATGCCACTCACTGAGACGAAACTATGAAAGCTACCGGAACACGAATATTACGTGGGTGCGTCACGCATGAGCGCGGGAGGTATCAGCAACTACGTCGTCGGCATAACTAAGCACTCAGCACTGATAGTGGTTGACGTTCAGAAGGACTTCTGTGAGGGCGGCGCGTTACCCGTACCGGGTTGCTCTAAGATCGTGCCCCGCATTAATGAGTACGTAAGGATGTTCAGCGAGCTAGGTTTACCAATCATTGCTAGCAGGGACTGGCACCCGCCGAACCACATGTCGTTCAAGGAGTTCGGAGGACCGTGGCCGAAGCACTGCGTGCGCGGAACCGAGGGGGCGGAGTTTCACCCTGACCTTAGGTTACCTGAGGATACGGTGGTGATCTCTAAGGCCACTCAGCCTGATAAGGAGGCGTACTCAGCGTTTGATGGAACCGAACTCCACTACGTCCTCACGTTGAAGGGGGTTAAGCGGGTGTTCGTTTGTGGGGTGGCGACCGACTACTGCGTTAAGGCTACTGCGTTGGACGCTTTGAGGCTTGGTTACGAGGTCGTGCTACTCACTGATGCGGTTGCGGGTGTCACTAGGGAAACCAGTGAAGCTGCGCTGAGGGAGGTGCTCAGGGAAGGCGGTGTACTGGCATCGAAAAACCTTATTTACGTGGGCGGGGAAGGCAGGTAATCACTGTTTGGGAGGATGAGTGGCGGTTGAAGGCTTTGAGAATGCCGGAGAGCGTCAGGGGTGAGTTAAGCAAAGGAGCCGGCATTATTATTGAGGGACGTGACTCCAGAGAAACTGCGTTAAAGACCCTCCACCTACTCAGCGAGTGCAACTTAGTCATCGCTGTGGGGGACGTGGTGTGTCACTCACTAATGCATGCTGGACTGCTACCCGACGTCTGCGTCATTGATGGGAGAACCTTGAGGAAGGACGTAAGTGATGCTGAGATGATCGGTGAGGAGTTGTTTGATGAGGTAGTAACCGTGTGTAACCCGCCGGCACACATAACCGTGGAAGCCATGGACGCCTTGAGAAGCGCCTTCAGCATCGCTAGGAGGGGCGGCAGGGTCCTCGTGAAGGTCAAGGGGGAGGAGGACCTACTGGCGCTCTACGCCTTAACGCTCGTTAAGCACGAGGAGTGCATCGTGTACGGAATGCCTGGGAAGGGCGTCGGGGTAATGACTGCTGACGATGAGTTGAAACGCTACGCCAGTAAGGTATTAAGTAAGTTCGAGGAAGTAAGCGTTACATGTTCGGAGTAGGAGGACGTGAATAATTAAACTTCTTTTACCTCTTTACTGTTATCCCTCAGAGCGGGGCTTCCTAGAGAGGAGCGCACCGGCAATAGCCCCCAGTAACGCCCCCATCCCTATAGCTATTGCGGTTATCATCACGTCGCCTCCCGGAAGGTTCGTCACCCAGCCGGACGTCCCCGAACCCGTGTTTTGCGTGCCGGTATTCGTTAGTGTCGTCGTGGACTGACTCCCCTGTTGCGTCGTAGTGGTGCTCACCGGCGTGGTCACTGTTTGTGTTGACGGTGAAGTTACCGGTGTTGATGTTACCGTAGGTGTTGTGGTTATCACGTGCACCTTATTGCCGGCGATTATGAGGTACCACATCGTGTTTATGAGTGCTAGGTCGTAGAAGTACACCGCGCTGGCGTCGTCGATCCCGCGTAGCGTGTCACCGCGCTCCACGTACGATAACGCGACGATCGGGTTGAACCCGGACGCTATCGCCTCCCCGGCAGCCTCTAGCGCGGCATCTCTCAGCCTATCGGCGGTCGCGCCCACGTCGGTAGTGAAGGCCGTGTTAAGCATGGCGGACGCGTAAGCTGAGGCGCGTAGGGCTTCAGCCAGCGCCGCCAGGTAGTCAGTGTCGAGCAACTGCTTTGCTTTGTCCGCCATCTCTAGGACCTTCGTCACCGCTGACTGCTGACCCACGAGTGACTCTATGTAGGATGCGGAAGTCATGGCGAAGTACGTTAGCAGGGACGCGTGCCTTCTTAAGGACTCCGTGTCTACAGTTATGCCGGATGCGGGCACAGCATAGTACATTTTAGTCCAGTCCATCACGGTCTTAGCTCTCCAGTAGGCGTAGACGGCATCGTAGATCGTGTCGTAACTCACCACACCCTGCGGGAGCGAGTTAAACGTCTCATTAGCGTCAAGAGCCCTCGAAGCTATCTCGACAGCCACGCTTAACTTAGCGATGTCAACGCTCCCCACGTTACTCCCGATGACGTCCTTCCTAACGGAGTAGTACGTGTTTAGGGCGTGAGTTAACTCGTCCTTAGCCCTACTAACCAACGCCTCGTAACTCTCGTCCCCAGCCGCTATCGCGGCCACCCAGTAAGCCGTGTCAGCGTAAATGTCGGAGGCGAAGAAGTCTGAGGCTGCAGAGTAGTAATTGCCGAGCTTCAGGTCCTTCAAGCCATTAACGTAGTACCGCCTAGCCTTCTCAAGGTACTGTTTAATGATACCCGACACCTGCGGTGCCTTAAGGGCCTCTGACTCAGCACGGGACTTTATCTGGCCGTAGAGGCTCTTCGAGTCGTTAATCCATCCCTTAATCACACCAATAACCTCGGGAGGTAGCTTTACCTTAGCCTTAGGCGGTCTGGGTATGTCTATGCCGAACCAGTGGAGGGCGTCGTAAATAGTGGACACCTCAACGACCTTCACACCCTTCTTCTCACCCAACTTAACCACGTCCACGTACGCATGCTTAGACAGGCTGTAAGCGATTCGCTGGCCAGCTGGTATTAGCATGACCTTCGCACCGACCTCTGCCGCGGCATCCAGCTTCTCCGGTATGCCGCCAACAGGCCCTATGGTGCCGTCGGGCATGATCATTCCTGTCTCGACGACCGATTCGTTAATGGGTTTGTCCAGCAGCGCCGATACTATAGCCACGGTCATCGCAGCGCCTGCTGAGGGCCCTCCAACGATAGTTGAGTTCGATATCACCGATATGAAGTAATCGTAGTTGAAGTAGTTCTTGCCCGCCACGTAGGCCGCCACCAGCGCCGCCAGCCTAGCGGATGCCTGCATGTCCACCTCGGTCAGGGGTTCCGTCGATAGGTACACCTCGCCGTCGCCGGGCGTAACGACCACCTTAAGAAGCGTTGGGACGCCGAAGTACTTACCGTTAGCCTCGCCGACAGCAAGTATGTGCATCTCACGCACGACACCGCCGCACGGGAAGGGCTCGGCGCCCCAAACAGGTAACGTGCTTACGAAGCCCGTAAGCACCGTACTAACTACTATGGCGGCAAGCACCGCTGTTAACGCGTAGCGGGTACGGTTACGCACCACTCTCACCGCAATTCTTTACATCCCGACAGAAAATAACGTTTGGTCGGGGGTGACGCAAGCACTGAGTATCGCGGTAATCGTGGAGAACCTAGAGCCCTGCCTCTCGCCATGGCTCCGCACAGAATACGTGTACGTAGCTAAGGTGCTGGGGGAGTCAGTAGTATTCACCAACGTTAAGGACCCGCATATGATGGCTGAGCTAAGCAAGCTCGCCCCCACGTTCGCGGAGGACGTGGTGGAGTATGTTGCCCGAAGGGGCCTTAGGAAAGTCATAGTCCTTGACCCTAAGGGCGAGAAGGAATTAACGCCGGATGACCTCCGGGACTGCGATGCTGTCGTGATAGGCGGGATCATGGGGGACTACCCGCCGAAGGGGAGGACCTGGGAACTCATAACTAAGCGACTCCCGAACGCGATCCCGAGGAACTTAGGTAAGGAGCAATTAACGATAGCTGGCGCTGCATACGTGCTCAAACAGGTAATGATGGGGCGCACGCTGAGGGACCTAGAGTTCGTTGATGGTCTAAGGATATCTCTGAGTTTAGGTGTTGCTGAGCTCGAGATAGAGTTACCGTACAGGTTCCCGTGCGAGGGCGGTAAAATCGTGCTACCGGAAAACTACGTTGAGATCGTTGCAAGGAGGAGCGTGTTTTACGAGAGCGAGGAGGCTTGTGAGGAGGAGCGGAGTCCCTGAAAAGTTGCCTACCTCCAAGGCACGACCTTGTGTGCGGCCGAGCGAAGCCTATACCTTATCGCAACCCATAAACCACCGCCTGGGAAGTCCTCGGCAACGATGCACGTTTTAGCTAAGGCCTCAGCAACGCGTAGCGCCTTGTAGAGCTTCCTAGCTACGTCTAGGGCGTTACTTCGCGATCCAATATCAATGACTTTGAGACCGGACGTGAGGTACACCGCGGCTGTCTCCGAGCTGGACAGTATGACGCCGCCCTCACCGCAGAGTTCCAACGCTACCTGCGATACCCTCTCCGCGTACTCCCTTAGGGTAACACCTTCCGCGAGGTCCGCGGGCGCCTCCACAATAATTAACTGCTTTGAGGGGGAGTACCTGACCCTCTTAGATGATCCGGTGCCGGGCTTAAGCGTGACTGACCTACCTAATACATCCTCTATCTCCTCCCTGGGAATTGCTCCCGGCCTGAGTATTGTGGGGGGATCCACTGTTAGGTCCAGTACCGTTGACTCGATCCCTATGGGGGTCTCTCCACCGTCAACTACTAGGTCGATGAGCCCTCCTAGATCCGCGAGCACGTCGGAAGCCCGGGTGGGTGAGGGCCTGCCTGATAGGTTTGCTGAGGGCGCGACTACGGGCCTACCCAAACCAGCTATTATCGCTTCGGCGACGGGGTGGGCGGGCCACCTAACGCCTACCTTCCGCCTCCCGCCAGTCACGGCTTTAGGGACGGATTCCGCCTTGATGAGGATTAGAGTTAGTGGGCCGGGCCAGAACCTCCGTGCCAGCCTCTCAGCGTCTTCCGGGAATTCGCTGACGCATTGTGGCACCATCTCCATGCCTGAAATGTGCAGGATGAGGGCATCGCTTAACGGCCTTCTCTTGACCTCGAACACCTTGAGTACGGCTGATTCATTGAAAGCATCTGCCCCTAAACCGTAGACAGTTTCTGTCGGGAAGGCCACTAACCCACCAGATCGTAGCACGCGCACCGCTTCCTCGAGCCACTCACCCTTCTTACCGACGGCCTTGACGACCCTTGTCATTCACGAACACCTTGCGGAAGCCACGGTTTAAATTGCGTTGAGCGTAATTTAAAGGTGAAACTGATGATGTATCGCATCCTTGCTGACCTACTGTGATGAGTACGAATCCCCCTGAAGCCCTTTCTGGAACTACCTCACCTTCACGTCAACGCGGTAGATGAACTTGCGGGGAGCGTAGTCAAGGACACGCGTGACATCAAGGATCACTACCTTGAAGTCGCCCGGCACCGCATTCATTACTGCCTCCCTCGCCTCACCCGCGCTCCGCGCCACCGTGTACACGTGGAGGTACCCGGCAGGCTTTACCTTACTTAGAACCTCGCCAATGAAGCTCACTGCTGCATGCGGGAGGTTCATTATGACCCTATCAAACGATGCTGTGGCCACCACAGCTAGGAAGTCCCGCACGTCACCCATCACGGGTACCGCCTTACCCTTAATTCTCCTTGAGTTAAGCTCTAGGGACTCTATGAGGCACTTTATCGCGTGCGGGTTTATGTCAACCGCGAATACTCTGGCCTTCCGCGTGGTGATTATGTGTAGCGTGAAGGGCCCGACACCACAGAATAGGTCAGCGACATCCTCACCCTCACTTACTAAGGACGCCACCCTACGGTGCTCCTCCGAGAGGGATGGGTTGTAGTAGGTCTTACCCACATCAACGCGTATGAGCACGCCATACTCCTTATGTACCGTCTCGGTACGTCGCTCACCGCCCAAGTGAGTTAACTTACGTACACGGTACTCACCCTCAACGGGGCCTGCCGCGTATACTGACTTAACGTTCTTAGCGACGCGCATTATGGACTCAGCAATGATGTCGCCATACCTTAAGGCCTCCTCGGGGAGCTGAATTATTGCTATGTCTCCAATGATGTCGTAGGATGACGGTATGGACTCAAGCAATTCCTCAGGAATCTTCCCCTTGAGGTAGTCCTTGAAGGTCTTCCCGAGCATTGTTTCCTCGAATAGCTCCTCACAGGCCTCAGCACTCACTAGGTGTTCCCTCAGCAGGGACACGGCATTGCTGCCGGGGCACGTTAAGGGTATTAGTAAGTAATTCCCTGCTCTACGGACCCTTAGCCCCTTAGCGACGAGGTTGCGTGCTCTAAGTAGCCTTAATGCTTGTTCAGCCTGCCTTAACGGGACCTTAACACAGTGCTTCTTCCTAGCCACGCCGCATACCAAACATAAATTGCGTTGAACACCCATTATCTTTTGGTGCTTAAGTGGTTTGAGGGTAGGGGTGGTTCCGAAGTTCAATAGCCCGCAGGCGATAGAACTCACCAAGCGAATACTTAATTACGGCGAGTTGAGCGGGCTTAAGATGTACGTGGATCGAAGGGCTGCGAGGATGATTGACTGGGACAGGAAATTCACGCTTGGCAAGGATGACGTTGACCTAATAGTGGCTGTGGGCGGTGACGGCACGGTTCTAAGTACCCTACACCTTCTCGGCGATAAAGCCATACCCGTAGCCACAATAAGGTACGGCAGGAGAGGGTTCCTCTGCGATGTCGCGCCATTCGAGTATACAGACATGATCGACCGTATCGTGACTGGGCGGTACAAGATAGTTAAGTACATGCGCCTCAAGGCCACTTGGCGCGGAACTACCTTGCCGTACGCGCTGAATGAGTACGCCATAGTGACGTCGAGTGAGGCGAGAACAAAGGTCTCAAGAATCCACGTGTGGAAGGATAGTGAGGAGATATACTACTTGGTGGGTGACGGGGTAATCATCGCCCCGCCAATAGGTTCGACGGCATACAGCTTAGCTGCTGGGGGACCCGTGGTGGAGCCCACAATGCGTGCAATAATAGTAACGCCTCTAGCACCCATAACCTTCTGCTGCAGGCCCGTAGTGCTTCCCCCAACATCCACCGTACGTGTTGTCGCATCAAGGGACTCACCCAGCCTCGAAGTTATCAGCGACGGGAACTACTCAGTAACGATCAGGCCGGGTGAGGAAATCACCATAACTGAGGCGCCGACCCCCGCGCTATTCGCTCGGTTCTACATGGGTGATTACTACGTCCGCCTCTTCGAGAGATGCATGTAAGGGGAAGGGGAGGCGAGGCTCTGAGGTAGCCTACGTTGTAGACGCCGCAGGTTTCTTCGCCGGACTACAGAACGTGTTAATCGGTAAGGCATATACCACACCGGAGGTGCTGAGTGAGGTTAAGGATGAATCTAGCCGGAGGGCACTGGAGCTGGCTTTAGCCGCTGGCAAGATAATTGTTGCCGAGCCCTCCGAGGCGGAGCTCCAGCAGGCTGCTAGGGTCGCTAAGTCACTTGGTGAGCTGGGAAGGCTCTCAACCACTGATCTGAGGGTCTTGGGTATCGCATGCTCACTGATTAGGAAGGGGTTCAAGGTAGTTGTTGTCAGCGATGACCGTTCCGTTCAGAACGTGGCGCTGAAGCTAGGGGCTGAGGTAATGGGGGTTAAGAGGACCTCACTCAGGAGGCCGAGAAGGTACGTCTATGTTTGCCCGGCATGCGGCGCGGTGTTCGATAGGCCCGGTACCTGCCCGAGGTGTGGTGTAGCGCAACTTAAGCGGAAGAAAGCGTAGGTTCGATTCGTTAGTCCCACTCGGTGAGGCGCCACGCAAGAGTCCATGTACTCCCTAAGGAACTCATTCCCTTACGTGCGGACTGCTCCCTACTAGCCCGACCACGCTTTTCTTCCCTGTACTTGAAGTATTCCTCCGCTGTCTCGGGGAAGAGGCAGTATGTTAGCACGTCCTCCCATTTCCTTAGGTACCCTTTCCTAGCTACTTCCTCCTCACACTTCCTTAACGCTGGCTCTAGGAGGTCCGCTGGCCTCACGGTGATTGGTTCCTCACCCTTAAGCACCATGCGCTTTATCTCCTCCTTTATCGGCGCTGGTGGGCGGCCGTAAAGCCCCTTCACGTAGTCCCTTACTTCCTTAGCTATTACCTTGTACCGGCCGAGAAGCACGTTGAGTACTGCCTGCGTCCCCACTATTTGTGATAGGGGCGTCACGAGCGGTGGGTACCCCAGGTCAGCGCGGACTCTTGGAACCTCCTCAAGCACGGCGTCTAGCTTGCTTAACGCGCCCTCCTGCTTTAGTTGCGCGACTAGGTTTGACAGCATTCCTCCCGGTATCTGATGCACGACGACGTCTGGGTTCGGGAGGAGGACTCTGGGATTGAGGAGCTTAGCGTACTTCTCGAACAGCACGTGTTTCAGGTACTTCGAGATCTCATGTATTGCCTTCTCATTGAGTTGCGGCCTTAAGTCGTCTGGTAGCGCGTAGAGTACTGACTGTATCCCTGGCTGCGCCGTCCCGAAGGCTAGGGGGGATACGGCCGTGTCTATGAAGTCCGCGCCTGCCTTAACCACCTCCACGTAGGTCGCGACCGCCACGCCGCCTGTTGCGTGTGAGTGGACGTTCACCGGAACCTTGAATTCCTTCTTTATCGTACGCACAAGTTCGGTCCCGACGTGAGGGCGGAGTATGCCTGCCATGTCCTTAATCGTTATCACGTCCACTTCGAGCGCGAGGAGTTCTTCCGTTACCTTCAGGTAGTACTCTAGGGTATGGACTGGTGAGACTGTGTAGGAGATAGCTCCTTGGACTATTGCCCCCACGGACTTAGCCTTCCTTATTGATGTCCTCATGTTCCTTACGTCGTTTAGGGCGTCGAACACTCTGAATATGTCTATGCCGTTGTCGTATGCCTTCTCAACGAATGCCTCCACAACATCGTCAGGGTAGTGGCGGTACCCTACAAGGTTCTGGCCCCTTAGGAGCATCTGTAGTTTGGTTCTCCTTACCTCCCTCCTTAGGGTTCTCAGGCGCTCCCACGGGTCCTCCTTAAGGTACCTTATGCAGGCATCGAATGTCGCGCCTCCCCATACCTCGAGGGAGTAGAACCCTACTTCATCGATTACCTTCGCTATGGGTATCATGTCTTCTGTCCTTAGCCTAGTTGCTATCAGGGATTGATGCGCGTCGCGCAACGTGGTGTCTATTATTTGAACCATCCTTCACCATCCCCGGTCTTCCGACCGTTTGAGAGGTGTGGCTGAGGAAATACACTTTTTCCTCTGCTAAGATTCAAGGTGTGTTGGGCTCAAGGATGGGCATAGATAATAGCAGCGACTTGCGCAGGGTCACAGCATTCGCGTTCACTAGCATGATACTACCTACACTATCCTACGTTGTCAGCGCGCCCTATCTTAAGTTACTGGGCTTCAGTCCCGTGGAGTACGGTGTGCTTGGGAGCTTAACGACCGCAGTATCCCTCACCTCGGTTCTCCTTACCGGGTGGCTTACTGATAGGTACAGAGCGTCCACGCTCGTGCTTGCCGCGTTACTTCTTGAGAGCGCTAGCTACGCGCTTATGTCGCTGGGGTTGAGACCATTGATTTACCTTGCCTCAGCACTCACTGGCATGTCAGGCGCGCTCTTCACGATCCCGATCGAGGTCCTTGTTAGTCGCGTCACTAGTAAGGAGCGTTTCCATTACTCCTACACGTACCTGTACGCCTCCATGAGCTTCGGTAATGCCGTGGGGGCGATCCTTGGCTGGGTTCCCGAGCGTTTAGGGACGGCACTCGCGGCGGGCACTCTAGAATCCTACCGTTACTGCCTGCTTATCGTAGCATTACTTAATCCCTTACCCGCTCTGTTTCTATTAGGGCTTCGCGAGGAGGTAAGTGCTGCATCTAAGCATGGCTCAAGCGTTAACCTGCGTGACGTTACCTCGACCTTCAAGGCTCTGGGGCAGGCATTCTATAAGCTCCTCGTGTTTGAGGGCTTAATTACCTTAGGCGCGTCGCTAGCAATCCACAACGCTAACTACTACTTCGTGCTTAAGTACGGTGTCGGTAGCGGTGAGCTCGGGACACTGCAGTTCTTCGAGAGCCTCGGTATGGGGGCGTTGATGCTTACCATGCCCAAGCTCAGTGAACGTGTTGGCGACCCGCTGAAGACCTATGCTTACGTGGCATTCACCAGCTTGCCATTACTAATAGCCATAACCTACGTGAATAACTACTACCTAGCCATGGCGTTATTCGTTGCCCGCACAGTAATAATGAATGTCGCCAGCCCCCTCTTCACGGCATTTACGATGTCGATACTCCCTAAGGAGCATAGAGGGAAGGCCCTCTCACTCATGAACATCATCAGGGACCTCGTCAGCATAGCTGGCCGTGGCTTTGGCGGATACTTACTCAGCGTAAACCTCGAATACCCGTTCAGAATAACCACCGGGGTGTACTGCGTGGCCTTAACCTACCTACTAATCGCCTTCCGCAATGCAGGACGGGAGACGGGGAAACCAAGTGACGGGGAGCCTTCAAAATAGGCTCACTTAACCTGCGTAAGCTACGCTTAACCTCAACCATGACAGAACATGGGCTGGTGCGGGGGGTGGGATTCGAACCCACGCAGGCCTACGCCAGCGGGTCTTAAGCCCGCCCCCTTTGGCCGAGCTCGGGCACCCCCGCCCAGATTGTATTCTTGTTTGGGGGGTTTAAGGTTAATGGTTGGGTGGGAATCCATGTTAAAGCTTAAAACCGGTGCACTCAAGAAGAGTTATCGGTGGGGGCCCGTAGCTCAGCTAGGATAGAGCGCCGGCCTCCTAAAGGTCCGGGGGTTCCTAACCACTGACGGTTTCCCGGCTCTGACCGGGGAAGCCGGATGTCGGGGGTTCAAATCCCCCCGGGCCCGCCACACGCCCCACCGTTTCTGAGTTTTCCACTCCTCAACCGTGGTGAGTCATGGGGATCGCTAACTTAGTTTAGTGACAGTACATAAGGTGCGGACCGTGATTCGTTAAGTGTTATGCTGGTGTGGGATTACTTGCGTAGTAGCGTTTTACGGTTTAGTAGGGGCTTAATCATGAAGAAGTTATTTGCTTAGTGGTGCCGCGGCCGGGATTTGAACCCGGGTCACGGGCTGTCCACGCAGGGCCGGCTCAAGCCTGCTCGAAAGGCCCGCATACTTGGCCGGGCTATACTACCGCGGCACCAATAACGAGGATTTTCGGGGGCTTAAAAGTCTTCCAATGGGGGTGTGGTGCGGCGGCCGGGATTTGAACCCGGGATCTCCGGCGTTCCGCGGCGCAGGACCACTGCCTTGGCAGGCCGGCGTCCTAGACCAGGCTAGACGACCGCCGCCCAGATTGAGTTACCTTGAATCCCCTTTTAAGTTTTAGTGGGTTTGGTGACGCGCCTCTCACCGCTTTTACCGACGCTGTTAGGATTACCGCTAACCCCACACACCATGATGGGGTTAACCCTGCGTAAGGGGTGAGCGCTGACGCCACGAGTGTCCCGCCTAAGATGGCCATGCTGATGCCCGGTAAGTCCCTATTCAGGATATAGATTATCGGTGTTAGGGTGATAACCATGGTTAATGCGATGAGTTCTGGCGGCAGGGCCCACGACTGATCGTGCAGAGCTGACAAGGTAACCCACGCCAAGTACGTCGCAAGCGAAACGGCTAGCGCCGCGCGCCACAGCATGAAGCCCACTAGGAAAAGCGTTAAGCCAAGTAGGAACTTAACCAGCGGGAGGGTGATCCACGCCGCAGGCGGTGGGGGCAGGCTCACGCCAGTAAGCGATAACGCGAAAGTTATGCTGATGGGGCCGAGCCATAACGCGACAGCCAGACCCGTGATGGTACGCGTGACATAAGCACCTAGGAATGCCGCAAACAACCCGCATATCACAGCAATCAATGCCCCAAGCAACCCAACACACCATGCTCTAAGGATGAGCAAACCTTTAAAAGAAAACCACCCCCACAAATACGTGGGGCCCGTAGCTCAGCCAGGTGGAGCGCCCGGCTGATAACCGGGAGGTCCGGGGTTCGAATCCCCGCGGGCCCACCACGAATT
>CAYNPH010000088.1:0-4135 GCA_964399035.1 uncultured Desulfurococcaceae archaeon
ACACAGACAAAACACCCCACACAGCAACAGGTTAAAGTACCCAACCCAAGACACCACGAAGTACACCCAGCAATACACAACATAGCACACAAAGACATCACAAACCATGACATATTATCCCGATACAAGCCTTAGAAACAAAGAAAAACACATCAATAATATTAGAGATAAGCATCAAGACACAAGCAGCGACTATGGCGTATTAGTAATTATGTAAAACACTAGTTAACTGCAAAATCTCGAAAACTATGTTTAAATATGCTATTATTTGAATTCCTAGGAATTAAGGAAATTATTTTTAGTTAATATTGTATCAATGATGCTTGGATTTAGGCGTAGTTTATTTAATTATTTTCGGACCCAGACGGAGGTGTTTGATCTAGGTCTACTGGGGGTCAGAACCCCTTGTTAGGGTTCCGAAGGCGTTCTTCTGAGTGATGAATTGATTAGTGTCTTAGTGGATGTACTTGCTTGTTCACTGTGGGGTTTAATGGACTGTAGCCCTCATGAGTCATAATTTCTTAGTGGGGACTACGTTAACGTTGAATACTGGCGTGTTACAGGAATAGGGCTTGTTAGGGAATTACTCCCTGTACTCGGTCTCGGCTTTCGTAGAGTGCTTCAGTAACGCCCAGTCATTGTTTTCGAAGCCATGACGTAACACTTACCGTGACGTCCCCGGCTTTCTCCAGCGCCTTCTTGTACTTCCTACTACGCTTACGCATAAATTCTACCAGCGAAGCTAGTTACAACCGCTATTAAGTCCTCAATTAGTTCTCGACAGTAGTCTTTTGGCTCCTCATGAAAAACGACTACAACTTGCACACCATACGCTTTAAAAAGCTCTACTAAATACGAGAATCCAAACCTTGTCAACCTATCCTTATACGCTATAATAACAGCATCTATCTGTCTTTTACGAGCCATCTATAAGCTTTCTTAATCCTCTCCTATCCTCTCTTAATCCACTAGCAATATCCTTAATGATTACATACTCTGCTCGGGGAAAAACGCGTGCTTGTTTATTTCCTTACTTCTTTCTCAGGGTTAAGGCAAGTACTACCGCGATTATGGCTACGGCGATTACTACTGAAATTATCAGTACCGTTGTGAGGGACGCGTTCCCTAGTAGGCCTCCTAGCGGGCCCCCTCCCGCCCCGCCGCTGGGTGTTGCCCCGACGTCCTTACTTGAGCTCGTTAGTGTCACCGTTATTTCGACGTTGATCTTCTGGTTTCCGGAGCCGTACACGTCCTTGAATGTTAGGGTGTTTAGGATGCCTTTAGGCGTGTAGACACACGTTACGCTATACTTGTGGCCTAGGTTCGTGCCTGAGTCCGTTATTGTTTCCTCCTTGCCTGTCGGGCTCGCTAGTATGGGGCAGGCCTTACTTGCTGGTTGGAGCGGGAGTTCGTAGGTTACGGTGCTTGGCTTGCCCGCCGCTAGGGCTAGGATTAGCTTGTTGCCTGTTAGGGCGCCCATCGTGATTAGTGAGCGTTGCTCGTACGTTAGGGGTTTGAGGGTCTTCACCACCAGCTTGATGTACTCGTCGCTTAGGCTGGTCACCGTTACCTTGACTCCGGTGTCGAAGTTCATCGTGCCTAGCGGGCCCTCGCCATGTACCTTCACGTGGTATTCAAGCCAGTCTCCCTTGCTTAGTGGGACCCGTGCTTGAGTGCTGGCCGTGCTGGTGCTTGTACTCGTGCCCGTTCCCGCTGTCGCGTGGGTCGTTGTTGAGGAGGTGCTACTCGTTCTCGTTGTTTTGGTTGCTGATGTCGTCGATGGGCTTGTGGCCGTGCTTGTTTTCGTTGTGGTTACTGTCTTAGTGCTTGTAGTGGTCGTTGATGTCGTGGTGCTTGACGTGGTTGTTGTTACGGTGGTTGTTGGTGGCGTTGTTGAGGTGGCGCTGCTAGTGGTGGTGTTGGTGGCCGTGCTCGTAGTTACTGTTGTGGTCGTCGCTACCGACGTGGGCGGGTTGAGAATTAGGAAGTAGGCCTTAGTTTCCGCGGATGGCACGCCTATTATGAGGACGTAGGTGTCGGGCCATTCAGGGTTAGGCACGCTTACTAGGTGGGCGTAGAACCTGCCGTAGAGCTTCAGGACACTTACTTCATGTCCTTCGAGGTCGTTGATTGTTATTACTCCGCCGTTCTGTGTCAGTAGTAGGAGTAGCCCGTCATGGAACACTATGTACGCTCTGTAGAACCTCTTGGTTAAGGTTCTTTCGAATACCTTCTCGAAGCCGTTGCTTCCTGCCGCGTAGAGCCTTACGTCATGGAACCACGTGCCCGTGCTTATGAAGTCCACGGCCACGTAGTACCTGCTGTAGTCCCTGTCGGTTCCTAAACGCAGTAGGAAGACGTCGTAGTCCTTGGCTACGTTAAGTGCTTTGAATCCCCCTGCCTTACCCGACTTGAGGTCGACCTTAGACTCGAGTAAGTAGACGTTGCCGTTAGCCGCGTACGCTAGCATGGCGTAGCCCACCATTTCCTGCGGGTTCGCTGGGCAGAACGTTACGGCGTACCTCCTTGTCTTAACGCTTACGTTAGTGCCGTTGATGGTGGTGTAGTTGATGATGAAGTCGCGTCCGACACGCTTAACTACTAGCGGTAGCGTGGCGTTACCCACGACCTCACGCTTCATTAGGTCGTATGTCAGGACGCCGTAGCGATACATTAAGTCGCTGTAGCTGCTGAAGTACGGCACGTTAATGTAGAACACCGTGACTAACCCCTTAGCGGGCCACGGGTAGGTTGAGGCCGCCATTACTGGGGTGCCGACGCTCAGGCGGTCCAGCTCCTTAGGACCTAGGAACTTCGTGCCGTTCCACGCGGCACCGTACACGCGTAGCTCCTTCCACGGCGCCTTCTCGTAGGGCCTGTTGTCGGCTAGGCTTACGGCGGTCCAGTTGAGCCCTAACTTAGTCCCCGGCAGTATGTTGGTTGGGGGTGCGAAGCCCTTACCTACCTCCTTATTGAACTTAACGAGAACCTTGACCCCGAGGGTGTTGAGGAACCGTAGCCTGACCACGTTCACGTCGAAGTGGTTGGGCTCGGGAGAGTAGTCTATTCCTGAAACTATGAGGTCTATGTAGCCGGCCTTGCTGTCGTACCCCGCAACTAGCGCGCCTCGAATCCCGTCGGCTGAAAAGAACGCCTTCCCTATGAGCACCACGCCCTTCAGGCTCTTCAAGCTTTCCGCGTTTGCTGATGCGTTACTCGCAACGCCTGTGTTGAAGGTTAGCGGTGTTAGCGTCACGATTATTGCGAGTAGGAGCGTGGCGACTAACACTGTCTTGGGGATTACCTTACGTGTGGCGCTACGCAACGTAGCGCACCTTAAATGCTTTACTCTATTAAGATATATTATTTGCTTAACTTTATCATATGAAAAGCACGTACTTAATTAAGGAGTTCTTTTTCATAACATAATTAATTATGAACAGTATGTACAGCATTACGTTACTTACGCAATAACTTACTACGTGTCGAAACCGTTAGCTACCCTAGGCAAATGAAGGTGTCAGCATCCACCATAAGCCCGTGAGTCCACAGGAGCTTACCGACTCATCCTGTAGCAGGTGATTGCAGAGTGAGGTTTTTAACTGCTCAACACATAGTTTTCCTTAGGTAGAATATGTCGACCGATATTTCGAGAGGAGGAATAGAGTTTAGGCCGTCGCCGAAGCTAATTAAGATTTACTGGGCGTACAGTCTCTGGTACTTCGTCCCGACCTCGATCTCCTGTGCGTTGCTCGCCTTGGTCAGCGTGCCCGCCGCCATTGTCTCCCTGATCCTGCTGGTGGTGATTCCGGCGGTGTTCCTTGCGTACTGGATACCTAAGTTCTACAGGAGCGTAGTGTTCAAGCTGGAGAGGGATCACGCGTACGCGAGGTTCGGGGTGTGGTGGGTTAAGGAGAAGCGCGTTCCCTACAACCTCGTGTCGGAGGTGAGGTTGAGGCACGGCCCCCTCCAGAGGTCTTGGGGCCTAGCGTGTGTCGATGTCTTCACGCCAGCAACCGGGACCATGAAGCCTGAACTCACGTTCTTTCAGCTGGGTGGCGCGGAAGCGGAGAGGATAGCGTCGGAGCTCAGGGCTAGGGTGGGGATACTGACGAGTAAGGAGAGGAGGGTTATT
>CAYNPH010000089.1:0-40782 GCA_964399035.1 uncultured Desulfurococcaceae archaeon
AGAGTATTTTTGATTTATAGTAAAAAGAGCCCTTCTAGCTCCTGGAGTAAAAACACTCTACTTGACAACCATGCATATCTCACGGTTATTAATATTCAACCGGGATATCCATGGCGTCTATCAGCTTGGAACACATGCATATTACTAATGTGAGTACTCGAATATGGTTGTGTTCTCACACGGCGGAGGTCCGGGGTTCGAGTCCCCGCGGGCCCACCAAAACGACCATCATGATTTCATGTTAACTAACAACTTTTAGGATTGAATTACGTTAAATTACTTTGGGGAAAGATTGGCAAGCTCTGAACTCTTGTTAGAGATTCGGGAGATAAAGGAGAGGCTAGCTAGATTGGAGTCCATGATACGTTTCATTATTGAAAGAAATATTGAAGAGACCGAGCCCCTTCCTGATGAAATTGATGCCATAAAGTCGGAGGATGAGTTAATAGACCTCGATGAAATTAAACAAAAGCTAACAGGAAACGAGTAGCGGGGAGTTTATTTGAGCGAAAATTTCTTTGAAATAAAGGTAAAACGTAGGGCTGTTAGAGCTTTAGAATTGCTTCCCGAACGCTACAGGCTTAGAGTATTGGAAGTTCTCGATAGGTTAAAAGTAAATCCTGTTCCATTTAGAGATTATGACATAAAGAAGCTCAAAGGCTTTGAGGATACTTTTAGGATTCGCATAGGCGATATACGGGTTGTATACACCATTAATTGGAGTTCCAAGACGATTACAGTGCATTTTATTGGCCCTAGAGGACGTGCATATAAATAATTGCTCCACTATACAATCCTCACAAACTTGTCAATTAGCGGTTCACATAACCATCTCTATAAACCCCACTAAACTCCATGCATATTCCAGGATGAAGTAATATCACTATGATATTCGCCATAGTTATCGTTTTGGATACCATACATATTGTCCATACGTATTCTTTCATACTTTTGTGTTCTCACACGGCGGAGGTCCGGGGTTCGAGTCCCCGCGGGCCCACCAATTCCGCAGGCACTTCTACTTGCCCTTATGTAAGGGGGAACCTCATGATTCACAAATTCACTTTTCTTAAGGGTTGATGGATCGGAGGCAAGGTTAACCTTAAATCCCGCGATATAATGCTGTTACCTGGAGCCGGGTCGTCTAGCGGCCAAGGATGCGGGGCTTTGGACCCGGCTGCTTAGGGGAAGAGCCCCCGTGACCGGGGTTCGAATCCCCGCCCGGCTACCACCTCACGCGGTTTTCATTAGGTTTAGTAATCTTGGTTTACGTTTCGTAAATCAATAATGTTCAGGTTCTCTTGCTTGTTCCCTTGAGTACTCCTTGAGAAATAGTAATGGTGTTAGTTTGGAATATTATTCGAAAAATCTTATGGCCCTAACGAGAGTGTCCTCTAAAAGTTCCCACTCCTCCTTACCTAGCACTATCACACTTGGGGACTCGTTGTTTACCTGTATTTGTGATACTAGATTTGATAATTGTGGACGAATCCTTGAGGGCACTATTACTACTGCTGGTAGACCCACGTCTTCGGAAACCGCTACTACTGAACCTAAGGAAAGGACAGCGTCTGTTAGGTTAATGTTACCGCACAGGATATTTACGTAAACCTCTTGAGTTTCACCTTTACTCGAAGGGATCTCCAAGATCATATTCAGTATGTGTCGTGCGCCACTCTTTCCGTGACGAACCACACCTTCCCTAATCTTTATTCTCCCTTTAAGTTTCAGTACATTTTTTGTCGAGGATTTTAGTTTGATTGTCTCGGAGCAATTACTTCCTTCTAGCATAGTAAACGCCCTATCGATATAGCTTAAGAATAGTTTTCCTTTCATGGTTACTTGAAATTGCTCTCTTCCTTCACGTTTAACTGTTGTTACTAGGTTCGCATCCATAAGTCTCCTCAAGAACTTTTCAAGACTTCGAGAGTTTAAGTTCACGTTGTACAATATGTGTGTTTTTAGTGCGAATCCTTGTTCATTAATGAATTTAAGCATGCTTATCATGATGTCGGCGCTGTTTCTGCGCGTGTTCGTGTTCCAGTTTCTTCTGTAGATTGAAGCCACGGTGGTATGCCCCTGTCGATATCCTCTTATACTAGAGGGTGTATAATTCTTATGTATTAATTTTACAGTAGAACAGTAATAAAAAAGAACAATTCACCTCCTAGATTTAATTCTCACGTAGCTCTTTAAGGCATCCCAGTTTAGTGCTATATGCACTACGGAGATACCAAAAGCTCCAAAACCTACGTATGTGTGTATGTCGGGTATTGCGGTGGGTACGTATATTCCTATCCTAGCAAGCAATGACCCTATCAGCAATAGTACCCCTGTGAATCCGGTAATTAACCATAGGATAAACAGAGTAAGAGAGACGACCTTCCTTAATACGACGATCCTCATCTTAATCCTCACCTCTGACGCACGTGGTATTACTGAACTCAATTTTCGTTGCTTTCCAAGCGCCTTCCTCATAAATAGCTTCAATTTTAACTTTAGTTGATGGTGGAAGCTGAGAAAGTTCTGTGAGGACATCACGCCATCGTAACTCTTGCCTGTTGCAGATCCAAGAACCGCGTACTTCAATGGGTGTTCCGTTAATCTGTAGGCTCTTACTCTCTAAGCTGATGTTGGGAATGCCCTCAAAGACCCTATATGTAGATGTTGTCTCCGTAGGTGACGTTGTTTGCTCTAGAGTTACTGTAGATATGTTCCCAACGACGTAATACTTTACTGTAACTTTCTCCTCCGTCCCGTAAGGGCATCCTGATCCGTACTCGTATACTACTGTTACGGTGCCGTTGCCCTGTACCTTGATGTAAAAGTACTTAACGGCAGTATATAACGGCAGTATACGGGTCCACGAGCTCGGTCTTAGACTCATTGATAATTTCGGCGTTTGAAGGTGTGCCTACATTTATCTTCCAGTTACTATAAGGGCAGGGCTGTGCGTGCTTAAACTTAACAGTAATGTTGACTCTAACCGTAATGCCTGCCTTAGAGAGAAACATTTCCGATGGGCAAACTATTAAGGTATCAGCACCTTCATGCGACTCACCGCATCCAGCAAATCGCACTTCACCACCGCCACTAGCAGTGAACGTTGCTGTGCTGGATCGCGTATATTGCCCCTGTGTACTAGTCACGTAATTCTCCAGGATCTTCGTGAATACAGGAAGCAACACTATCACGATGCACAGTACTACCGCCACCGCTATCCTAGCCTTCATCATACCGACCCGGGTCTTAATTGAGGATAAAGAACCTTAAAAGGATGTATAATGAATCGTGCTAAAAGTTTATAAAGCTCTTTTAAAGGAGGAGACCTAATCCTTAGGTTGTGGGCTACGTGCCTCAAGAACCCACAAAGATATTGCTACAAGTGCTACTAGCGGGAGAAATTCCTTAACGCCCGGTAAGTACACGGTATTCCCTAGTCCAAGGTCAGCGCGGGTGAAGCCGTCATCGGAACCGCTAATCACAAGTAGAACTCGTTTATTCTGTATCCTGCTCTGAGTAACCTTAGACTCTAGATTCTCCGCTTCAGGGAAGCCCTCCGGAACCAGTAACAGTACTTCGTCAGGCTTCAGCAGATCTATAACATCTTGGAGGGCTGGGAAAACTAGGAAGCTCTTCTTCAACTTGTATGCGTATCTCATGACCTCCGGAATGCCTGTTTGCGCAGCCATACCAGTTACTCTCGATGCGACAATGACATTCGCATTACCTAAGCCAAACACTACCTTTGCTGCATCTATGAGTCTCTGTGGTGATGTCACGTTATGAATGCAGACCACTACATTATGCATTTCCTCCCACCAGTAAATTGAGTATGTATGAGGCTATAGCTTTAGCCATTGTTGGCGGCACGGCCTCCCCAACTTGGTTATATTGTTCATCTTTGCCTCCAAGGAACACGTGGTCATCAGGGAATCCCATAAGTCGTGCCTGCTCACGCACCGTCAGAAGCCTGTCCTCGAAGGGGTGTATGAATCTTGAGCACCCAAGTACGGTCGGGGCTACTCTGTGTGGATGTAGTCGAATTAAGTTAGGTAAACGACGACCTCCTGCACCTTCGTAGAGTATTACTGAGCGTCCCCATTGCAACCTAGCTATGCGCTTAAGCTTCCTCTTACTGAGTCTGGGAGGTTTTTCGTGGTTAGGTATTACAGGATCCTCTGAGGGTTCCGGTAAGTCCCCTATGGCGTCCCAAACGCTTACTTTACGACGCAACCTCTTGGGTTTCAAAGGTATGTTAGATGCAAACAACCTAACCCTATGTGAGGGAGTTCCGTAGTCCTCAGCTCGTAGAATATTGAAGACAACGTTAAAGCCCGCCCTTCTGAACTCTTCCCTCAACGCAACCTTAAGGTCGCCTTCAAGGAGGGCTGGAACATTTTCCATTACAAACACCTTTGGCTGAAGGCACTCAGTGATACGTATGAATTCCAGGAC
This sequence comes from uncultured Desulfurococcaceae archaeon, assembly GCA_964399035.1. GTDB lineage: Archaea > Thermoproteota > Thermoprotei_A > Sulfolobales > NBVN01 > WAOL01. The sequence continues at coordinate 4,459 of CAYNPH010000089.1, forward strand.
TAGTTGCCCTATAGGATCCTTGTAGAGCCTATCTAGGGGTTCTTTCCTCCTAGCTGGGTTAGCACCGGTGAATGGTTCGCACGGAGGTGAACCTATTACTATTGTGGGTTTCCTACCATTTAACATGTACAATATGTCATCGCAGGATAAGGAACGTACGTCCTCTACAAGGACCACGGCATTACTAAAGTTGCCCGCGAATGTTCTAGCAGCGGCCCTATTATTGTCTATCGCTAGAACCGTGATGAAGCCAGCGTCCTCAAAGCCACGAGAGAACCCGCCTCCCCCGCAGAACAAGTCAACTACTAAGTAGCCGCTCCTCATGTGATATTTCCTCTTCAAGCTCCCTTATAATTTCACGTAACCTCTCCTTAAAGTACTCATTATCCTCAGCTACTAGGTCGCTTCCACACCGTGGGCACTTGAAGTCGGTCTCCATAGCCTCATCGAAGGTCAGCCTAACCCCATCAACAGGACATGTGAAGAACGTGTTGCTTTCCTCATATCTCAGCCGTTCTTTGAGCTTGTTCAGCACCTCTTTCTTGCGCTGAAGCAGTACTTGATTAATCCTGGCGGTGTCTATCTTCCAGAAGTATATGTAGCGGCTGTCCTCGGGATTCCTGGTCTTGCGGTAGGCTACTAACCCAAGGTTATGGAGTTCATAAAGCGCTCGCCTGACATCCTGTTCATTCAACTTTGTTTTCTCGATAATCTCAGTGTCAAGCATCTCATCTCCACTACTCATTAAGGCTCTGAATACCTTCTTACCAGTCTCCCCAACGTAATTCTCAATGAACCTTAGCAGGTCATTGATGTTCTTGTCCTTCCCCTTCCCTACCACATACAGTCACCTTCTTACCTTTGGGTGATGGCTCGATACATATCTTTGCATCAGAAAAAATAAAGTGTAGTTCACGGCCCTCGAATAGTCTATCGAGGAATATTGCTAGTGCCGCTATTTCGGAGTGCGGCTGATTACCTATAGCAACATTAAAGTCAGCAACCTCATAAAAGAACCTCGGCACCTTTGACGCCCCAGCAATTACCAAAATATCGCGAGGATCCCTTCTAATATTACTAATAACATCATCTATGTGGAGACCGTACATCGTTAAATGCACAACAATACCTCCTTCATCTTTCCACTTACGTACGTACCTTACCGAGTTAACGCCTGAGATCACGTAGAAGTCCCGCCGTCCCCACTTCTCACAGACATCCTTAATCTTCGAAACGATTTTCTCGTCTCTAACGTCCCCGATGATCATTCCATCAGCTCCAAACGCCCTAGCGACCAAACCAACATGCGTTGTAACACGTTTGTCTCTCTCTGGTCTGTGCCCTATCCTAAGGACATATACTTTCCTTTTCTTTGTCCCGATACTCATTGTAACTTACCCTTCTGCAGGAACCTTCGAGGTTTGAGGTGTTATGTTATTTTTACGTAAGCTTAGGGGATGTAGGTACTCATGAACGACCCCAAGTAGGATGTCGATACCGTATCCTTTCAAAGCAGAGATCGGTATAATGCGCCATGCCCAGTAGTAGTGCTTTGAGAGCAGGGCACCAACATCTCTAATTAGTGTGTCGGCGCTGTCGACGGTGTCGATCTTATTTAGTGCTACGATTAGCGGTTTACCTACGTACCCTATGCGCCTCAGTGTATCAAGTGATGAGAGGAGTTTCCTGCGCAAGAGGGAAGGATTCTCAGATGAGTCCAGAACTAATATGGTGAGGTCCGAGAGTGCTATCTCCTCCAGCGTAGCGTAGAAAGCCTCTATTACCTCGTGAGGGACATCACGTATGAAACCCACTGTGTCAACGAAAATGACGCGTTTGCCCTTTAGCGAGGCGGCCTTCGATTTAGGGGTGAGGGTAGTGAACATTTCTGGTCCTACGGGCTTGTGTTCAGATGTGATTCTGTTAAATAAAGTAGTCTTGCCGGCGTTGGCATACCCTGCTATAGCGACTTGCTGCATGCCCTTTCGGATTCTTTGCGACCTAGCTAAAGATCTGCGCACTCTTAACTCCTTTAACTCCCGTTTTATTTTACTGAGTCTTCTCCTCATGTGTGTGTAGTAAGCGTCAACAGCATACCTCCCAGGACCCATGAAGCCAGGTAACTCCCCCATCTTAGCCCTTCTGATCCACTCCTTTATGAGAGGTAATTTATGTAATATGTCAGCCATTTCTATCTGTAGCTTGGCTTCCTTGGACCCCGCATGTGCTGCGAAAATCTCCAATATAAGACCTACCTTATCCTTGACATCGACCCTTAGATCCTTCATTAGATTCACTACCTGACGTGGCTTCAAAACATCGTAAACGTAGAGAATGTCAACCTTATATTCTAGAGATTCAAGCTCTCGCTTAAGTTGCTCCAACTTGCCCTTCCTTACGTAAGACTTGCTGTCAATCCTGTAATTTCTCTTGAGGCTTACTATTTTAATGACATCCACATTATCCAAACACTTTATGAGGGCTAATGCCTCTTCAAGATCGTCCTCACGTGATATTAGTACTGCTTTTTTATGAAGCCAGTTCATTACTCCTTACTTCCCCTCCTTCTTATGGAAACTATGTCACCTAGTGTAAGCTCCTTTGAGGGACCACCTAACCCGCCCAAGGAACCTGTGAAATCGTTGTCAACCACTGGCTCCAACAACTTAATGTCAAGCACCTTCTCTAATTTCATAGCTAATTCTATAGTGGGGGTTAGCCTGCCTGCCTCTATCCTCTTTATAACGTTTTCACTCTCCCTTACGGCTTCGGCGAGTGTTCTCTGCGTCCAGCCCAACCGTTCCCTAGCCTCCCTCACTCGCCTAGCGTAATCCTCCACAACTTCATAATTTTCAAGCTTTAGGCTTCTCCTTCTTGCAGACCTTCCTGCAGTTGTGCGAGTCCTTGGAGTATTTATTCTCTTAGTAGTTGCACTTCTAACCTCTTCCTTCACAGCCCGCTTTGCCACTCTTGAGTAGCACTGAGGACATAAAACTAAGCGGGCACCCTCAATGTACACTACCTTAGAATCTCTCCTTCTTACAGGACGACCACACATTTCACAGTGGATTATGTCGGGCCTCGGGCTCAAGAGTACCGACCTTCCTAGGATTATTGCTAGCCTCTAGACTAATATAGCTTAGTTATTCGACGACAACATTAAGGTATTAAGGAGAGGGCTTCACAATATTAAGGCTCTTAGTATTTTAGGTTTTCTAGAACATATCTTAATAGTGGTGAGTGGTTTGTCGGACGTTGACTTCAGTGTGCGCAGACGTGGCATAACGGACTACGTTAAGTACCTTGAGATGCGTGTACAGGAGCTTGAGGCCGAGGTTAACTACTTACGTAGCGAGCTCGGCTACTACAAGCGTGAGATAGAGAAGCTAATGTCGACCCCGCTTATTGAGGGCACACTCCTCGAGATGTTGCCTGATGGTAGGGCCATAGTGAAGAGTACAACAGGTCCTCACTTAATTGTCAGTGTTTCGGGGGAGGTGGATAAGGCGCAACTAAGACCTGGCGTGAAGGTAGCGCTAAATCAGCGAGGCTCAACAATAGTTGAGGTACTGCCGAGCAGGGAGGATCCTTACGTTAGGGGAATGGAAGTCATAGAGAGACCCCCAGTACGGTATTCCGACATTGGCGGGTTAAAGGAGCAGATACAGGAAATACGTGAGGTTGTGGAGCTCCCACTGAAGCATCCGGAACTCTTCCGTGAATTAGGTATTGAGCCGCCTAAGGGCATCCTACTCTACGGACCTCCAGGTTGCGGTAAGACACTACTAGCTAAGGCGGTTGCTGGCGAAACCAACGCTACCTTCATAAGTTTAGTGGCGTCAGAACTTGCGCAGAAGTTCGTTGGTGAGGGTGCGCGGATAGTTAGGGAGCTTTTCGCGTTCGCCAGACGTAAGGCGCCAGCCATAGTATTGATTGATGAAATCGATGCTATAGCATCTAAAAGGATGGACATGGGTACGAGCGGCGAGAGGGAGATACATAGGACATTAACTCAGCTACTAGCCGAGCTAGACGGTTTTGACCCCCTAGACAACGTTAAGGTGATAGCAACTACTAACAGGCTAGACATACTGGACCCTGCCCTATTAAGGCCTGGAAGGTTCGATAGGGTTATAGAGATACCACTCCCGGATCTGAGGGGTCGTTGGGAGATCTTCAAAATACATACCCGTAAAATGAAGATAAGCAAAGACGTTGACCTAGAGGAACTCGCTAGGCTAACAGAGGGAGCCACGGGTGCTGATATAAAGGCCATATGCACTGAAGCAGGTTACTCGGCCCTCAGGAATAACAGGAGGCGAGTAACGCAGGAGGACTTCATATATGCCATAAAGAAGGTGTTGTACGGTAGGTTCCGCCCCTACAGCTCGCGGGAAGGATTTAAACCTCGTCAAAGGAATACGCATGCGGTGGTTTAGGGGTCTTGTATAAAGTTAGGAAAGCGAAGCCCTTGGAGCTAAGGCGTCTAAGGGCGATACTAGAGCACCAACTCGGTGTCGACGGTATTGGCGAGAAAGTATTTCCTGAGGGGGTACTTCTGAAGATCTCGAGAAATACAGGTAAGATTAGGGAAATCTTAACACCTTCTGGTGAAATAATTGCCACAGTCCTAGCCTCAACATATACATTCAATCTAAAATTACTGGCGGCTAAGGTAATTCATGAAACTGTACCCCCACCTAGGTTAAGGGTGATCGTAGTTAATGAAATAGCGGAGGATCTAGTAACGTTCGGTAGCTCCGTGTTTGCAAAGCATGTCATGTACGTTGATGATGACTTAAGAGCAGGTTCAGAGGCGCTCGTGGTGGATGAGGACGATAACCTGCTTTGTGTTGGCAGGCTAATTCTTTCCCCCGACGAGATAATACACTTTATAATCGGACCAGCTGTAAAGCTTAGGGAGTGTGTGGAGTAATGTCGAAAGTCAAGATATACATCTATGATGAGTACAGCGGTATATTTGAAAATAAGAGACCGTGGACCCTGATAACGGGGTTTCCGGGATTCGGGTACGTCGGAACCATAGCTACTAGGTACCTAGTATCTAAGCTAGAGGCAGTGAAAGTCGGGGATGTGGTCACAAAATACATGCCTGATTTCACCGCAATAGAGGAGTACGGTGTTATGACACCATACGAGATATTTGCGTGTCCCGATAAGGATCTCATGATACTCGTTAACAATACCTTACCTCAACCTCCGGAAAGGGTCGTATACGCCGTAAAGTTCGCCGAGTGGTTTCTCAGCGTAGGCGGCAAGAGAGCAATACTTGCTGGCGGGCTTAACTCAAAGTTTCAGGAAGGAGAAGAGGAATTCAGGTGGGTATGTATAAACAACTGTGGATGGAGCTTCAGTGAACCTCAGATGGAGAAGGGGCTTTACATAGTGGGTCCACTTGCCACATTCTTCACCGTATTCAACATTATGAAGATACCCACGCTCTTAATCTTTCCGTACACAGAACCAAGTAAATACGACCCAGGTGCCGCTGCAGTATTCGTGAGGAAAGTTAGTGAATTACTGAACTTAGGCATAGATATTGAGGATTTATTACAGTACTCAAAGCTAGTGGCTGAGGCAGAGGCGGCACTGGAGGAAGCCATAAAGTCGACAAGGAAAGAGGAGAAAGGTCCGAAGCCATATATGTGAGTTCCATTAAACCTTCTGATCCAGCTTAATGCATTGAACATTACTGCTCTTTTCGCAAAATTCAAGAATTTTCTTGCATGCATCAGTGTTCCCAAAGCCCGAAGCATACACGAACTTAACATGTACTTGGACATCCTGTGCTATCTTGAGTAATCTCCGTATAGTGTCGCACATCATGTTAATTACGCATGGTTCTGGGTGTGAGGGGGCTTCGAATTGTGAGTATGGGTATGTTTCGTCGATATCATAGGGTACGATGTCGAAGAAGGGAACGTAGAAAAGTATGATGTGTTCATCTGTGATGTTGAGATATCTTAATACCTTCTTGAAATGTTCGGCGTCGTGGAAGGGTTTTACAAGGGTGCTGGCCGGAACCAGTACCACATTGTTTATGGTCCTGTTCTTTATCTCCCTCAATATCTTTTCAATAACTCTTTTCCTATGTCTCAGAAGTTCTGGCCTGAAGTATGATGTTCTATCATATAGGAATAGACCTCTGGACTTGCCTCTTATCACGGGATCTAATCTTTCAATCCAGTCGACGTATTTAATCACGCGATTTAGGGCTTCCCTGACATAAGGATGGGTACGTGCTCTTTCCTCTATTAGCTCCCATAACCTACCTTCCCTTATGGCTTCCTTTATCCTACGTATCTCTCTGGCTATGACGTAGAGGTTGTGGATAGCGACCAGTTTAACGCGTTCTTCACGCGGCATTTCGAGCATTTCTTTAGGTTCGTACTTGCTACATACTGGGCACTCGCAGGGCAGGTAGTCTAACTCCTTTATTCTATAAGTCCCGTGTTCCGTTATGTATCGACCGTCGCGGGCGTATAGTATATATGATGCAGAATCGAAGCTATCTACACCTAGCGCCACCATGAGCGGCATTATTATTGGATGACCTCCGCCAAAGAGATGTACAGGTTTATCATGGGGCAGGTATTTCTTGGCAGTAGCTACCATGTCGACTATTTTCCAGAACTCGTACTTCTCCAAAACCGTGACAGGAGACCCTATGGCATACATTCCATACTCATTCATAGTTGCAGCGATTGCTGCGGACTTCGCAACTAAATCTACATAAACTCCTCCCTGTATTGGCAACACCCATAACGTATTACTTTGCTCTATCATACCTGCTACAGCTTTGGCCCTCCGAAGCGTTTCCTCTACACTCACTAGTGCTTCCTCGTAGGTGGAATCATCTCTTGTAGGGATATCAGCTATGACTGCTATGTCAGAACCTATTCTATCTTGAAACTCAACTATTTTGACGGGGTCTATTTTAATTCTTTCCCTACCGTACATCAATAATTGATAGGCACCTGAGTCAGTCATTATGACGCCATCATAACCCACTACCTTATGAACACCCATCCTGACAGCGTCGTCGCCAAGGCGTTGCATTATTATGAAGGCATTAGTAATTATCTGGTTGAACCCTATTTCACGGATCTTCTCTACAGTAACGGATTCTCTAGTCCTGAAGGGATTCACGACTGGAAAGAACGCTGGTGTTTCAATGGTCCCGCTCTTTGTGCGCAACCTCCCTATACGCCCGGCTAAGTCCTTATCCTTTATCTCGAAGCTCACCTTATATCCCAAGGTCTCCGTGATATTTCACTAATAACATTAAGCTTAACGCAAGAACAAGCCTTGATAGGAAAAATAATAGTTTCCTTGGGTTACCTCCGTTTCTTCTCCTCCATGTACTCCTCCCATACGCTGTAAATTTTACTGGCTAAACCACCCGAACCCTCTACACCATTAACGCTTACTTTATACCTGTCGTAAATCATGACAGTTCCCGCTTCTTTAAGCACCCTTACAGTTCCTGGGGGTAAGTTTAATTTGGTCTGTATTACGTGTGCGAATTCCTCGGGGTCGAAGAGTGGTCTTTCAGCTGAAATTATCTCGGATATTCTGTTACCGTTTATGAAGACTTTATAGTACTTCTTACCGTCACTGCACTTTGCATCTTGAAGAACTAAGTGTAGGGTTAGCCTGTCACCAGCATCAATCCCCACAAGCTTTCCCTCGTAGGTAGTTCCATCGACAAGTTTGACTGTCACAATATTGCCGACAATACTAGCGAGCTCTGATATCAGGTTTCTTATGGCGGTCTGAACGCTCATGACCTATACCTAGTGGTGTAGATTACTTTTTCAGAATTTAAGCTTATTTTAAATCCTCAACCCAAAGCACTGATGCGGTGCCTGTAGTTCCGGTTCTTCAGTCATCTTAAAGTCTTAATTTTCAGGTATACTTTATCCATAATAGAGAATGCATTACATAGATCCTCACTCTCAGACTCCATAACCAGCAGGAAGCCCCATAAAGAAACTAATAGTTTATGTACTATTCTTGGCTGCGGATCTTTAAGCAACTGTTTTTTCTTCCCCATAACATAGCCCCATATCACGAGGTCCTTCCCCTCTTGATACTGCGGCTTCTCACGGCTGAGGGACAATTCTACAGCATCTCCCTCCTTAAAGATCATTAGATCCTTCACCAAGTCCATACTTGCTTTAACATTACCGCAATCAATAACTGCTATGAAGACCTTCGGTATTTTTGACCTCTCTATTTTACGTACTTTCCCTTGAAGCACAACTTTGCCGTTGTTTATCTCCATAATCACGCACCTACTTACCTAGACGTAATTTCACTTTTTAAGCTAAGCTCTAAATACGGGGAAGGATTATGCGTTATGGAAGTACTTTATGTTATGCTATAAAGTCCAGAACCTCAGAGGAAGTTATTGTAGATTTTATGCCCATTGTCAGGGGGTTCCTGTCGGCATGTCCGGATAGTGAGGTAGAAGCGAGGTCTGTGTTTTCAACATATAGTGAGAGCATTTATGTAATATTTAGGATGTACGCTAACGACCGTGAAAGGTGCGGAGGTATTGCTGAAGCATTGTTAAGTGCTCTGCTTCCAGAGACATTATCATATGAACTAGTAAAATGCGAGAAGGTATTCCCTTTCCACGAAGACCTCTACGGTCGTATCTCCCAATCACTCGGAGAAGAAAAAATCGCATCCTACTAAGTAAGATGAAGGTAACGGCACTCGTAGGAAACGGTGGTGATGTCCGTGTAGGGGTAACGGTCAGCAGGCCGCAGAGAGAGGTGCGTTTGCACCACATTGATTTTCTGAGGCATTGCATAATAGTCGGAACAACGGGTTCTGGAAAGTCTACTACGGCGAGTATAATTGCGAGTCAACTGTCGAGGTACGGAATAGTAGTGATCCTTGATTGGTACGGGGAATTTCCACGAATATTCAATAGAATTAACCGTAAGTATGTGTGTTATAGGGCATCGGAAAATAATAAAATACCTGTCCCCTCAAGGGTTGAATCGTTAATTAATATATTGGAGGAGGTATTGGATCTTACACCACCGCAGTCTTATATCCTCAGAAGAGTCCTTAAGGAAGGACTAACAAGCTTTAGGGAGGTTCTCCGCGTTGTGGAGGAATTCGAAGTAACTGCTAGATGGATGACTGAGTCAAAGTATGCTCTACTCCGGAAACTTGATACGCTTCTTTCTGATCAGTACATAAACTACTTAGGCTCAGCTAATGAGCACGGTCTAGTGAGCGTACTTAAGAGAAGTAAGGGGAGACCAACGGTTATTGACTTGAGTGTCTTTGAGGAGTATAGTGTCAGGAAATTTATGGCGCTTCTGGTTCTTAGACTTTTAGAGGAGTTTAAAAGTCGGCACCTAATCGCGGACAAAGTTTTTGTGATAGTTGATGAGTCACATAACATCTTAACCAGCAGTAAATCATTGTTAGAGAGAATGATGGCTGAAGTACGAAAGCTTAACATGGGTATAACGCTAATTACGCAGTCACCAGCTCTTCTGAGCTACAGAATAATATCGAACTCGAATATCAAGATAATTCATGCACTAAAGTCACGAGATGATGTAGACGTGATAGTCCGATCCGTGGGAAGTGGGGTTGCTGTTGATAAAGTGCTACCACGGTTGGGGATTGGTGAGGTCGTTGTTGATGCGCCCTCACTGGTAAGCCCCGTGCTTGTTAGGGTTGACTATACCTAGCAAGGAACTCGAGAACTTCTGTTGATACGTGGTGCTCTAACCAATCAATGTTCGCGATGCATGGAGCAATACCCTTAATGATAGCCATTATTTTTCTCACAACTTCAATTGTTGAGAGGCTAGTTACATTTACCTCACACACTTTTTCAAGGCCATACGTTGTGATAGCACTATTGGTGCATGATCCCATTAGTTCGGCTGCTACGTTTTCAGCTATTTTCTTGGGTGCCCACCATTTTCTACTATTCAGTAGCCTCCGAAGAAGTTCCTCGGGATGAATCCTGAGAACTATCGCTATGGCTACGTGGTGACTTGGTACGAGTTCCCCGTAATGACTATCAATAACTACAGGCGTTTTCGAGTTCGATACAATGTTATCCAGCAAGTTTACTAATGGTTCCTCACGTATGATATACGTATCCCTAGACCTATCATAGCTTTCAAGAAGGCAGGAGACTGCAGAAAGCGCTGATAAGTTCACATACAGCGCGCCTAATACTGTGCTCAGTGATAGTGCGGTACTAGTTTTACCTGACCCAGGCACTCCTGAGATAACTATAGCCTTCTTGTCCTGTAAGATGCGGATCATTGGCACCTCCACGGGAACTCAAACTATGGAAGTAATAGTAAACTATGGTTATTATTGCTAGTGTATTCCTAAAACGGGTAAGGAATTATTCTCCTTAAAGTGGTGTGGCACCTTGAATTCTTTATTTATTTGAATAAATAATATTAATAAGGGTTAAAATGTTAGCTTAGTCTTTTTTCTCCTCTTTCTTTTCTTCCTTTACCTTTGACGCAGCTATTATGTCGTCTATCCTCAGAATTAGTGTTGCTGCCTCTGTTCCGGCCTTAAGCGCATTGACCTTAACGGCTAGTGGCTCTATTACTCCTAGCTTCTCCATGTCCTCTATCTTACCTGTGAATATGTTAACGCCATACTTGACGCCGTCCTCTTTGCTGTGAGCCTGCCTTAAGTCTGAGATTATGTCTATGGGATCAAGACCTGCGTTCTCTACTAGCGCCGATATCACGCCCTCTAGTGCCTTAGCGAACGCCTGAACAGCTAGTTGCTCCTTACCACTTACGTGGGTTGAGAACTCGCGTATGTGCTTGGCTATCTCGGCCTCGAAGGCACCGCCTCCATACACGATCTTTGGATTCCTTAGTACGTCTGCCACCACGCTTAACGCGTCTCTTAGTGATCGCTCAGCCTCGTCAACGATTCTCTCTAGGCCGCCGCGGATGACGATGCTCACGGCCTTCGGGTCCTTAGTGCCCTCTATGAACACCATCTTGTCCTCTCCAACTTTCCTCTCCTCTACAAGTTCTGCGTAGCCTAGATCCTCAGGTGATAAGTCATCAATGTTACTCACGATCCTTCCCTTAGTCGCGCGCTCAAGCTTCTCCATGTCTGATCTTTTTACTCTTCTTACTGCTAGGATTCCTTTCTTTGCTAGGAAGTGCTGTGCCACGTCGTCAATGCCCTTCTGACAAATCACGACGTTAGCGCCAGTAGCAGCAATCTTCTCAACCATCTCCTTAAGGAGGTTCTCCTTCTGCTCTATGAACCTCCTCATCATTTCTGGGTCGCTAATCCTTATCTCGGCGTCGATCTCGGTCTTCTCTATTTCTAGTGGTGCGTCGATTAGCGCTATCTTAGCGTTCTCAACCCTCCTAGGCATGCCAGGATGCACAACCTCCTTATCCAACACAATACCATAAATCAACTTAGTATCAGCTAAGGATCCGCCATGCTTCTTTATTATCTGGATATTGTCTAAGTCCACATAAATCCTTCCCTTCCTTTCCTCAGCAACCTGCTTCACGGCCTTAACCGCGATCTCAGCAAACTTCTCCCTAACACCGTGCACGGCCTTGCTTGTTAGGGCAGTTGAGGCAATCTTCTTTAGGATTTCCTCATCATCTAGGCTAACAGTTTTAGCGATCTTCTCCGCGTGCTTTATTGCTTCGTCTAACGCCTTCTTAAATCCATTTATTATGACGGTCGGGTGTACATCCTTAGCTAGGAGGTCCTCAGCAGCCTTAAGCAACTCGCCAGCGAATATCACGGAGGTCTTGGTACCATCACCAACCTCCTCATCTTGTCCCTTGGCTATCTGTACGAGCATCTTCGCTGCTGGGTGCTGTACGTCCATCTTGTCAAGTATGGTAGCACCATCGTTGGTTATGGTGATGTCGCCTAAAGTGTCCACTAGCATCTTATCCATGCCACGTGGTCCGTAGGTTGTGCGTAGCATCTCAGCAACAGTTATTGCTGCCATCATGTTTGATCTCAGTGCCTCGGCACCTGAGGTACGCTGGGTTCCCTCCTTAAGTATCAGGACAGGTAGCCCTGCCGTAGGGACTATCCCTCTAGCCGACATAGTTAACCCCTTGATTCACTCTTGATCCACTTCTATATAAACTTTAAAGAAAAGAAACGGGCAAATAGCTTAAAAACAGGGGTACCTTACTTATCTAGGTCTTGGCGATGGGGAAGGTCAGGACGTCGCTGGTGAAGAGGACTGCTCGCCGCCTACTGGAATTATACCCAGATGAGGTCAGTACAAATTTTGAAGAAAACAAGGAATTAGTAAAGAAGTACGTATACCTGAAGTCTAAGAAGTTAAGGAATCAAATCGCAGGATACTTAACGCACTTGGCTAAGCTCAGGGCTAGGGAGGAATCCCAGGTACAGCAGTAAGAGAGCGAAGGGCTACAAGGTTATGCACTTATGAACCTTGGGATCTCTACCTATGAGGAGTGAAAAATTCTTCTCGCTCAGAAGAAAGGCAAGGAAACGTGGGAGGAAATGACGTCTTCCTGCAGTAAACATGGGAAAGGGAACACTGAGAAGTGCGAACTCACCGTCAAGTTAATAGGTAGTTTAAGAACGGCTACAGACAAAGACGTAATTAAGGTAAGCATACCTAAGTCCTCAATAACCGTGACAGAATTCCTAAGACTGCTAGTCAGGGAATACGACGGACTAACAATGATATTGGATGAAAGAGGGAGACTCAAGCCCTCTTTCCTGTTGTTCATAAACAATATAGACCATGCACTACTAGGGGGCGGCGATGCGATATTAAAATGTGGGGATACAATAGCGATAGTTCCTGTTGTTCACGGGGGTTGAGAACCTTGAGCATAACACTAGAACTCAATGACGTCGCGGAATTAGAGAGGAATATCTCAGGGATCTCGATATCGTTTTGCGTCATAAGGGCACCCTACACCAACGTGGCAAAAAATGTTATTCGTGATCTACAGAGCACCCCAAAGAACTTCATGGTCTTACTACCTAAAGCCCTAATTCCTGGCAAGAAAGTCATGAAGCTTGCGGCCTTCCTGACATATAGGTCCTTCGAAAACGGAACAAACATCAGCAAGCACGTCCCAATTCAATTCCTACTTAATCTCTTCGCAACCCGCCAGATAAGGGATGTCATGAAACTCATCGACAAGTATTGGAAAGAGGAAGTTGTTGCTGTTGAGATAAGATTGCCAGGCTTGGACAAGGAAGCTTCACCTTTACTTAGAGATTTGCGTCGAAGCGGCATAATGTGTGATGAAGTAAAAGGTATTGAGGGTGACCTTAGTGTACTTGCAAATAAGGTATACGGGATTCGTGATAGGGCTGAAGCAGTTCAATATATGGAAGGCCATAACGATTACTTAGTTAAATCTATACTCACGAAGATAGCATACTTTGGTGCTGTATCATCAAGGTGAGTGACTCGCGTAATACTGCGTTGAATGATTGGAAGATTACGGTGAAGTTTCATTAGTGAGTCAAGCATTCCATGCTGGAAATGTTTAAATCCATTATACGTAATGAGGACTTGAGTGAATAGCCATGCTCGAGGAAGAATGGGAGTGGGAGGAAGAAGAAGAGGAGTGGTGGGAAGAGGAGGAAGAGTGGGAAGAGGAGGAGTGGTAATCCCTTTGTTTTTCCCTCCTCACTTTGAACTCAAAATGTGAATATTTAATCCGAGACTCTAAGGTGTTGGGAACGATCATAAAATCAATGCGTCAGAACTTTGTCCGTCACTCACCAGTCGTTGCCGTCACCACTCATCATCCGCGATTTAAACATGGTTTCAGGAGAAAATAAAGTAAATCAGTGTATGGTTAACAGTGCTTTGGGTGAGGCGGGATGGTAAGAATAGCTGTGGTGGATCACGATCTCTGCAAGCCCCACAGGTGCAGTAAGGAATGCATTAGGTTCTGCCCGATAAACCGCAGTGGTGGGAAGGCAATAGAACTTTCTGAAATCGTTGGTGGGAAGGCTTTAATACATGAGAAAGTGTGTGTTGGTTGCGGAATCTGCGTGAAGAAATGTCCTTACGAGGCAATAACGATAGTGAACCTGCCAGATGACCTAGAGAAGAGAGTCGTGCATAGGTATGGGCCGAATGCCTTCAAGCTCTACGGATTACCACAACCTCAGCAAGGCGTTGTCGTCGGAATCATAGGGAAGAATGGGATAGGCAAGACCACATCCATTAGGATATTGTCAGGTGAATTGATACCTAACCTAGGTAAGTACGAGGAGGAGCCGAACTGGGACAAAGTGCTGAGGTATTTCAGGGGAACAGAGCTTTACCAGTACTTCAGGAAATTAGTTAACGGTGAGATACGTGCCGTACATAAGATTCAGCATGTGGACCTCATAAGGAAGTACGTTAAGGGCACGGTCAAGGAGATACTCACAAGAATAGATGAACGCGGACTGCTGAATGAATTGAAGAGAGAAATGAACCTCGAAGGAATGCTGGATAGTAAGGTCTCAAACCTAAGTGGAGGTGAGTTACAGAAATTCGCCATAGCCGCGGCGTTACTGAGGGATGCCTCGGCTTACTTCTTCGATGAACCCTCAAGCTACTTGGATGTCAAGGAAAGGCTAAGTATATCATCGGTGATCAGAAGCTACATCCCGAAAAACAGCTACGTGATAGTGGTCGAGCACGACTTAGCTGTTCTTGATTATATTTCGGATTACGTAGCCGTAGTTTATGGTGAGCCTGGAGCCTATGGTATCTACTCCAAAGTCTACGCCGTAGGCTCAGGCATTAACCATTTCCTCTTGGGCTTCCTTCCAGCAGAGAACATGCGTATACGCAAGGAGCCTATAATATTCCACACCCACGCTCATGCTCCCGAAAAAGATCAGGAAGGGAAGACAATATACATCACATGGTTACCAATGAGAAAAAGACTAGGGAAGTTCGTACTGGAGGTTGAGGAGGGAGAGGCGTACAAGGGCGAGGTCATCGGCGTGCTAGGACCCAACGCCATAGGTAAGACAACGTTCATCAGATTACTAGCAGGTGACCTCAAACCTGATGAAGGTGTAGCTGTAACAGAGGGCTTACGCATAAGTTACAAACCACAATACATCAGGGCAGAGCATTTTCCGTGGAGCACCGTAGGTGAGGCGCTGAACGAGCTAACTAAGGATGGGATAGCAGGTAGTGAATGGTTTCAGGTTGATGTCATACGTAGATTAAGGTTACACAGGCTGCAGGACAGAAGCATAACTAGCTTAAGTGGAGGTGAGTTACAGAAATTCGCCATAGCTGTCACTCTAGCTAAGGAGGCAGATATATATTTACTAGACGAGCCCTCCGCCTACATAGACGTAGAAGAGAGATTAACGGTGGCGAAGGCTATAAAGAGAGTTAGCGAGACTAGGAAGACAGTCACTTTCCTAGTGGATCATGATGTCGCGGTAATAGATTACGTAGCTGACCGTGTAATGGTGTTTAATGGAGAACCTGGATCATACGGCAGAGCATGCAAGCCTACTGATTTACGAAAAGGTATGAATGCTTTCCTCAAGGCAATAGGCGTTACATTTAGGAGAGATTTAAAAACAGGAAGGCCTAGAGTAAATAAGCCAGGCTCCTATCTTGATAGGAAACAAAAATCAATGGGTGAGTACTACTATATTCCCAGCAGCTAAAATGATTCACCTAAATTAATTAATAACATTATTACGAAATATGCGTCATTAGGATATGCCGAAGTTAATAATTTTCAAGTTATTACAACAACTTCATTAAGTTTTTAAACGACTCCTCAAGTGTAAGCATGGTGAATCAACAATGGCTGAAAAGCCCAAAACCACGATATCCGTCATAAAGGCCGACATAGGTTCACTAGCAGGCCACCACGTTGTACACCCAGAGACAATCGCTGCAGCAACCAAAGTTCTAGCTGAGGCAAAGAGCAAAGGTATAATCATAGACTTCTACGTGACTAACGTAGGTGACGACCTAGAACTCATCATGACTCATCGTCATGGCGTCGACGCATCCCAGGTCCACGAGCTAGCATGGAACGCATTCAAGGAAGCAGCTAAGGTTGCTAAGGAACTCGGGCTATACGCGGCAGGCCAGGACCTCCTAACAGACGCGTTCTCAGGGAACGTGAGGGGATTAGGCCCAGGCGTGGCTGAGATGGAGTTCGTTGAAAGGCCCGCAGAGCCTGTAGTGGTGTTCATGGCTGACAAGACAGAGCCAGGAGCATTTAACCTGCCGCTCTTCCGCATATTCGCTGATCCGTTCAGCACTGCGGGATTGGTGATTGACCCCAAGCTTCACAAGGGCTTCAAATTCGAAATCTTCGATGTGTTCGAGGGCAAGTCCGTGGAACTGGCTGCTCCCGAGGAGATGTATGACATCCTAGCCCTCATAGGCACTCCAAGCAGGTTCATAATCAGGAGGGTCTACAGAAAGTCAGACGGTGAGATAGCGGCTGTGGTCAGCGTAGAGCGTCTAAACCTAATAGCCGGTCAGTACATAGGCAAGGACGACCCAGTAGCCATAGTTAGGGCACAGTCAGGCTTCCCGGCCCTCGGAGAAGTGATTGAGCCCTTCAGCTTCCCACACCTAGTGGCTGGCTGGATGAGAGGATCACACCACGGACCCTTAATGCCTGTCCCGCAGAGGTACGCGAAGTGCACTAGGTTCGACGGTCCGCCGAGGCTAGTAGGGCTAGGCTTCCAGATAAAGAACGGTAGGCTAATAGGTCCGGCAGACCTATTCGACGACGTAGCATTCGACGAGACCAGGAGGACGGCACAGCTAATCGCTGACTACATGAGGAGGCATGGACCGTTCATGCCACACAGGCTAGGGCCTGAAGAGATGGAGTACACAACGCTACCCGGTGTGTTAGAGAAGCTAAAGGACAGGTTCAAGAAGGTGGCTGGTGAGCCGAAAGCCAAGAAACCCAAGATAGAGACATCACTCCTATCAACCCACGAGTAAAGGGAAACCAGAGCCAGGAGTAAGAAGTAACTTTTTGACTAATACGCTCATCATGATAGGCGAACACGGTGCATTAACCGTAGTGGAGGTGTAATCCTTTGAAACCAATCGTGGCAATAAACTACAAGGCGTACCCCACAGCCTTTGGTAAGGCCGCCTTGGATATCGCGAAGCAGGCAGAAAGTGTAGCTAAGGAACTAGGTTTCCAGGTCGAGATAATAGTAATTCCGCCGTTCACGGAACTCCGCACCTTAGCTCAAGCAGTGGAAATCCCAGTATTCGCACAACACGCTGACGCAGTCAAGCTAGGTGCTGTAACTGGACACATACCACTAGAGATAATCAAGGACACAGGGGCAGCTGGAGTAATGCTTAACCACAGTGAGAACAGAATAAGGATAGATCAAATTGACTACGTGGTCAAGAAAGCTAAGGAACTCGGTGTCAGGACATTAGTGTGTGCTAACACGCCAGAAGTGTCGGCCGCAGTCGCTGCCCTGGAGCCTGAAATGGTTGCTGTCGAGCCGCCGGAACTCATAGGAACAGGTATACCTGTCTCCAAGGCAAAACCCGAAATAATTACAGGTACTGTGGAACGCGTTCGGAAAGTTAGCAAAGATGTAGTAATATTGACAGGTGCCGGAATAACCAAAGGAGAAGACGTGGAGGCAGCAATAAAGCTAGGCACGCTCGGCGTACTAGTAGCGTCCGCGGTAATGAAGGCAAAGAATCCAAGGGAAGTAATATTGGACATGGCCCAGGCAGCACTCAAGGCGCTAGACCAAAAATAAGTGAGGCATTACAACTCCTCGAGTAGATCAGGAATCACTAACATCACAATACTTTCCCGCGAAGCCTGCACGGGTAATTTATTGCTTAATCAATGGTCCAAAAGAATAGCATCTTTAAACCCCTAAGCAAGGAATTATTTCGAGGGCCCGTCGCCTAGCCAGGATAGGGCGCCGGCCTGCGGAGCCGGTTGTCCGGGGTTCAAGTCCCCGCGGGCCCGCCATAGACAACTAACGCTTCACTTGATTTCAACACCTTATTTCAGTGCTGACTCAAGTATTATGGGCCTTCATCCAAGGTTCCTCATGGGTCGGTTCCTGAAGTCTCTCTAGCTTAAAATTAAGGAATTTCTCCAATAGGTCGCGGGCTTGCATAGGTTTATCTGCTTTCCATATGACTACCTTATGTCGTAGTAGGAGCGAGTAGGCGACCTCGCCAATATTATACACTATAACGTCAGTTACTCCCCTGCGGTACAATGACTCGGCTACCCTAGCCCCCACAAGCAGAACTGCAGGCATGTTCCTAAGTTTCTCCTCTCTATACTTGTTCTCCATGACTTCTATGTTACGTACTTTTCCTTCACAGATCCTAGCTATTAAGAAGTATTTGGCCTTACCGAAATGCTGTGAAATTGTAGCGCTTTGCAGTGGCTCATCCAAAGGTATACATACGGTAAAGTTATTGCGTGTACTTGGCTCAAC
This sequence comes from uncultured Desulfurococcaceae archaeon, assembly GCA_964399035.1. Taxonomy (GTDB): domain Archaea; phylum Thermoproteota; class Thermoprotei_A; order Sulfolobales; family NBVN01; genus WAOL01. The sequence continues at coordinate 22,975 of CAYNPH010000089.1, forward strand.
CATTATAATAACGTCAGCTATGGAAGGTACTTCATGCTTAAGCAGGTCAGTGATCCTTCGGCAAACTATTGAGACGTCCTCGACAGTCCGTAGCGGAGGGGCTCTGAGGACTGCTTCAACGAATATAACTGGGCCAGCCCACCTAGCCTTAAGGCTTACAAGTTTCAGTTCACTAGTAACATTCTCTATTAAAGAGGACAATTTCCTAAGCATGTTTTTATCCTTAGGAAGATCAAGAATAGAAATCACACTATCGTGACCGGCTTCATATGCCGCCATTATTATCCCTGCGATGGCTATCAATGTACTAGCCTGATATGCCATATGTGAGCCAGTGTAACTGAAGGCCAGTAAACCTAGGGCAACTCCTCCGCCCTCCAGAACATCCCCAATGGTATGTAGGCCATCAGCTCTAAGGGAAGGTGAATTAATAATCCACGATGCCTTCACCTTTAAGTATGCTGAAAGACCGAGTGGTGGCAACGACAGAAGCTGAACTAATGCAGGGACTAGAGACGTTTTACTGGGCAGTTTGCCTAAACCCTCAGCCCCGGCATTAACGGCAACGATAATCAATAGGGCAGCAATAACCAATGTCACTAGATCCTCTAATTTATAGAGTCCGTAAGGTAATCCTCGTGCCCTTTGCGAATGAACGATTAGCACCGAAACAAGTACCATGGCTGTAATGATGACGTCTAACATAGCATGGAATCCTTCAATCAGTACTGCGGTAACGCCGCTAAGGAATCCTATGATTAGCCTTAGCAACATGCTTATCACCGTAAGCAATAATGAAGCAACAACGTAGGTCACAAGTTCCTTATGCCTAATCACACCGAACACCACACATTATGTTTACCTATCGAAAAAGTATGTAGCCCTTCATCGATACCACTGTGTTAGCGGATAGGGAATCTACGTATAAAAACAAAAATAACAAAGTTATATAGTGGGACGACTAACATGAAAGTTACTCTAGTGCTACTTGCTAGGGCAGGTGACCTAGTAGGGAAAAACAAAAGAGTACACATAATTGACCTACCGGATGAGTCCACCCTGTATGACCTAGTAATCTTCATAAAAGAGAACATAAGTAGACGACTAGGTGAGGGGATACTGAGCGGAAGGCTAATATTCGCCATATACGTCAACGGCACTCAAGTGTTAAGCTTAGATACCAGTCTCAGAGACGGGGATCGAGTAGTGATAACAACACCTGAGATGGGTGGGTAAGTCTTTAATTTCCTCTGTCAATGCCCCTTAGTAGTGATGAGACTTTGGAATACTTCTACGACTGGTTTGTGGAAGTAGCAGTACTATTAATTATTGCTAGGTTGATTGAGTTTATCGTCGAGAAACTAAAGCAGCCTAAGGTATTTGCATGGGTAATGATAGGGTTAGCCCTTCCACTAATGCATTATGAGTTATCTATGGTCACAGTGTCGCTAGGCATACTGGGGATAATAACCTACTTGTTTTACATAGGCTTGGAAGGATCATTAAGGGGATTTTTAAGAGGATTACGCAGTGCTGGACTAATAGCCGTGGGGGGCGTTATTGCATCATTAACCTTCCCGCTATTGATTCTTCCCTTATTGGGTATTAGTGTATTTGAGGCTTTTGCTGTTGGTGCCGCTCTCTCGGCCACCTCCGTTACGCTCACGGTGAGGACGCTCGAGGAGTTCGGAAAGGTTAGGAGTAAGGAGGGGCAAGCAGTGCTAGGTGCAGCAGTCGTTGATGACGTACTTGGATTAGCCTTGCTGAGTACGTTGGTGGGGTTAACGGAGCTTAAGTCAGAAATGGATGTGTTGATTTCCGTGTTAGAGATAATTGTGTTGGCGTTTGCTTTCTGGTTCGCAGTAGCCTTCACCATCCAGAAGGTAGCTCACCCAATGTACAAGTGGTTTTCAAGGCTTGGTGAGGAAGCTCCAGCACTAACATTAACATTCGCTATGTTACTACTCCTTTCATTCGCTGCAGTTCAGTTAAGGCTTAGTGCTATTCTCCTAGCGTATGCTCTTGGATTAGGGCTCTCATCATATAGGTACATGGCAAGCAAAACCGAGTCCATGATATATCCGCTCGTAACACTGTTCTCGCCACTATTTTTCATAAGCGCTGGGTCAATGCTTAACATAGCATCACTAACCAGTATTGGTTTTGACAGATCCCTGTTCATAGTTCTCGTAATAATATCACTGGGTTTCTTAACAAAGCTCATTGGATGTTTCGTACCAGCGGTAATAAGCGGATTTAGCGAAAAGGAAGCCTTAATAATTGGCTTAGGAATGATTCCAAGAGCCGAGGTAATGATGACAACGGCGCTGGCCGCACGGGAGGCTGGTATTCTCTCGGCCGAGTCTTACTTAGCCTTGATACTTTTGATACCGATATCGTCGTTAATTGTTCCTGCGTTAATATCGATGGTTTACAGAAAGGGTAGTCGTTGAATCCGTTAGAGAGAACATTACTTCAGTCGTTGTCAATTTTAAAAACCTTGTGATAACACTCAAGTGGTGAGGAGGGAACGAATACTCAAACCCCAGCTGCGCAGGGAAGCGATGTTGTGTTGGAGAAGAAGAGGGCTATGCGATGGCTTGTAAGGGAACTTAAGAAGCAGGGATTTATGATATGGCCTGACTACCTAATAGAGGTTGCAGGCATAACGCATAAGGTTGATGTGCTAGCAGTGCTTTCACCCGTAACAGGCGTGGAATTAAAAATAGCATTCATTATCGCGGACACCCCACTGAGACCCGAGGATGTTGAGAGATTTAGCGTGTGGAGACAAGAAGGGAAGTTCGATAAGGTCGTCATTATAGCTCTAAGGGATGTAAGCGTGGAGGCCTACGAACTAGCTAAGAAGTTAGGTATAGATATCGTTCGTGTAGGTAGGGATATAGAGGTGAAGTATAGAGAGGAGCTAGGAAAATACGATGTACTTCACGTTCATCCAGTCATAAGCGAGGAGAACGCTATTAAGGTGCTCAAGAAACATGAGAAGGGATTCCTGAAACGCGTTGGTGAGCTAAAACATCACTTCCTGATCTACCTACCCTTTATAGAGTTCGAGCTTGAAGCCATAGTTAGGGGTCCCGAGGAGGAAGGGTCAGGGGAGGTTGAGGAACTATCCCTCACATTCGAAGGCATACGTGGATCCCTAGTTATTGAAGAAGGAGACACACTGAAACCCTTGAAAGACAGAGGAGGATTCGCTGAACTAAGCGATGCGGCGCTGGACATGATTAGGATCTTAACAAGGGATGGATACAAAACTATCAGCGAACTGGCAATGGAGTTAAAATTAGGTGAGGGCAAAATAAAATCTGTTGCTAACTTCCTACTGAATAAAGCCCTGGTGGATGTATACTCTGACGTCGTAGAGATACGTAAGACCATAGCGGAAAACTCATTCTCCATAATAAGGTCACTAGAGGCAAGAGGGGTTCATTTGCATGAAGGTGAACCTCCAGTATCTAATAAGGAGTTAGTGATATTTCCGCGAATAAGTATAGACGGGTTAATATCATTTATAGAGTCTTTTGCTAGGAAAATCTCAGCTATTCATGTAGTGTATTACCCATTCTATATAGGACTGATAGAATGTGATGGGGAGAAGAAAATCGTTAAGTATGCGTTAGTAGATGCTGTAACAGGGGTAGATGCACGGGCTGTCTCATGGCTGCTCACGCATGTCGAGGACGTGATTGAGAGTTTTGCGGAAAAGCAACAACTTAATGAATCAAAGGCATAGGATCTATGATCTCAACGTATCCTAAGTACTCTAACAAAGTCGCTTCTAATTCGTCTAGGAAGGTAATGGTGCCTGGAGGTGCAAGTCTGCCGTTAATTGATAATCCACGTTTCACCCTTACAGCAATCCCAAGATGCGTAAGGGACAATCCTTTAAGTAAGAGTTCATTATACCTGGGAATTATCCATAAGGCGCAACTTAGCACCTCATGATCTATGGACTTTGCTGGGGGCTCATGACTTAATGCTTTCTTAAGCCTAAAGCGACTTAGCGCGGTTGAGAGCTCTCTTACCATGTTGATATACTTCACGCATAGTTCTGTTTCTAAGCCAGACGCACACCAGTCAATAGTGTCATTAATCTCAGCAGATATTTTCTCCAAATCTTCCCTTCGTATGCGGATGTGCTCTCTTGACGTAAGCTCCTTCAATAAGAGTTCCCGAATCACCTCTGACAACCTAATTAAGAGAGGTATGACTCGCTATAAAACAATGTGCTTCGATGTGGTGAGGTTCTGAACTTTTGAATACCCTATATTACATTACCTTAACTACTTCGGCAACGTTATTTAATGCTAGAAATATCGCAATGGGCAAACTCACTTTAAGTAATTGGTCCTGAGAAAGCATGAGCTCCGTGCCCCAAAGGTTAAAGGAAGGCGTATTAACTAAGGGTTTCACTATTGCATATCCCTTAAACGGGGAGAGATGTTCTCCCACACTAAAGTTGAGGATTTCGCTCTCTGTATTAAGTATCTTGGACACAAGACCGGATTTACCATTAATTGTGCCCGGTATCCTAACTAACCTCGAAAGATCCTGCGTAACCTGCTCATCTATCTCTACATATGTTTGTTCAATTGCAGTTTCCGGATTCTGCAGTATGCTATTTAACTCGAGATTAGATCGTGCTACTCTTCCACGCCACCCGCCGTCGCTAGGGAGTGGTGGTGCAGGTTTAATTCGCCTGGATTGCGGGAAGAACTTATTCAGGTCTAAACCTACACCTTTTATGTAGTCCACGAGTTCACGGCGTTCTCTAGAGTTAAGTTTTAACCAATCTTCCTTTTCTGTCTCGACCACAACGTGGAATCCCCGATTACCTGTGAAATATATGAGGATCTCACTACGGTTGAAGCCGAAGTCTTGAACCAGAATGTCAATTAACCTTAGGAGATGTTCCTTACCGTGTTCAATGCACTTACTAGTAACAATGTTGAGAGTTTTACCCTCTCCGATTTCTACTGTTACGCTGTCACACCCCTTAATATGGTCTACATCGATGTCAAACATTAGTTCCGAGCCTAACCAGCCCTTATCCTCCATCCGCTCAGCTGCAGGATCCCGGTATATCGCGGCGGAATAATATGCTTGTCGAGGTGTTTGCCTAGTCAGGTACTCCCTAAGGGATGCTATGCTTTGAAAAGATAAGTGCCGTACGTAAGATTTACCTTTAAACGGTTGAAATGCAAACTCTCTAAGCATATAATTTTCCGGCAGACGAAGCCGTGCTTCTGAGTAGTATTCCCTTAGTAACTCTCGCACTATGTTTTTGGCCTCGGTAAGCTTCATAGGAGCTCTCACTCTGATCTGGGGGCGACATAGTAGCTTAGTTTAGCGCCCTGCACATAGTTCAGCTCAAGGTGGGCAGGCATTTCTGAGTCGGCACGTAAGATAGCCCTGTCTGCCAGTTTTATTGGTTGCTTTAAATAACTAAAGTATTCCATACCAAAACTGACGCTGAAGCCAGGTGATCCCACTTTCGCACTTTCCAGAGTGCCCCTCTCTAGGGACAGCTCGACCTCGGCTTCACCTAAGTCGCTTATGGACCTTAACTTAAGGGTATTCTCATCTCCACTAATCCACAGGGTTTCACCCACATCTTCAATACTATTCAAGGCATCGTACATCACAGTACCTGAAGTTATGTATTCGTTGCCTAACTCTAAAGACAACTCAGGTATGCTTTCGGCTTCGCTTTCAGCCCTTAAAGGTATCATGAATCTCCGAGGGACACCCCGCCTTTCGAATATGAAAGATATGGAGGATTCTGTCCATTCTATACTAATTCTATCATCGCGCTCCGCAGTTTTCATGATCTTTCCAACATCCTCTAAGTCTAACACTAATGTACTTTCATTGTCAACACTAAATTCGTCAAAGGATTCTCTGGGTATAACGAACGTTATTAATGCGGTTCGGGAGGGGTCTAGCGCCTTAAGTGAGAGACCGTCTTCTGGGTTAACCTTGATAATGGCCGTTTCGATAAACTTACTTGCCGATGCTATTATGTATCGCCAGATCCTTGCGTCAGCAAAAGTTACCCTCACGCCCAACACCGTTTAATCACGTGTGTTTTAGGATATTAAAAATAACCACCTGGGTAAGGAGTGACGTCACTCGTATTCACGCCACGTATAGCCGCACTTTGTGCATGTGTATATCCTCGTAGGTGGTTCGTCGGCAGCCCTAGTTTGAAGTATTACGTAGTAGGCTTCATCGTTTCCGCATCTTGGGCATCTAACACCCTTAGTTCTAGGGACGCCTTCCTTCTCTTTCGTAGTGTCCAGTATGAACATCCTTTCTGTCTCCTTATGACGTATTTTCTTTCTGATTACCACTCCCTTCCCAACCTCGCTCACTTCCTTAACATATCCGCAGGAGGTGCATACCAATATGGTTTTATCTCCCCGCTTCCTGGGGACCATCATACTCCCACATTTTGGACAGAACTCTAGCATCACTCCCACCGTTGCACCTAATCTAGGTTGTGTCTGCACATATTAACCTATTCACTTCTTTTGACAGAACCTCAAGAAACCTCAAGCCCTCCTCCACTCTCAGCCTTGCTGTATGGGGTAGACCTTGAAGTACACGTTCGTGAGGTTCCTTGTAGTTAATGATTAACCTCACTTCTTCAATTAATTTTGATGAGCGTAGGTACCTAACTACGGCATCACTGTGTCCATCAGTTAATCCTAGGTGTTCAATACCTTTTTCCCCTCGTACTATTGCATAAAGTGTTAGGTTACGCCCTAAGCAGTCCTCAAATTCCTTCATAATTAAAATGCGTGATTCAGTCTTCAACTCCTAAAGTCTCCCTAAGTTCCTTAAGTAACTTCTCTGTGATCTCCTTAGATCTTACCACAACTTCCTTCAATACTTGACCAGGATCCACTGTTCCATCAGTTACTATCCTTATTACAGGGCTTCCCTCGAGGGGGTGTTCAACAGTATATGCAGCTAGGCGAACGTTAGGGTGGCTTAACGCCATCTTAGCTATTAAATTGCCTATGGTGTGGTCCTCGCCCACTAACTTAATCACGAGTTCCCTATCAGTGTGCTTTCTAATCACTACCTCCAAGCTAAGCCCCTTCCTTCTCCTGCTAGTTTTCTTAATAAGCTTCTCCACTCCGAAGTCACTAGAAGCCTATGTCCCTCCTCCTCAATAAACCCTTCATTCCTAAGCTCCTCTATGATCTCCAGTATGCTTTTGTTCTGCAGTACTGAGAGTGACGTGATTAAGCACTTAGCAGAGTATGATGCCTTAGGCTTGATCTTAATGAGTTGCTCTAACGACGTCGCTAATTCCCTTGCAACATTCATAACGACATCGTTTGGGGCATTAGTGTGAAGTACCCCACCCTTCACATGCGCGTCGCTACCTAAGATTCTTAATACCTCAACTAATGCATCTGCGGGAAAAGGCTTACCTGTAGTCTTTATCAGGTCATTAAGTCTAATGTACTTTCCGCGCTCCATCCATGCATTTAATCTCCTCCACTCCCTGTATGCCTTCAGGACAGCGTAACGCGTCTGCAGGGCCTCTACCCTGTTGCCAAATACCGTTATCACTATTTTATCGCCCTTAACCTCCGCTCTTATTAAAGACGCGCGTACGCCCTTGGCATTAAGTATGGAGTCAAGAAGCTCTAAACACTTGCTACGACCTCCGCAGGAAAGCGCGAATTTGAACGTAGTCATAGGTGAAGAACCCTAAGTTGCCCGTAATCTAAGCTTACCTTTCTTTTTTCTACGTTGCCGCATGTATCACATCTCAGTGTGTCGCTACCTGATCTAATCATGCGATTTCCGCATTTTCCACAGAATGCTAGCACGACACCTAATCTATGCTCCTTAATAGTTAAGTTGTAGGGTGGGTAGTTGCTCAGCACCTTAGCCTTAAGGACATCGCCGACGCGTACCACCTCGTAGAGATTCTTAACGTACCTGTCGGTGGACTGTGAGATGTGTAGAAGCCCTGTAAAGCACGTGGGGTACCGGCGACCGTGATAGTCGCCAGCTATCTTAACTATAGCGAACTCATCCTTAACTACTTGCACGATTCCATATACTATGTCGCCTTTTTCAGGCATCTTAGGGGGATTCACAGAGGGCTTTACAAACACTACCCGGCTAAGCATGTCTACCTGTGTTACTCCCGTCATGGCGGCCCTCACCACGCCATCTTGGTCAAAGGTACCCACGCCCGGCAGGAACTCCTCGATTACGCATATCTCTTCTCCAGGGGTCACTCTCCGTCCCTGTATCTCATCCAATCTCCCCAAGGATCATCCTCCTACTTGACTAAGTGATCCTAACCTTTAATTTGTGATGCTTCCTCATACCTCCGCCTGAACCTAACTAGTACGGTCTTGACATAATAGATCTTCCTTCTATGCTTAGGAAGAAACCACCTTATAGGAAAATCGAATGACTTAACAACCTCGAATGTTGACCCGGACTCGTGCGCGACCCTAGACAGAATGTTGAAGAGGCCCCTACTCACTTTATGAAGGGAGTACACGGTTTTACAAATCGATAGTGCTGCCTTAATGAAGTCCACATCGGCTCCCCTTAAGTGAACGCCGAAGGGAGGGTTCATGACCACAGTGCATGTACGTACCTCCCGAATGGGGATTGACTCCCTTATGTCCCCTGCAATGAAGCTTACGGGAACGCTTACACGAGGCTCCAAGAAATCCTTAGCCTCGCCTAAGGCATCGTAGTCAATATCGACGCAAACAACATGACTCGCCTCCAGTAATGCGGCACCGTAAGACAGCCTGCCAGTACCGCATCCTAAATCGAATACTAGCTTACTGCTTAAGTCATTAGTCATATACGCTAACCACAACATGTCAGCAGCAATGTTAGAGGGCGTAATGTACTGCTCCAACGTTTCCGATGGGCTACTAAACTTAGGTACCGCCTCAATTTCACGCTCAAGCTCCTTCTTCCTCAGGGAGATCACCAAGGAAACCTATAGGAGTGAAGTTTCCCCAAAACGTAAAGTGCTTCCCCAGGAGTCAGGACAGGCTTATGGTAATCTGACAAGTCATCTATAGGTAGGCGGGGACAGGATGTAACTACAATCGAGTCCACGTGAGGGTTATCTAGGTTAGCCAACGTTGCACCGGTCAAGTACGTGCACCTCGCAATGAAGTGCTTCCCACCCTTAGCCATGATAGCCTGCTTCACTGCGCTAACTATGTCAGGTCTATACTGGCCGGCAACGCCAGCGATGATTAGCCAATTACTAGCTTTATTGGCTAAGAAAATCTTACCAAACCTTACCTTTAGAACCCTCCTAACAGTTTCAGTCATATCAACGTAAGTACATCTGTAGGGATCCACTTTAAAAACAGGCTTTAAACCTTCAAGTGATATACCTGCTCCCAGTGAGTGGAAGGAACCTCCGGAAACCATGATAACGGCGTCAACACTACTTGACAGCATTGCTATGTCAGGGTAAGTACATCCAAATGCAAGAGATTTTCTCTTATTATTAACCACGGTAATCCCATGCGTCATTAAGAACTTTCTAATAGTTCCATAGAGATTCTTATGTTGCTGAGTCACGTAAAGAAGAACCCTCCTTAATTTTCTTTCCTTTAAGTCCCTAGTAAGTTCTTTTAATACTTCCTCAGGTAATTCAGACTCGTACACTACGTCCTCAAACACTACGTTCCTCGGAGGCTCCCAGAGAGGGTATCTGTCGTGACCAAAATGTATGACTAAATTATATTCCCTAACAATTCCAAGGTCAAGTAAGCATGACCCAAAATTTGGTGATGCATCAACGTCCACCTCAGAGCCATTAGCCTTAGCTAGGATGGCTTCCACCACCCGTGTCGCGCAGGGTTTAAATCCCTCAGGTATTTGAATAAGGATCTTCTTAGCGTTCTGCATCTTAGATAATGTACTCTCTCTTAATGTGAAAATGTGATTCCCGCATTTCGTAAGACGTAGTTTTTTATCTGTGACCATCCTAAGAAGACGTCTTCAATTCCTTTATAACTATCCTAGCGTTAATCCCTAGCTTATCCTTCAGACGCCGTAAGGCTTCCTTAGCTTGAGGTATTGCGGAACGTGGTATCCTGACCTCAGCTATCACACTACCGAACTTGACGCGCGCCGCGGTCCCTATGGGTTTCCCGAAGGCCTGCCTCATACCATCCTGAAGCCTGTCGGCTCCGGCGAAAGCCATCATTTTATTTTCACGGAGCACGTGATGTGGATACTGTCTAATTATTAGCAAGTAATTATCGTCACCAACATTTTTTGATAAGTACTTGTTAGCCATTACACGTCCCGCTTCTAGTGCGTTATGCCTGATTTGAGCGAACTCAAGTGACACGAGTTCTAACACGACATCGAAGTCTCCGTAGGGATTACCCATGACGAACTTGCTTATTTTTGGTTGCGGTATACCATCTATGTACTCTTTCCTAGTATAGGGAGGTTTCTTCAGCTCCTTATAGCACCTTGCTGGGCGTAGTGGCATTCTATCAGCACCTATGGTGTAGGGAGGAAAGACGTATATAAGGATTTACCACGTGCGGGATTGATAGCAAGCCTAAGAGCAGGCTACTCTGCTTTTTGGTTAATTTTATGGATAATTCTCTTCAGAAGCTTATATATCGCCGTACATTCAGGGATACTCATGTTCGACCTGAACAACACGTGTTTCAGCGCTATTACTCCCCGCTCATCGCCTGTAGCTTCTCGAATGATATCTAAGTACCTTCTTATGGCTTGAAGCACGTGCTGACCGCAGTAATCTTTTCTTCGTCTGTAGGGTATTTCTCTGATTCTGTTGACTTCGTACAGATATAGAGCGACTGCATGGGAGAGATTAAGGACATTGTACTCGCTTCCTGTATCTATGGTTGAAATGATATCGCATTGCCGTAGCTCGTCCCTCGTTAACCCAGTGCTTTCTCTACCGAAAACTAACGCGATTAGTCCTTGCCTCGGTATTACGTGGGGAAGATCCTCTATCCATACTCCCTGCCGCAAAACATCTCCCTCTAGATTCAGCTTTGCCGTAGTACACACGCTAATTAACGCGTTCGAGATACACTCGGTTAATGACTCAGCGACTCTCACTTTATCTATGCTATCTTTTGCCCTAGCTGCGAACTCTAGGACTTCATTATCACGGATATTGAACTGGGGATTCACGACGCATATTTCATCAACGTTAAAGTTTTTTGCTAGCCTTAATATGAAGCCAAAATTTATCTTTCCCTCAGGAGACACCAAGACAAGCCGTATCCTGAGGTTCCCCTCGCGATCCATTCCTCAGCAGTCCCCCAGCGCATTTCCCCTTATGAAGTAAGGAAGTGATGAGCGGTTCTATTGCTCTGAATACCTAAAGTACAGTATTCTCTAAGAGTATCCAAGCATCTTATATATGCGTTGCAGGTACCCTATCACGACAGCGTGCTTAACATTAGGGGGTGGATTGACGAAGAGATAGTAGCGTTCCTCGCCTTTAAGTTCGCTGAGTAACCTATCAACAATAACTGCTACTGGGTCAGTTATCTTACCGCGTTCCTTAAGATCTTCAAAGGACTCGAAACTCTTTTTCTTTCGCTCTTCTAGCAGGGTCCACATGGTTTTCTTACCAATCCCTGGGAGAAGCTCTAGTGAGTGAAGTTTAATCGTGAGAGGCGCGGCTATGTTAAAGAATGTTACGAAGACTTTCTCTTTTTCCTGCACAATCTTCCTTAATGCCTCCGGTAGATATGAGCGGGCTACGCCACTAAGCTCCTCGTACGTTATCGGCTCTCCCCACACGAAATCTACTTTATCTCTCAACTCCCTTAACCTAAAGCTCACACAAACCTTTTCTCCTTGCTTGATGCTTACCCCTGGCTTAGGGTAGAATTCTAAGAGCGTGAAGTATTTGTCACCAATTGCTTGAGCTATGGGTCGTGACCTGTGAGGAGGATGAGGATCTATGGGATTGCCCTCAGGCATAAAGTCAAGTACTATGGCGTAATCTTCCCTAGCTACTCTCTTATCACCCTTGCGGTACCTACTGCTCATCTTAAAACGCACCTATGAGTATTTACTCTCACTCTTCACGCTCTACGCAATAAGAAGCAGTTATGTCTAATATCTTTTTAATAGTTTCCTCGTCCAAGGGTTGCGGCTTTCTGTCGTAGATAACCCTAACCTCATCGGGTGTTTCAGGAACAATGTTTGCAATCATTACGGCTGTTGCCTCATCTACCCCTAACTCGGTGAGTGCCTTAACAAGTTCTTCCGCTCGAGCGCATTTATTGAATTTACGTACATAATCCTTTACTCTCAAAGCTAACTGGCTAAGGCCAACCTCTTTGCTCTCCAACTCCTCCAACACTTTCATCACGGTGCTGTAGGGTATATTGCGTGCTTCTTTTAGCTTCATGGCTCCCCCATCACGCAGGTGCGGGTCTTAAGTGCTCAGGTAGGAGTATTAACTCCTTTCTCTTGTTCCCTAGGTAAACCTCCACGATGTAGGCTCTCCCTCGCTTGCCTACGATTGTCCCCACTTTCCCAACGTATCTCCTGTGAGGTAACGTGTTATGGATTGCCGGGTTAGGTTTTATGTATACTTTATCACCTTCCTTGTATTCATGCATTATTAGACTTAGTGGCGGTATAGCTCCGCGCTCCCTTATTCTCTTCCTGTATACCTTCCTAGTCCTGTTTCTTGGTCCCCTTGATGCCTTAACCACTTCGAGCACCTAAAACTCACTGGTACGTCCGCCTTATAAACGTTGACAAAAGCTAACAGTTGTCCGTGACCTTATCGCTACAATATGTGAGCACGTCAAGATAAAGCACGTGTAATTCTTTTCCTAGGACCTCAGAGAATGAGGGTGAGGTTCTGCCTTCATCCCCGTGCACAAGTTCCTTAACATAGAGCCCTCCCTCACAGTGGATTAGTATTTCGCACGTGTATTTCCCGAGAGTTCTTCCCTTAACGGCGTAGACCCTTCTCACACGTTCGATGTTGGCGCGTCGGCGTAGTACTCTTCGAGGTGTTCTCTGACGGACCTCAACGTCCTTAAACTTATGTTCTAAGGTACTGATGTCATTCTTGGTGAGACCTGAAGGAGAATACGCTATGACCCTATATACCTTAGGAGAGATCCTCTCCTTAATCTCCTGGACCACTCGGTACGGTACGTAGGAACTTAACTTTATGATCACCCACGGTGGAGTTGAGGCTTCAACCTCTGCGACCTTCAAATTAACAGCCCTTCTGCGCGGCACTTTGAGTTCTAGGACAAGAGGTCTTCCGGACCCCAGCATGCGGGCGTCAGCGTCTTCCCTGCCAGCCGCGTGAAGCTTTAGTTCCCCTGCGTTATATATTCGTGTGATCTTCCTGCAGGACTCCTCGATAGACAACTCATAGTACTTGACACCTCCCTCTCCTATCCATTCCATTTGAGATATGAATCTACCTAACTTCACATAGTTACCAAGTATGTACAGGGGTTGTGGTTGAACATTTACGGAGAGTGAGTCTAGATCCAAAAGCACCACAGCATCGTAATGCTTAAAGTCCGGTTGTATCCCTGTTAATAATTGTATCCTCTTCCCGACTTCTCTCTTAAGTTCCCTTGACACGGACTCCCAGTGCTCTATGCCTAAATCCATTGCTAGGTTCTGCTCCCTTAACTCAATGTCCGACCCGGACTTAACCCCAACAACGAAGGATTTTGACTCTAGGTTCTTAAGTTCCTGGGCCGCAATTAATGCTGCTTCGGATATGAAACGATCAAGGACGTTATTACATATGGCGCATGGCGCGCAGCGTTCTCCTGTTTCCTTGTTCTCGCGGCGAGAGTAGCTACGTGCCAGCTCCGTGAAGGGATAACACGCATTCCTGGCTAGCTTAAGTATGCAGGATCTGGCTTCTTCATCACCTGTCTTTGCCCGACTATGAAGTATCATGGAAAGCAGGATCTTTATGCTTCTACCCCTTTCCGCATTAGTAAGTCCTCTCCCTAAGTTGGCGAAGAGCCTACCTAGGCACCTATCGCATAGGGGAACCTTCAATAGCGCCTCCAGCGCTTTGCTGAGTAGCTCGTTCTCCCTGCCCTTAGAATCCACCTTTTATCCCCAGTTTCCTCAGTATCCCCTTCTTCCTCTTAATGTTCTTCAGCATCCTCCTAGTGTTTTCGTAGTATGCGAGAAGCTCCCTCACGTCCTCCGGTCTAGTGCCTGAGCCTAAGGCTATTCTCTTTATCCTCCGCCTATCGATTATTGATGGGTTGTCCAGTTCCTCGTAAGTCATTGATTCCATAATGTGTAGCCACTTATCCATTTTTTCTTCAGACAACCTAAGCTTCTCATCGTCTAAGGGCATCATAGCGAGACCGGGGATCATCTGAAGTACCTTACGCAGTGGACCCATCTTCTTTAGTGACTTAATCTGGGCGTACATGTCGCGTAGCGTAAGTCTACCAGTTAATATTGCCTTTTCAAAACGCTTCTCTAGTTCAGCACTCTCCTCGAGAGCCCTAAACTTCTCAAGCAATGTCTCCAAGTCGCCTAGACCGAGTAACCTAGCGACGAATTTCCTAGGGCTGAAAGGTTCTAGATCCTCTATTTTCTCCCCGTCCCCTATGAACTTTATGCGTGCCCCAGTCACTGAGACCGCAGATATAGCGCCGCCTCCCTTGGCGGTACCGTCTAACTTAGTGATTATTATTGAGCCTATGGGAGTTTTTTCGTGGAACCTCCTAGCAAGGTCGTAGGCTTTCTGTCCTAGGTAGGCGTCAATAACGAGAATTACTTCGTCAGGGTTTATCGCGTCGGCAAGCTCACGCATCTCCCTAAGTAATTCTTCCTCCTCACCGTAACCATGCCTTCCAGCAGTGTCTACGATTATTACGTTCACTCCTTCACCGAGTAATTTCCTCACACCTCGCCTTGCAATGCCTACAGGGTCCTTGGAATCGCGTTCTCCGTAGAACGGAACGCCTATCTGCTCGGCTAATTGCTTGAGCTGATCGTATGCTGCGGGACGATATGTGTCAGTCGTTAATAACCCGACCCTATACCCGCGCCGCTTGTAAAAGTATGCTAGTTTCCCTGCTGTAGTGGTCTTACCGCTCCCCTGGATTCCGACTAGCATCATAATCCATGGTAGCTTTTTGGGCAGGATCTCGGGAGCCTCCCCTCCAAAAAGTTCAACTAGGCTATCATATACTATCTTAATAAACCACTCACGTCTCAGTACTCCTGGCGGCGGCTCTGACTCTAGGGCACGCTCCTTGATTCTTCGCGTTAGCTCCAGTACTACACGTACGTTAACATCGGCGCTGATCAGCGTTTTCTGTAGTTCCTTGATGAATTGATTTACGGCTTCCTCATACTTCCCCTTACCTTTCAGGAAGCTGGCTACGGCGCTTCGTAGTCGCTCTAGTCCCTTCATTTGGCTCCCTTAAGCACTCTCATGATTTTCCTTCTACCCATAACAACCCAATACTCGACCTCAGCACCCGGCTCAAGTTTCGCACGTATGTCCTCTTCACTTGGCATGTCAACCTCGAATGTTTCGTATGTTTCGAGATCCATTAACTGAACGGTGTCCCCGGTCACAGCTATTACCTGGGCGTTCCTTTTGTCAATTATTGGGACCTCAACCCTCTGGCTCACAGGGGCAACTAAAGTCCTCTTATTTCCGGTGAATATCCCTATAGCAACCACGTGCGCCTTAGCACTACCGTGCTTACCGGTCTTAGCCTTACTCATCTCAACGATTCTGCACGGCTCGCCATTTATTACAATGAAGTTCCCTACTTTCAAGCTTCCAAGTTCAGCGTACATCGTGCTCATGTAATCAACACCTCAAACCTTACCTTAGGTGTGAGCTTAAAAATAGTTTTCAATGTCGACTGATGTACTAAGGTATTAACAATGTATAAGGTGATTATGGCGCCGCGGCCGGGATTTGAACCCGGGTCACGGGCTCTCTGCGCGTGGGCCCTCGACAGGCCCGCATACTGGGCCGGGCTATACTACCGCGGCACCGCCAAGACCCTAATTTGTTAGGGGTATATTAAGGTTACTCTACCATCAAGCTAAATAATAGTGTTTGATCACATCATTAAGGTAGGAGGTGTTAGCGTTGCCAGACACGCGATTCGTGTACAATGACCTGGGTAGGGAGTTTGGACGGTGGTTTGACTGGATCATAGGGGCAGCAGAGATCTACGATTACGGTAGGTACCCTGTTAAGGGTATGGGTGTTTGGATGCCCTACGGGTTCCGTTTAAGAAGGTATGTTATTGAGTTACTGAGGGAAGTGCTCGATTCGAGGGGGCACGAGGAAATACTTCTCCCGTTGCTGATACCGGATTTTATCCTAGCGAAGGAGTCCGAGCACATACGTGGTTTTGAAGGGCAGGTATACTGGGTTACGCGGGGTGGCTTCGAAGAGCTTGACGTGAAGCTAGCATTAAGGCCTACGAGCGAGACACCTCTGTCCTACATGGAGTCATTCTGGATTAAGAGCTACAAACAACTCCCTAAGAAGTACTACCAGATAGTCAGTATGTTTAGGTATGAAACCAAAGCGACACGTCCGATGCTACGTGTGAGGGAAGTTACGATGTTTAAGGAGGCACACACAGTGCATGAGGATTTCGACGATAGTGAGAGGCAGGTACTGGAGGCCATAGAGGCATACAAGGAGTTCTTCGACAGATTGGGCATTCCGTATGTCATATCGAAAAGGCCTGAGTGGGATAAGTTCGCTGGAGCCATATACACGATAGCGTTCGATACACTAATGCCTGACGGTAAGGCCCTTCAGATAGGGACTGTCCATAACTTGGGCCAGAACTTTACTAAGGTATTCGAGGTCAGGATTCAGAGAAGGGATCAGTCGATAGATTATGCTTGGCAAACATCGTACGGCGTCTCGGAGCGAGTGATAGCGTCATTAATAAGCGTGCACGGTGATTCCAAAGGGTTAAGAATCCTGTACGAGATAGCGCCGATACAGGTCGTGATCATACCTATACCTGCGGGATCGAGTGAGGAGAAGGAAGCAGTGATTAAGGAAGCCCACACAATACGCGAGAGGCTCCTAAAGGAGGGAATTAGAGCACATGTGGATGATGACCCGGATAGGACCCCGGGCGAGAAGTACAATATCTGGGAGATGAAGGGTGTGCCTATAAGGTTAGAGATAGGGCCTAAGGAGTTACGGGAGAGGACCGTCACGGTATTTAGAAGGGACAGGAAGGTAAGGGTGCGTGTAAAAATAGAGGAGCTTACCGGCTTCATCAAGAGGTTAGGCAAGGAGATAGATGAAGAGCTGAAGAGGCAGGCATGGGAAAGGTTCAAGTCAAAAGTAAAGACATTCAACAACGTAGAGGATGCTAAGAAATTCTTCGAGCAGGACGTCGGAATAGTTGAGATCCCATGGTGTGGGAGGGAGGAATGCGCTAGTGAGGTCGCTGAAGCGCTCGGTGCGGATGCGCTAGGAACGCCCCTCGATAAGGACGTAGATGTCAGTGGCATGAAATGCCCTACATGCGGGGCGCCAGCCGTGGCACTAATGAGGTATGCTAAGAAGTACTGAGGCAAGAAGCTTTTTCGAGGGGACAGCTTACGCAGTCCATAGCACTTTATATGCGTAGTAAAGATTAAATATACGGTCTAAAGAGACCTAGAGGTGCAGGGTTGTGCCCAAGAAACGTGAAAATAGGGGTAGGCATAAAGGCGGTAAAGGCTCCGTGAGAATGATTCAGTGTG
>CAYNPH010000090.1:0-9384 GCA_964399035.1 uncultured Desulfurococcaceae archaeon
CATGTACGCTACCTCTAAGTATTCATTTTGCCCCTTATCGCCGGCCTCCTTCAGCAACGTGCTTGCATGGGCTAAGATTATAGCTAGCGCAGTAGTACCTTCTCTTAAGGCATTGTCTCTTTGCTGTATGCTCGTAAAGTATGCATATGCCCAAAATACATTACTAAGTATTAGGAGCACCACCAAAACAGCTAGAGAAAAGCGATTAGCTGAAATCATTGTCCACCACCGCTTGCCTCGGTGTTCTGCTTATTATTTTGTTTTTATTTACAAATTATGGCTGTCGCTATCAAAAGCTGTGCATTATATGCTTTAAGGACGATTGAATTCTTCGTGTGTAGGTGATGAACTTGCTATATAGGCTGATAATTGTTAATCCCTTTGGATCTGTTGCTATGGTTATTGATTTGTAAGGCTTGCATGGACTTTCTCTATGTAGGGTTTGATGGTATGTGCATCCAAGATAGTATTGTGCGCCAATATAAGTGCTCTCGGGAGTAGGTATGGTTCTAGAGCTTTAGGTATTAATGGTATTCACCTTCCTACAGTCCACGATCATAGATCTCAACATCAGTGCTGGGTGATGATGAATGAGTACCGACAGGCGGCGTGTTACGTTAAATTACCGCCACACAGGAACTTACGGAGAGTAATTTCATTGAGGCAATATTAAGGTTCTCTTAGGGAATGCCCAATTGATGTGTACGTGGCTTACTCCACGTTAGTACTAACTCATGTCTCCTCACCCGGTAAGAACGTGCTTTTCCGCATGCTTACATTATAGTTATCTATTTCCTTAATCACCTCGACAGCTAATCGGTTCTTAATGTTGTCGAGTATGTTCCACGCATATGATTTGTTGGCGCCGTAATCTACGTTTAGCAAGCCTCCCCCACCCCCCGTAGTAACTATTCTTATGACTACCTCTCCTCCTAGATCCTTGATTATTGTTACAGCTGATGCCCATGAAAACGTCCTGAAGAAGTACTTTTCGCCAATAAAAACGGCGGCTTTCGTAGCGCAGTCGAAGTACTCGGCATGAATTGATGACGCATCATTAATCTTCCCGACGACGTCAACGACATCCTCGAACCTAGCTCTAGTTTTAGCCACAATAACATACGACTTAGGCATACCTACCACCAAATTCGCCTAACGTCATAGTCCATTATAGCGGTTTCTCTAAAATACAAGTCACTACAAACAAGAGTGGCAGCCTATCCCTATACTACCTAAGGTTACTCTCGGATCGAGCCGATCTTACTCATTCATCTCAATTAGGAGCAACCAAAAGAAAAATATACAAGATAACGTGAAGCACAAACACACGTAATTGCGGGTGTGAGGCGAGATCTCATACTTTGAGAATTACGTGTATTTCGCCTTCCCCAACCATGGATTAGAGGTTACCTTCACGCTTTTAATATATCTCAAACGCCAGAAACATAACATACTATGCATTCTATGCATCTTAGAAGTAACCTAAGGTGCTCAATGTCAAGGAATTACCTAAAGAGAAATAATAGATAAAAGTACTCACGACGAATAGAATTATATCGAAATCGCAGATAAAACGACATACTTTATACTTTAATAAATTAACAGATTTTGATTGCATTCTAACTAACTATCTTTACGACTTCATCCATGAATGTTGAAATAACCAGTAACACCGTGTAAAGAGCTGCCGTCAGTATGAAGAGGTAGCGGTAGGCGGGAGGTGTGGGTATCCTCAGCTTTACAGGACTTCCTCTGGAAGGAAGTGTTACTGTAATGGAGTACATACTCATTAAAGTCCCGGCGATAGCTGGTCCCCAGGCTGCCCCTAGGTTCCTGAAGAGCGTATTTAGTCCGGTAGCTATCCCCATGACCCTTCTCCTAACACTAAACACGAGAATATTTATGAGAGAGACATTCAGCATAGTAACACCTGCCCCGACAAGAACAACTAAACCAACGACCTTCCAAAGACCTATTGTTGTTGGATTTATAGAAAGTAACGTTAAACCCATTATTGCTAGGGCGGACCCTAGCCGTACGAAGGGTTTAGCCCCGTACCTCACCATAAGTCTCCCTACAAGCGGGGCGACGGCGAGCATCGCTATTGCGTTAGGAGTCATGAGTAAGCCTGACTGAAGTACGTCCTTACCATAGCCAAGGGGAGGCTTCATCTGGAAGAGATATATCACAGCTTGATTCATCATCAAGATGGCGAAGCCGGCAAGAAATATGCCAATGTTTGATATTAATACATTCTTAGTTGCGAGTAATTCCACAGGTACTAGCGGGTTCTCAGCTCTCCTTTCCTGGAGTGCGAAGAGGACTAGGCAGGCGACCGATGTTGTGAGCAACAATATTGTCGAAGGTGATAACCAGCCTACGCTAGGGGCCATGGTTACGGCAACAAGCCCTGTAATAGCGAAGAGCGAGAGAAGGACTCCTCCAAGTACGTCCACCTTACCGGGAGTTACGTGCCTGCTCTCCCTCAGAACCTTAGCAGAGAGGATGAGCATCAAGATGGCGAAAGGTATTACAGTGTAGTAAGTCCATCTCCAGCCGTAGTTCTCCGCTATGTAACTTCCCAAGGGAAGGGCTATTGCTATACCCACGCCAAACATGGCGCTTATCATGCCTTGGACCTGAGGCACCATTCTAGGTGGAAACTCCTCCCTAACTATCGTAAAGCCTAGCGGGAATACCGCCATTCCTATGCCTTGAAGAGCCCTTGCTAGGAGAAGCATAGAGAAGGTTGGAGCAAAGCCCGCAAGCGCGGCCCCAACCGTGTAAAATAGCAAGGCAAGTAGGAAGAGCTTCTTCTTCCCATATACATCTCCCAGCTTCCCTAATACTGCAACGCTCACGACGCCCGTCAGCAAGTATATAGAGAGAACCCAGCTTGCATCACTAAGCGTGACGCGGAACTGTTTCTGAATCATTGGAAGTGAAGGTATGAGAACAGCCTGCGTATACATTACGAGTACAGGTAAAGTCACCAGAAGCATTAAGGCCCTCCTCGCATATCCGAGATCGTAACCCTCCTCGCTCTCCATGCCTCCCCACCAAGCCCTACAACCCTGATATTTTGGAAAGATATATCTATTCGATATGTTTACCCTAAATTTAAAAAGTCTACCCATCTGAGCCGATGTTTTGACGCCGGCTATCTCACCAATACGGAATCCATCTTATTAAGCACCAAGGTCCCAACCACTTTTTCATTCAACTGTTTACGCTGGGAACACTGCTTTCATTCCATAGTCCTCCGAAAGGTGGTGGTTCTGGTTTTAGGTTCTCGGCGGCCCGTCACGCCCTTGAAGTCCTCATCGGATGTTAGGGCTGTGTTTTATCTTGTAATGCCGCGGGTGGATCCATTAGGAGAGATTGTCCTAGCTTTAGTTGGGGCTGTGTAAGCGGTTATTTACCCGTTTACGTACTTTGCATGGTGGTTTTTCCTTTGATTCGTGAAGCCGTTGCTGATGATGCTGGTGACATTGCTAGGGTCATAAACGAGTCTAACTGCCGTGCTTACCGCTCAATAATACCTCCCGAGTACTTCAGGTGCCCCGTGGTTACGCGTGAGGACGTGCTTAGGGACATGAGGGTGATGAGGTTCTTCGTGTACGTGGTTGATGGGGAGGTTGTCGGCGTCGCCGCCTTACACCCCAAGCCCGGTGAGGGATTAGGCGTTATTAGGTGGGTTTACGTGGATCCAAAGCACCAGCGTAGGGGAGTTGGTACCGCGTTAGTGAGGTACGTGGAGAGCGTGGCTAGGGGGTTAGGCTTAAGGAAGTTACGCTTAGTAACCCATGAGAGGGCCTACTGGGCCATAAGGTTCTATGAGAAGCTAGGCTACAGGACGGTAGCTTACGTGCAGAGAAGGGCGTGGAGGGACGTTGTAATGGAGAAAACAATAAGTTAAGGGCACTAGTTGGGCCGCACTACATGGTGAGTCCACTTAAGACTTAAAACCTGAGGTCTTTAGAACTCCGAAGGTTCAGGAATATAAACAATGTTTCAGAAGCAAACATCATCTAGAAATAAGATTCACAAGCGATTATTACCCTGAGCGTCAATTATGATAATCCGGAAACGCACTACTCATTACTATCTCACTATCACTCTAGCTAGTGCTTCTCTAGGTAATCTAACATCATAGGCAGATTCCAATGCTTTTCCTAAGAGTCTTGTCGTCAATTCTGACTTCCTCCTCCACATTTTCCATGACCTACTCGTAAGTATCACTCTGATAGGGTTTAACGCGTAATCAAGCCCCTCTCTCAGTAAATGTTCATGGAATTCTGAAGCAAGAAACTGTCCCCGTAAGAACCATCGCTGCGTTCACCTTTACAATATCTTTTGAGGGACCAATAATTGAAGAGTGCGAAGTAGAGCGCACTAATTATTCGGCGGGCATAAAAACCTCACCCAAATCAGAGAAACAGGCTAGCAACTACTAAGCAGTTAGGTCTAGATACCTCAGGTAACACTCAGGAAAGAGTGAAACCCTAGAAGCTCCCTCCTCAGCCACGATCTGGATAAGTAATACTGCCTTAGTAGCCACACCTAAAATCTGCGGCCTTCCCAACAACCTCACTAATTAATGTAGCAAGGTACCGCGCTACTGAGTATGTCCGCGACGAAGTACTTAGCACATAGACGCAGTGCGCCGTCGTACCATCCCGGAGTTAAGACACTAGGCAGGACGTTCATGGGGTGGATCGCGCGACACTATTGCGTGTCGCAGCACGGACTTCGGAGAGGATAGTGTAGGTAGTGACTGTAGAGTAGGAAGTTAATTAGGAGAAGCTTCTGACCCCCAAGCACAACATCTTAGATAGCAAGTCACTAACCACGAGTACGTCTGTAAACGACAGCTTAAATGCCGACCTAACTAAGTACGGCAAGCATGAGTAGTAGCTAGATGAGATACAGTCATGGAAGGCTCGGTGAGTGCAAAGGCTCCTCACTAATCGGAAGGCTCCAGGCGGTCATCACCCGGAAAATTTATTTAGAGACTAGAGCGGAAAGCAGTCAGCTCGCGACCTCAACATCATGAATCAGCTAGGAAGGCACTATCACTGGTTAAGTAGGCTTGGCTGCACGTTAAGGATGCTTAGCTACGCTACTTTCCCCTATTCTAAGTTGCTCCTCGGGGTATTAGTGTGGAAAGAGCTACCTTATTTCCTTCCACAGCTGCTTCAGTATCGCCCACCATCTTCACCGAGAATTCCTCATCTCGCACTATCTTGAGTAGGGTCTCTAGAGTTATCTCCGCGTCTTTGGCATCCTTAACAGGGATATAGGCAGTAGCTCCTCGTGTCTTAATTACTAACTGCACCTACGTAACCCCCAAATCAGAGGTAGCAATATAATATGTTCCTGTGTTACTTCTTATGGTAAGGCACGGTGCATAGGGATTACGTCCGTAGATTCCTGAGTCTTGAGTCGGTTCTTGACTTAAGCGAGCTTAGGAAGTTCGTAAATGATCTCTCAGAGGTATTTATTTCTAGCGGGTCGTTAAGTCACTGGAGGAACTCAATAGAGTATGCTCTACGGAGCGGTGGCTACGTACCTTGGGGAACTAGGGCGGGTGGCCCGCTACTTGGTTTCTTCAAAGGACTCTTCGCTAAGTGCGCCCTAAGGTTAGGGGAGAGGAGTGAGGAAGTAAGTAATCTCTCAGTAGGTCGCGGGTCAGGCATGTATAATGCGGTGGTCAATACCGCTGTATTTATCGATAGGTACCTAAGAAGTGAGAAGCCCATCCTACTGCTGTTCTACTCAAGTAACGTGAAATTCATTGGTGCGGGATTAGCAACGACCGTAGTCATCGATAAGGAGGGCCTATTCTGGGATGAGGAATTTAAGGTGGGAAGGCCCGTATTTCCGCTACGATGGTTTGCTAAGGTGATCTTACTACACTCGTCAATAAGGGCGTCACCACTAAATATAGAGGATTGGGTGGGTTGGGAGTGTAGGGAGGTTCTCGGTAAGGACATCACGCCGCGAATCTCTATTCAGCGCTTTACAGATGTCAACGTTGTTGAGGCGGTGAAGCGGTTCCTACTAAGGGACGATGTATGGAGAGAAATTCAAGAGACGCTGAACTGGTCTAAGAGCCTAGGCACGTTAGGGGGTGAGGCATTAAGTACTGTACCACCACTGACTGTAGATGCGGACAGCATAATTAAGGAAGTACGTAGTAAGTTAGCAATTAATCAGGACGTGATCCAGCTACTTATCGCATCACTTCTTGTTGGGCGCAACGTAATACTCATTGGTAAGCCAGGTACTGGAAAGACAGCATTAGCACGTATGGTTGCTGAACTCTTAGGCTATAAACCACTAGTAGCTACAGCTAATGCACACTGGTCTAGACTTGACGTCATTGGAGGTATGGTGTTGAAGGGCTCTAAGCCAGCGTGGAGAAGTGGCTACTTAGTAAAGGCATTAGTAGAGCACATAAGATGCAGAAGGCAGGAATGCGGATCTAGATGGAGGGGTGCGTACCTAATAATAGACGAGGTAAACCGAGCTGACGTAGATAAAGCGTTTGGGGAATTCTTCACAATATTCGCTGGTGTAAACCCTTCCGAGTGGGTAGTGCCTAGTGAACTAGTAGAGGAGATTAAAGCGTTCGACGAACGCGACGAATATGGCGAGGAATTCCTAAGATTTGTTAATGAGGGCCTGCTCGAGCCAATTAACGGCACCGGGTACAGAGTTCCGAAGGACTTCAGAGTAATATGCACAATGAATTACGTAGATGCTAGGAACTTATTCGTTGTCGGAGAAGCATTCACGAGGAGATTTGCGAGAATATTGGTTCCCTACCCTTCAGACCTTGACCATGAGTTAAGGGTCATCAGTACCCGGATATCGAGAGAATTAGGTGATGAGAATGTTGTTAGGATAGTTGAGAAGGTAAAGCCCTTAATAGAGTGCGTTGTCGAGTCCTTAAGGAGGATTGAAGGAATATCTTTCGGTCCAGCTCATCTTTATAGTGCATTAAGCGTAGCACTCACCTTAGTTAGTAAGGCTAAGCTAAGCGTAGTAGAGGCTTTCAGACGCGGAGTTGAGACTACCCTCTCCTTAGCTCCATTCTGGGATGAGGAAATATACTCAGAAGTAGGTGAAGCATTTGGGAGGTGCTTCGATACGGAGGGGCGCTAAGCTCTTCGAGTACCTTACTTATATGCATCAAAGTATTGGCGACCTCTACCAGCTATTGGACCGGAACCCACTCAAGCTTGTAGAGTTCCTAGAGACTAAAGTTACTGCTGAGGAAAGCCCTACGGGACTCTCAAGGCTACTATTCTCCCTAGCCATTATGAGGGACATTACCAAGGAACTTCGCACCTGCTGTATTGAGGCACATAAGTGGTCCTTCACGTCTAGGGCGGTATCGATTGAGGAGGACTGGAGCATACGTGGGTCGGTGTTGTGGAGCTTAACGATACCTAAGCTATGTAGGTGCGAACCACCAGTACAGGCAGTTCTCAGTACGTCTCTATTGTCTCCTGAGAACCTCCTCCTAAAGTCGTGTTTGTGCGTAGCTAAGCAACTACTAGTGAGTATATCCACAGCACTTCAGGAGACGTTACGTAGTGCTCAGCTAAGGGCCAGAGGTGTCGATGTAGAACTTGTTGGTGAGCAGGTAATTCAGCGAGCCAGTAGCGAGCTTTTTGAGAAGCTCCGCTCATTGGAGAAGCAACCACTGATCAAGCTCCTCCCCAACATACGTAACCCCGTAAGGAGCTTGAAGAGGCTGACCTACGAGCTACACTCACGTAAGTACAGGGTGAGATGGATTGAGCGTCTCTTGAGGATTTCCAAGGAGTTACTAGCTCTAGAGGATATCACCGAGGGTGTGGTAGACGCGCTAATACATCGCGGCCTCACCTACGCAGCAGTATCTAGAGCTATTAAGTTCTACTCATGGAGACTATACGAGATCTACGTCCTCAAGCTAGTGATGAACGTCCTCAAATCAATGTTCCCGCTGGTTAGAGTGAGATGTAGAGGTAGAAAATTCCTGATCGAATTATACGATAACAGAATCTCAGTACTCTACAACATGCCCCCTAGATCTGAAGGAGTACCCAGTAGAGTAGGGGACGGCAAAGCCCAAGGGGTGTTAAGAGACTCACTACCACGTGACGTACTTGAACATAGTGCTGGTAGGCCAGACATAACCATAATTAAGT
Organism: uncultured Desulfurococcaceae archaeon; assembly: GCA_964399035.1. Lineage (GTDB taxonomy): Archaea > Thermoproteota > Thermoprotei_A > Sulfolobales > NBVN01 > WAOL01. Next base: position 8,205 of record CAYNPH010000090.1, read on the forward strand.
ACACTAATGAAGGTAGGAGAGTGATCGTAATTGAGACAAAGTTCAGTACGAGCCCAAGCTACCTTACGCAAGCACGCTTCAAGTTACTTGCATACATGTATGAATACAGAGCCGCCTTAGGCATACTAGCATTTCCAGGAGTAATCCGCAGTAGGGGCGCATTTGAAGAGGAGGAGGAAGAGACGGTGAGGTTGCTCAAGGGAGCTGTAGAGCGAGGGGGTGTGGAGCTTACTCTCTTAAATGGAGCGAGGGCTTACCTCCTACCAATAGAACCTGCAAGACGCTCCGAACATAAGAATATGGAGATTCTATGGAGGGCACTTCAACTACTCAAGTCAAGCTTTAGTAAGTAAGTCCTACCCTTAACTCCTCCAATACCCTCTTAAGTAGTTCTTCGTGCCTGTCGTATAGGTTAGGGGTTATCTTGATTGTTGCGCTGAATATTCTGTTCTCCCTAGGTGTTTTGCTATGGTATTTGCTATCTTGATTATTAGGTACTGCTTCTTGAGTTGTGTGATTATTTTGCTTCTCCTCCTCCTTTCAGTCCTTCCTTGGGGAGTGCTTTTAGCTACGTATCTGAAACCGCAATACAGCTCACATAGAGGTATCGTAGCTGTTAATCTGGGTAGCGATCTGTTAGGATAGGTTTCCTCTTTAATGACTATCAGTTCTAGCGGGTAACCTTCATCCTTACAATAAGGACAAGCTAGTAAATCCATTAATCTGTACTTCAAGTAAGCACCATAAGGGATTACACTACGCTAATTAAAAGTTTAGTTATTGAGTCTTCTTCTGGATTTAAGTACTTACTTGTACAACATTACTTGTCTAGTAACATTGGGGCGATTCTATTATGTTAGACATTCACCTGCTTAGACACTTATATAGAGTTATGGGTAAATCAATGATTTATGACTTAAGTTTATTCGACCTTATTGAGGCTTCAATGGTTTAAGCACCCCATACCGAGCACGGATAATTCTCGAAGCTGCACGCAACTCCCTGAAATAGCATCCTTCTTGAAGCCCTTGTAGCTTTCCCCTTATAATAATCTATGCTGATATACCCAACGATAATCAATCGTGAAAAGCATTTCTAGTCCAGGGCTCTTGCTGGAAAACATTGTTTATACTTTCTCTGACCTTCAGAACCCCAGGTTTGATTTAAGCCCACCGGCGGG
>CAYNPH010000091.1:0-6074 GCA_964399035.1 uncultured Desulfurococcaceae archaeon
TTAGTAACGCTTCATATTTACCGTTACTATTGGGGTACCCCATGGCGGTCTGCACCGAGCTGGAGCTACTGAGGTTGCTGGTTAAGCTGAAGCGTGAGCTACGCAAGACCCTAGACAAGAAGTCCTACGCCACGGCCGAGAAGATAATAGACGAGTACATGGCTTGGATAGAGGAGGAAATAGCCGCTGAGTAAACTAGTAAACAGGTGTTTTGAATGGTCTGGGCGGTAACCCTCTTACTGGATCCCGCGAGGGATGAGCTGTATGTGAAGGGAAGGAAAGGACCCTACCCCCTAGAGGAGGTAGCCGGGATCCAGGATCTAATCCGGGGCTTACGGGGATTAACGGAAGACGAATTAACGCAGGTTCTAAAAAAGACGTTCCCCAGCCTGCCCTTAAGCGGGCTGAAGTGCGATCGTAGGGGAAGCATTGTTGAGCTCACGTGGAACGAGGGCACGCTGATGATGCTATCCAGGTTCCGTACCGATGCGGCGGGTGCCTTCGATCCCTGCGGTAAGGTGTGGAAGGTGCTCCGCATGCTGATCGAGGAATTATCGTTAGAAACAGGATTGGATGGGATTTAATGATTTAGGGTTCCGAAGTTACGGGGTCTTTACGGTGCGGCCTTTCCCTCGGTAGTATCGGCACCCGTGTCTGAGGGGGCAGTTACCGCATTTCGGTTTGCGGGGGTCGCAAACCTCCCATGCGAGGTCTATTAGTGCGAGGAAGTACTCCCGCTTCCCGAGGGGGTCGCGTGGGGAGCACGAGTTCAGGCATTCGTTCACCCACGGCGTATCGCCGGGCCTCCTGGAGAGGGGGAGGCCGTAGTAGCGGGAGAGGACGCGGGCTATGCTACTGTCCGCCTTAAGGGAAGTAGGGATTCCGAGGAAGAGGCGGGCGGCGGAGGCGATGTACCCGCCGATGCCGGGCAGTTCTTCGAACCTACCCGAGGCGAGCGCGTCCGGGTTCTCCAGGATTGCGCGTCCGAGCTTCACGAGGTAAGGAGCCCTCTTCCTCAGCCCTAGGGGGGCTATGACCTTCTCCACGGCCTTCACGGAGGTTCCAGCGAGGGCCTGAGGCGTCGGGAACCTCCTGAGGAACTCCGTGTAGACCTCGGTGACCTTATCCCTCCTAGTTCTCTGGAGAAGGATCTCGGCAACCAGGACGGCGTAGGGGTCTGAGGTCTCCCGCCAAGGATACCTCCTGGTTCCCGAGGACCTCCACCACGCGATCAGGGGTTTCACGAACGAGCAGTCGCAGGTCATCGCCTACACCCATGCAGGGAATCCGTCCCCCAAAAGAGTGGGGACCGAACGCTATTAATGCTCACCGACGGGATACTTTTTTCCGATGATTGTTGTTTTTATCGTGGGTTAAGAGGGGGATGGGGGGCCCGACCTTCATCGACATCTTCTCCGGCGCCGGCGGTTCGAGCTTGGGGTTCGTCAGGGCAGGGTTCACCCCCTTAGGGGCCTTGGACAACTACGCCCCGGCCGTCGAGACCTACAGGAGGAACATGGAGAGGCTCGGCTACAGGCCGGATGTGAGGCGGGCGGACGCCTTTACCTTCGACTTCACGGCGTGGGCGAGGGAGCTGGGGGATGTCGACGTGCTCGTGGGGTGCCCCCCTTGCCAGGGCTTCTCCCGCCTCAGGAACTGCACCGACGGTAAGGCCTGCGTCGATAGGAGGAATGACCTGGTCTACGTTTACGTGGAGGCGGCCCGGGCCTTCCGCCCGAAGGTGGTGGTCTTCGAGAACGTCTCGTGGATCGTGAAGGCCTACCGCGGGAAGTACTTCAGGAGCCTAATAGACCTCCTCAGAAAGCTGGGCTACAGGCTGGTCTGGGGGATCCTGAACGCCGCTGATTACGGTGTCCCGCAGCGCCGCCGCAGGCTCATAGTAGTCGGAACCCTGCGCGGAGAGCCCAGCCTCCCGCCCCCAACCCACGGCAAGCCCGGGAGCAGGGAGGTTGAGGAAGGATCGCTCAAACCGTGGAGAACCGTAAGGGACGCCATAGAGGACCTCCCCCCGCTAGGTCCGGGCGAGAAACACCCCGAAATACCGAACCACGTAACTAGGAAGCTCCCCGAGAACTGGCTCAAACTAATAAAGGCGATACCCGAGAACGGCGGAACGCGATTCGACGCCCCCAAGGAACTGTGGCTTCCCTGCCACAGAAGGTACCCGAACGGGTTTAAGGACGTCTTCGCACGCTTAAAATGGGACGACGTCGCAAACACCATAACCACAGGGTGCTGGAATCCCTCAAAGGGAAGGTACGTGCACCCAGAACAGGACCGCGGACTCAGCCTCCGAGAGTGCGCCCGCCTACAAGGCTTCCCGGACACCTTCATCTTCTACGGAAAACCAACATCCGTAGCCAGGCAAATAGGCGAAGCGCTCCCACCGCAACTCGCGTTCTCAGTAGCAATAGGACTTAAGATCCTGCTATAATTACCTAAGCCTCCGTTCCAAGCATAGAAATCTTAGGGAGATGTTTATAACTGAGTAGAAAGTTCTACCGTGAAGCTTATTAGAATAGAATATAGAGTTATTCATAGATTACCCCGGAGCCGCCAATGGTCGTTAGTGGTCAGCTGAGCCGTGATGAGTGGTGGACCGTGATAGGCGGCTCCGGGGGCACCCCTACACTGGAGGTGTGAAATATGTCAGGTCCAAGTAGTATGAAGGGTAGAATGAATAATAAAGATAACGTTAAATATCTAACTAGAGATTCCAAGAAGATAGGAGTCATCGTAAATTTAGGTAATGAACCGATAAGGTTAGGCAAGATTATCGTAGGACTGGAAGGCGACGAAGAAATAGCACTATCATCGATTGTTGTTGCATGCGATTTCCATAATAACGTGATGTTCGTGCTCAGGGTGATTGATCAATTATATTACTCACCGTTAGCACACCCTACAGATATAAGAATACGAAGGGAAGTACTCGGTGAAGAGGTTACGGCACCCGCGGAAATAATGTCACATATAGGGGCAATACGGGCATTAAAAACGGAACTTGTCGATGTAATAAAGTATGAAAATGGGAACTTGGAGCTTATAGGTCCTAGGTGTGTACCGCCTCCCGGTACCCCGGTGTACACAGCATCTAAGGTTATACTGTCCGCGCTCCTAGGGAGACAAGAGGTGCCCATCAAGGTAGGTACGTTGCTCGGAGCTGATGCAGATGTAACCATAGATCTTCAGAAGCTTAACAGGCATATGCTTATAGTTGGTACAACTGGGACGGGAAAGAGTTGGTTAAGGGGTGTGCTCTTAGAGAAGATCTATGACTTAGGAGTACCTCAGGTAGTGTTCGATCCGCTAAGAGATTATGTGAAGGCAACGGAACAGTTAGGAGGCATTAATCTAAGGTACGGTAAAAAATTCCTGCCTCCTCTATCGGAATTAACACCAGGACTCTTCGGACTATTGTTGGAGGGGGTGCTTACCCCATTACAACTTTCGCTTGCAGTTCGTGCATTCGATATGTACAGGAGAAAGGTACTCAACGGGAAAATAAAGGAGGATCCCTGGGCGATTATTGATCTTATAGAGTATGTAGCACGAGAAATGAGTGTCAAAGAGGAGACTAAACGGAATACCATTGCCAGAGTTGAGACGCTACTCAGGCAATTAGGGTACTCCGAAAGAAGGAGAGGATTACTGAGTTACGCGAATACCGCTAGCGAGAACGATGATGTTCAAATAGTGGATGCACCAGCTATGGAGAGAATTATTAGGGAAAAAAGATTAGTAAATATCGACCTGCACGGTGTAAGTGACCTAGAACTGCAGGTCACAATAAGCACGATCCTAAACCAGCTTTTGAGACTCAGGGAGCAGAACCGAATAGATCCCCTCATCATTAGCTTTGACGAAGCCCATAGAATAGCACCAAGGGTACGACCAAATCAGAAGGTGCCTCCCTCGGTGTATGTCGTAAGGAACCTTATCCGTTATGGGAGGCATTACGGAATAGGTGTTATAGCTATAACTCAGTTTCCAAGTAGCGTGGACATAGAACTAATAAGGCTCCCCGCAACGAGGTTCATCTTCGCTGTTGATAGCGACCAGTTAGGTGCCATAAGCGGTTTGATAAGCGATCTGCCCGAAGAGATTCGAAACAATCTTCCTAAACTCGAAAGAGGGACGGCTTTCCTTGCAGGTACTGCAGACATCGTGAGACACACTGTATATGTGAGAATAGAGTCCGAACGCCGCACAGAACACGGCGGGAAAGCACCGAAATTTAGACCAAACAAAAACCGGGAGGTCTGAGGAGGTGGTGAGGTGAATTGAGGGATTCTGAAAGAATAATCCTAGCGGCAATAAAGAAGTACTGGAACGTATACAGGAGTGCGGTTACAGTATCCCAGTTACAGCAGTTCTTATCGAAGGAGGGATATTCATACAGTGTAACATGGATACGTACCGTACTTGACAACCTCATCCGTAAGGGTTATGTCGAGAAGATAGGGTCAAGACCAGCCCGATACAAACCTAAGGCTGGAATAGTGCCCCTTACTCACTTCATCAAGGAGATGCACACAAGTGCCGAGGTCAGCGAGAAGCTTGAACTTAAAGAAAGTGAAACAACGGAAATGATTGCTGAGTATATCGAAGACAAGCTTCTCAAACAACCAATGCTCCTTAAATATATAGAGGAGGAAGCCTTAAACATAGGAAAGGAAGATCCTGTTGAAGTAGCTATATCACTTATTGACTACTTATGTAGAGCTACTTATGAAGGAGTAAGAGGCATTAAACACACGGAGATCCTCGACGTAGCGGATGCTGTCGTAAGAAAATACTTCGCATTCGTATTAGGAGTTCCGACAAAATTGAACCTGAGTAGAAAGAAGATCAAAGGATATAGTATCGAGGACCTCTGCGGTAGAGCGTCTCAACTACTCGGACCAATAGCCGCCATAGGTATAGGGAGCCGTGCAATCTCCGGTGTCGGTACGGAGAAGGTTATAGCATACGACCGTGAGAATCTAAGGAAATATTTAAGGTGGAGATTCCTGAGCGACAAGATAGTTAGTGAAATACCCATTTCTAGGCGAGATGAAATTATCTATATTAGTGGTCATGACACGAGCTTCTGGCCGATAGTGCTGGATCCATCGTTTTTTTCGGGTGAGCTACACCTACCTATATCTACAGAACTCTACATCTTAGCAGGAATCAGGTTTTCAACATGGCGGGAAACCCGTGGTAATGAAATTTACGCTGTAGCTGAAGTAGAACCCCATCCTTCCGACTTTCCTTACCTTCACTCTAGGGAGGCGATTACGCGCGGATACTTGGTGACGCCGGAGATGATCGAAGAGAGTGAGGGTTCTAGAAGAATAGTTGAAGCCGCTATGAATCTTCTTGAGTATAATATACTTAACTCAGCATTAACGAGTTCATCGTTTGGCAGAAGACTTACCTTATATAGTTCGCACGAGGAGGGAAAGGATGAGAGCAGCAGACCACTAACGTATCCACGCCCGCTATTTCATGATGGTAGATTATTTCCGTACGAGCACAAGTTATCCGATTATGTAGGCGGATATGGGGGCTGGCACCCCAAAATAGTAAGATTATCAATAAAGGCGTTCAGCGATGTAGTCAGATCGGTTGTAGGGGATAAGAGGGTCTTAGTAGTGGGGGTAATTAAACAGCCACGTGCGCCATATCTTCATCCGCTAATAATATGGTTACTCCGCAAATTAGGAAGGATAAACGAGGAGGAATTCTGGAGGACATTAAAAATATTTATATACGATAGGTTTGAGGTTGCGGCCCTGCTTAGGGGATTAAGCAAGAAGAGGCCTCCACGTCCCGGATATACTTACGCGACGGTGCCTGTAATGCGCCGATACTGGGCAATGGACGAGAGCATCATGCGAGCATACGTAATGACTAAGGATGTAAAAGATAACGATGAGTACTATGAGGAGTTCTGGTTACGGAAGCCAATATTCTCGGCGGACCAGCTTACTGGAGAGGAGGAACCGGGACTCAGAGGGTATCTTAGGTCGCGCGGAATCGGAGGTAATGCTGATGAAGTGCTTTCC
>CAYNPH010000092.1:0-5210 GCA_964399035.1 uncultured Desulfurococcaceae archaeon
AGGAGTATCGTGTCTCCGTCGCTTAGCTTCACCCTGCCCTTGTTCAGCACTTGCTTCCCGTTCACGTAGACCCATATCATGGGTAAGGCGTTCTCAGCTGCCTTAAGTTCTGGTCTTAACTCGCGTAGCTTCCTTAGGGCGTCCTCAACGCTGGGCGCCTCGCCGGGTGAGGGTTCAGGTACCTCGAGCACGTCCTCAAAGGTCTTGAGGTACCCGTAGAGGGAGCCGAAGTACCTTACCTTAACCTTAATCGCTCGTGTTTCCTCAATTACCTCCCCCTTCATCCTCGCGGCACACCCCTGAAGCAAGAATATCTGCATACTTTCTGAGGAGGTCGGGCCTGTGCCTTAACCAAGCGTCGAATATCTCCACGTACTTCATGCCGTCGTCCGGGAATATTAACGCGTATGTCCCCGCCCCCAGCTCCTTCCTAACCACCTCGTAGGCGGCGACGACGGCCCCCGACGATAGCCCAACGAATAAGCCGTTAGTTCTGGCCACGAGAACCGCGCCAGCGACCGCATCCTCCGTGCCCACCTCAACTACCCTGTCGGGCCTTATCAAACTGACCCACTTAGGCCTCGTCGATAATGGCCTTAGCCCGGGTATGGATTCCCTCTCCTTAGGCACTACCGCTACGAAGGCCGGCGCGTCCACGCCGTACCTGTCCCTAAAGTACTTCGCTATCGCTGCCGAGTGCCCTGAAGTCCCCACCCCCGCTATGATTGCCTTCGGCGGCGACTTACCCATCACCCTCAACTGCTCGTCTAACTCCCTAGCAGTGTGGTTTAGGTGAGCTAGGAAGTTGTTATCGTTAACGTACTGGTTGAGGTTCACGGCACCGTCACGCCTCGCTTCCTCCCTAACCTTGCCCACCATCTCCTCACTGATGCACTCGTACTCCGTCCTGACGACCTCCGCGCCAAGCACTTTAAGGATCACTTCCGTGGCGCGGGGCGCGTGCTTGGGTAGGTACGCCCTGAACTTAAGGCCTAGCACGTTCGCTAGGGACGCCATAGCTATCCCTACGTTCCCTGACGTTGCTTCGTAGAACGCTCCTCCTTCCTTGAGCACGCCCTTCCTTAACGCGTCCTCTATCATGAACCATACCGGCCTATCCTTCGTTGACTTGCTGAATGGGTTGTAGAACTCCAGCTTCGCCCACGCCTCGGTCCCGTCCCTGGATATCCACCTTAACTTAATCAGTGGTGTGGGCCACATCCCGGTCATTAGGGTTACGGGGTCCTCGAACACGTGTAGGGCTTCAGCCACTCCTCCTACCCCGTAATAACTCAGTTATAACCTAAAAAGCATCCCCCAACACACGCAACGATATTAGCGCTGAAGAACCAGAGTAAACGGTGTTGAAGGTCTTGGGCTTCGGTTTAGGCATGGCCCCCAAGCAAACCCCCCTACCGCCCCCTAAGCCTGTAACGGGGGTGGTTGTCGAGGAGGCCATGCTTGCTAGGAGGAGCATCCGCGAGTACCTAGACAAGCCGTTAACCCTGAACCAGCTCTCACTCCTCCTGTGGTCGGCTCAAGGCATAACGGAGCTAAGGTACGGGTTAAGGGCCGCGCCAAGCGCAGGCGCCACCTACCCCATAGAGCTGTACGTGGTTGTGGGCGAGGACGGCGTGGAGGGACTCAGGAAGGGCGTGTATAAGTACGTACCTCAAAACCACTCACTAGTACTACACAAGCCGGAGGACGTGAGGGAGGAGCTCGCTGAGGCAGCCCTCAAGCAACCATGGGTTAGGGAGGCACCGGTAACCCTAGTCTTCTGCGCCGTGTTCGCAAGAACCACCGTCAGGTATGGGAGGAGGGGATTCAGGTACGTGTTCATGGATATAGGGCACGCCGCACAGAACGTCTACTTAATGGCTACGGCCCTCGGCCTAGGCACGGTGGGTGTGGGGGCGTTCAACGACGAGGAAGTCACAGCAACCCTCGGCCTGAAGGGTGAGGAAGTACCAACTTACCTCATGCCCGTTGGAGTGCCCTCAAGCAGCGCCCCCAGGTCAAGCACGTTCGAGGAACTTGAGAAGTACTTCAGGAGTAAGCATGGGTGAGGTTCAGGGTCTTTAAACTTAAAAGCTTCCCTACCGCGCGTCAACCCTTAACCTTCCTGAACAGTATCGGCGCTTCACTCACCACGTACTCTCCCTGCCTCCCCGCATCGAACGGGTTGCGGATCTCGAAACCAAACGCCTTAGCGGTCCTCTCGGCCGCCATGGGTATGACGGGTGAGAGGAGGTTCGCCGCGACCCTCACTACCTCAAGTAACGTGTAGAGCTCCTTGCTAGGGTCGCTGAGTTCCCACGGCCTTGTCTTGTTCACGTAGGCGTTGCCCTCCCTCAGCAGGTTCATCACCGCCCCCAGAGCCTCCGGCGGGTTGAAGGACTCCATGGCGTCAGCGAATCTCTCGAGTGTTTCGTTCATGAGGTTCTCCAGCCCCTCATCAACGCTCGTTTCCCGCACCCTACCGCCTAACTTCTTCTTGGTCAGCACCCCGACCCTCCTCACGAAGTTTCCTAGGGTGTCGGCTAGCTCGCTGTTGTATATCGTGTCGAAGAGCTCCGTGGTTACGTCGACGTCCTTAGCCATGTTGAATATCCTCATGAGTATGTACCTGAAGCCATCTGAGTCCTGGTACCTGCTTATTAGGTCCTCTATAGCCACCACGTTGCCCGCGCTCTTCCCTATCTTCAACCCCTTATTTATGAGGAACGCGTGCACGAGCACCTTCCTAGGCGGGTCGATGCCTAACGCCTTAAGCATGGCGAACCATATGGCGGTGTGGAACCACAGTATGTCCTTACCTATCACGTGGTGGACTACGGGCCAGTACCTCCTGAACCTAACCTCGTCGTCCGGGAACCCTATACCTGTTAAGTAATTTAATAGAGCATCAAACCAAACGTAAACCGTGTAGTCCGGGTCGAAGGGTACCTCAATGCCCCACCAGACCCTGCTCTTGGGGCGAGCAACCGAGACGTCCCTTAAGCCCTCACCCCTTATCTTGCTTAGAACCTCCACCGCGTACGACTTGGGGTACACTACGTCGCCGCTGAGCACCTCGACCAAGTAATCCTTGAACTCGCTTAGCTTGAAGTAGTACGTGTCCTCCTCCAACCACTCGAGGGGCTTCTTATGTATCGGGCAGTACGGCTTCCCATCGATAACCTCGTACTCACTCGTGGCGTAGAACCTCTCGCAACTAACGCAGTACCAGCCGGAGTACCTGGCCTTGTATATTAGGCCGTCCTTATACATCCTCTCCATAGCTTCCTTGACTACCCTCTCGTGGTCGGGATCCGTGGTCCTTATGAACCTGTCGTAGGATATGTTCAGCATCCTCCAGTAATCCTTAAACATCGACGACATCTCATCAACCAACTCCTTAGGGTGCTTCCCGAGCTTCTCCGCCGTACGCTGTAGCTTAAGGCCGTGCTCGTCCGTCCCGGTTAAGTAGAACACGTCGTGACCCAGCAACCTATGGTACCTCGCCAGCATGTCCGCGAATACTGTCGTGTAGGCATGCCCTATGTGCGGCACGGCGTTCGGGTAGTATATCGGGGTCGTTATGTAGAACGCCTCCCTCGACAGCCTTCATCACCCCTCACGAATTACTAATTAATCTTAAGGAACACCTATTTAAAGTCAAACGAACCGCTCAACCCTTAAGCACGCTTCCCTGCATAACCTTCTTCAATTAAAGCTGAGCGCTTACCTTACGTACTTCTCTCATCATGAGTTTGGTTAGCATTACTAAGCTTACTATATTAATTATATTACTGATAAGTTAAGATAATATACAAATTTAGTTAAGTTTATAAGCGTCTAAAACTAATAGTTTAGTGGAGGGATCAAGGAAATGCCAGGTCAGATCCCATTAATAGGTGAGAAATTCCCTGAAATGAAGGTCATGACCACGCACGGCCCGAAGAAGCTCCCCGACGACTACGCTGGCAAGTGGTTCGTGCTCTTCAGCCACCCAGCCGACTTCACCCCGGTCTGCACCACCGAGTTCGTCGCGTTCGCCAAGCGCTACGATGACTTCAAGGCGTTGGGCGCTGAGCTCATAGGGTTAAGCGTGGACAGCACCTTCAGCCACATAAAGTGGATCGAGTGGATCAAGGAGAAGCTAGGGGTTGAGGTACCCTTCCCCATAATAGCGGACCCGCAGGGCAACGTAGCCAGGAAGCTAGGAATGCTTCACGCGGAGTCAGCGACCCACACCGTAAGGGCGGTCTTCATCGTGGACGACAAGGGCGTCATAAGAACCATACTGTACTACCCGCTAAACGTCGGGAGGCTAGTGGACGAGATACTGAGGGTAGTTAAAGCACTCCAGATCAACGACAAGTACGGCAGGGCAACACCAGCCAACTGGCCGAACAACGAGCTAATAGGTAAGGCAGTCATAGTGCCGCCGGCAACCACGGTGCAGGAGGCAAGCGAAAGACTAAGCAAGTACAAGTGCTTCGACTGGTGGTTCTGCTACGAAGACATAGTAAGCGACGAAGAAGTGCAGAAAGTAAGAAAATACCTTGAGAGGGCAGCAACACCAACTAAGTAAGTCAGAAGCCCGGGTTAGCTAGAATTAAGCCTAGGCGCTAAGGCACTTTTTCCTTGTCCTTAATACGCACGGTAACATGTTTAGGGATGTGAACGCGTTTTCAGCACTTAAATAAACATTGTACCTTAGCAAGCATGGGATATAGTGGAAACTATTATATATTAACTTAGCTCTTGTGTAATGGGGGATCCTCATAGTAGAGGAAATGGGTGGCGAACCCGCCAACAGCAGCAAGCCTAAGTTCTTTGGTATTAAGGAACTTGACGATATTATTGGTATGATACCGCCGAACTACGTGATCCTTCTTGAGGGTAAGCCCGGCACTGGTAAGACTTCCTTGGCTATTAGGACTGTGTGTAGGAATATTAGGGAGGTAGGGTCTAGGGTTCTTTACGTTACTTCTAATGAGTGCGCCAGTAAGCTTAAGGAGGTTGCCCGGAGCATCGGGTGTAATCTCGACGCTAGGGTGGCTGAGGGTAGTGTGAAGGTTATCGAGTGCCCTACGTTGAGTGATGAGTACTTAGTGGAGATAATTACGGAGGAGATCATGAAGCACATCCTTGACGGGTACGACATGGTTGTTATTGATAGCGTGACGCCCCTCATGAAGATCCTTGGCTCCTACGCTAAG
>CAYNPH010000093.1:0-16951 GCA_964399035.1 uncultured Desulfurococcaceae archaeon
GCCTCCGCGACGATGTTGTTTACGCCGGGGTGCGAGCACCCGACCAGCACCACCAGCCCTAACCTTGTCGCTACGGCCACCCCCTCCTCCCACGGGGGTCCGTAGAGGGGCTTGAGAACCCACACTCCAGGCGCTACACTCAGCGTGTTATTGACGGGTACCGGCGTTAGTCCTAACCCACGTACGTAGCCCTGAAGCCCGGAGGACGCAGGTACGTACACCCTAAGACCGGGCCTAAGCTTAGCTATTAGCGGTAAGCCCCCTACATGGTCGCCGTGGCAGTGGCTTATCACGACGAAGTCTACCTCGCTTAAGTTAATGCCCAGCCTAGCCGCGTTGTACTTAAGTACCGCAGGAGTCGGCCCGGTGTCGAACAGGAACTTAGTGTGCGGTGTCTCAACATATATTGCCAGGCCCCACGCCGTCCTCAACCCTTTAACGTACTCCTCATTATCGACAAGCACAACTACCCTGACCTCGGCACGCGTCCCCCCGCTGGCATTAGCTGACGTGGTTGGCTGAGGGCTTACCGAGCCCGTTCGTGTCTCGGTTAGTGGCGGTAGGCTCGCGTACCGTGCTGCCCCGAGCAGAATCCCCGTCGCCACTATGGCGGTCAGCAACGCCTTAAGGAGTAGGCGGGTTACCCTCCTCAAGAGACTCACTCCGGAATGAGTTTCACTTCAAAGTAATTACGTATGACGCCACCCCGTAGCCACGGCTAGTATGAGGACTGAGGCGGCTAGACACGCCAGGAAGAACGGTATCGAATACTTGTGGAACTCCCGCAACTTCACACGACCCAACCTGACCGCGATTAGGTTCGCTAACGACCCAACCACCGTGCCTGTGCCGCCAACGTTAACACCAACGGTCAGCGGTAGCCAAGGAGGATGTGGGGCGGCCGAAGCAAGCATTACTGTTGCCGGCACGTTGCTCACACCCTGGCTTAGTAGCGCCGCCACCACGGACAAGGCTGGTGGCGTGAGGGCCGCTAGCGAGTGCGTACCGTAAGCCGACGTGAGGTAAGCGACCTCACGGAAGTCCACGAATATCAGAGTGAAGACCGCGATTAAGGCTAAGTCAAGTGAGAGTATTGCTTCCCTGCCAACCACTGCTAGCACGGCGAGCGTAAGCCCTAAAGCAATGATTGGGTAGCCGAGCTGAGCCAGAACAATGTCCGCGACGAGCAGGGCCACTGAAGCGGCGAGTAACACCTTCTTAACGCGGACGGAGGGCATGGGGGGAACCCTGATCCCCTTCTCCCCGCGGTGCGTTAGGAGCACGGCCACGGTTAGGAGGGCGAGCCATGCGGTGACGTGGGGGGCCATGCCGGCAATGAATGCCAGCGGGTGTACGCCGTAGCTCCTCCACACTATTACGTTCTGAGGATTCCCTATCGGGGTTAGGGCCGAACCGACGTTGGCGGCTATCGCGGTTAACGTGACCGCCCTTGCCCGACTCATCCCCGTCATCCTAGACACCGTGACCACTAAAGGCACGAATATGAACATCGCAGTGTCGTTCATTATCACGGCGGATGACGCGGCCACGGCCAGTACTAGGAGGAGGGTGAGGCGCTGGGGCGAGCCTCCGGACAGCTTAATGATCTTGGGCGCTGCCCTACTGAAGAACCCGGAGAGTTCCACCCCCCTCGACACCGTGAGTAGCGCCACGATCACCGCCAAGCTATCCACGTCCACTAAGCTCGGGGTTCTCCGCACTAATGTCGGGTCTACGACGACCAGCACAACGTAACCTAAGGCTAAGGCCGTTAGGAACCACTCCCTCCTAGCGTAAGCAACGACCGCCCGGGCTACGCCTCGTAAGCTATAGGGCGTACCTCCTTACCTCCTCGGTAAGTCCGTAATCCGGTATCAGTTCTGACCCGTCGTAGGATACCTTAACATGCATGATTATCACATGACCCCACGCGACGGGAACCGCCCACGCGTCCTCGGGGTCACGGAATTCCGCCGCCTCAACTACCCACGCCTCCCTCAATGCCGCCTCAACCGCTTGCCGGGCCTCGTCAGGGTTGACTCTCACACCCCACGCCCTCACGGGCCTCCCCTTAGGTGAGGGCATCTTGGCGTAGGGGTCGTAATGCACCCTATCAACGGCGAAGTCCATGTACATTACCGGAACATCCGCATGAACGTCTCCCGCAGGCCCTGTCCTGATTATCGGGGGCCCGACCGTCAGCAATGGCAGGGCAGCCTTAACGGTTTCTATGGCCTTAACCGCCATGCCTGGGTCTAGGCCGCGTCCTCTGCCGGGCCCCCCACGTATTGGCGGGGGCCTTAACGGCGGTGGTGAGGGTGCGGGCACTTACTTCAACCTCCGTCCATATTATCTCATCATCGACTAAATAACTGTCTAATCACTCAAGGCTAGTTACTTGGCTTCGGCCACATCCCTCAAGGCGTACGCGCCCAAGGACGTGCCAACAAGCGCCAACACCGAGTACGTCAATGGTAGGGTAGCTGCGACACCCTGCTGAAGTAAGTACGCCGTAATTAGCTCGGACACCATGATCGTGGCGGTTGCTACAGCGTCGAAAAGTCCCCTAACCCTCCCAAGGATTGCGTACTTGACCCTAGACTGGAATATTGTATGTAGCGACACGTTTATGAGTGGGTCGCCGAAACCCATTATGGTCGTCAGTGCCGGTGCTAGGAAAATAACGTGCGGCACCTGAACAAAGTAGAGCAAAGTCAGTGATGCGATGAACGCTGTCTCAACCAAGCACCCCACGACGAATTGCCTTGTTGGGCCCTCCTTACCCAGCGCGCCAGCCTCCCTCGCAATGATTAACGATGCAACCACCCCCGCTAACGGCAGGGTTGCTGACGCGATAGCGTAGGAGGCCTCCCCAATCGAGCCAGCCGCGCCTAGGGTGTCAAGGAGAAACACGCGCCAGGGCCCCACAGCGAAGTTAAAGGCAACTACCGATAGGATCAGCCACCAGAGGAACCGTGGAACCCGGCCCGCCGGATCCACGGCTCCATTACCCGTGGGGGTGGTACCCACAACGTACCTAGTTTTAAAGATTGAGGGTGTCAGTAGCGCTGCGACGACAACCGCTACGGTAAGCATGGCGGCGTCAACGAGGAGGGCCCTCAGCCCTAGGACCATCGCGAGAGGTGCGGCCGTAATAAAGCCCGCTATCCTCGCTACCCTCTCAGAGGCTCCGACCACTGCGTTACCTTTCTGTAGCGCTTTCTCGTCGGTGGTACCTAACATTGCTGGGAGGGCCTTTAGTGGTAGGTACGCCGTAATGTTGTCCAGTGCACTCACAGCCAGTATGAGGCCGTAGAAGACCAGCGCGGTCAAGGGCGTTGACGGCGGGCCCGTAGCTACTAAGGTAACGAGTAAGGCGACCTGAAGCGTTAGGGCCGACGCCGCCGCCTTACCGCTGGCCCTATCCATCAGCGACCCCGCAACTAAGGGCATAAGGATCCATGGTGCTGACTGGATTGCGAAGACCCCGGCCGCACCTAGGAGTGAGTTGAGGGTTTTGAGGGCCGTCCACGGTATGACGACGGACTCTATGGAGTCTCCGAAAACCCTGACCGCGTTCAGCAGGACCAGCACCTTAAAGCCGGGGTTGCCGTGTCTGCGGGCGCTGCCCATCGATAATCACCAACTTATCGGATCCCGCTAAGCGTTACTGACGGGTCAGCAATGCCGGAAGGCACGGGCACAGCTGACCTAGGAAACGTTGCTGTAGGGCCCTTTAGGGTTGTCTCCCTTCCCCCAGTATCGAGGTTGGGAGGGCCCATGATTTAAGGATGATCATGGTGTTCGTGCTCGCGACGCCTGAGATAGACCTTATCCTGTCTATGCACTTGTTGACGAACCCTATGTTAGGCCCCCTAAGCAACACCAGGATATCGTTCTCGCCTGTTACCTCATACACGGTCTCGACCCCCTCTATCCTGCTTATCTCCTCAGATACCTTGGGTACGGGTTTCGGCGGGGCGACCTTGACGAGGATCGCCGCCCTCACCTCGTTGGGGAGTACGTACTCTATCGTGAATCTCTTGATTATTCCTTGCTTCATTAGCTTCCTTAACCTTTTCCTAACGGCTGACTCGCTAATCCCCAACTCCTCAGCCAACCTAGCGTAAGACATCCTGGCGTTCCTCTTCAGTAGCTCTAGGAGCCTAAGATCCGTCTTGTCTAGGCTTGTTCGTTGCATCACTGCCGACACCTCACAAGCGTTCCTGCCGCACCCTCCAACGCGTTGGTTATGGGGGCCTCAGCGAGTCCGGGCGCTATCACCACCCTACCCACGCCTGCCGCGGCGGCCTCCCCAGCCATGAGTAGCTTCCTCCTCATTCCGAAACCCACCTCCTTAATAATTGACGGTATTTCGGTTGGGGTTAATTCCCTCACCACATTCCCGTTAATTATCACTCCCTCAACGTCAGTCAATAATATCAGGGTACTCGCCCGTAATGCCTTGGCTATGGATGTCGCCGCTTGATCGGCGTCTACATTGAGCAACTCACCCTCCTCACCAATGGCTATGGGGGCGATCACGGCTACGTACCCCATACCGAGGAGCGCTCTTAGGGCCTCCGCATTAACCTCAACTATCTTCCCGGTGTACCCTCCCTCAATGACCCTCTTCCTCCCCCTTTCATCAAGTATGATTATCCTTCTCTTCCTCACGGCTCTCAAAATAGAGGCATCCGCTCCTGACAGCCCGACCGCTGGCGCGCCTAGGGTGTGGAGTGCCGCCACTATCTCCTTATTGATCTTGCCAGCCATCACCATGACGTAGACCTCGAGTTCCTCCCTACTAGTGTACCTGCTCCTAACCCCGCTTGGGGAAACAACGAACCGGGGCTCCACACCGAACCTCCTAGAGTACTTGGTAACGACGTCGCCGCCCCCGTGAACCAGCACTACCTCAACGCTCCTAGCGACGCGGGCGACGTCCTCGATAACCCCCACAAGGTTCCTTAGGAGGACCCTCCCACCGACCTTAACTACCAAGCCACTCAAGAGCCCCACCCCCTCAAGCGGGCCTTAGGGGCGGTGCCTTAAGGCCGGAATCCTCAGGCAGTCCCAACGCAACGTTCACGGCCTGAACGGCCTGGCCGGCCGCCCCCTTCATTAGGTTGTCTATGGCCGCAAACGACTTCACTACGGCCGCCCTAGCCTCGATCTCGAAGCTCACGTCAGCGTAGTTGCTCCCGACAACGTACTTTGGGTTCGGGTACCTGTGCGGTGACGTTCTCACTATCCTGACGAAGGGCTCATTACCGTACGTGAGGGCGTACGCCCTCGCCAACTCTCGCACGCCCAAGCCCTCGACAGGGCGTGCGTAGGCGGTTGCCAGCGAGCCCCTAATCAGCGGTACTGCGTGGGGCGTTAACGATGCCTTAACGGTTTTGCCTGCAACTAGGCTTAACTCCTGCTCGACCTCCGCAACGTGCCTGTGTCCTGCGGCCGAGTATGGTCTGACGGAGCCTTCACGCTCCGGGTGGTGATCCGGTAGTGAGGGGGTCGTGCCCGCCTCACTACTTCCTGCCTTAACGTCCACTATCAGGCCGTCGGTCAGCACTAAGCCGTGCTTGACTAGGGGGAGTAGCGCAAGTATTGAGGCTGTGGCGTTGCATCCCGGGGAAGCTATGAGCTTAGCCCCTCTGAGTTCCTCCCTATGTATCTCCGGCATCCCGTACACGGCCTTACGCAGTAAGTCAGGGTGAGGGTGTTCGAACCCGTACCACTCAATATACTTGCGGGGATCCTTGAGCCTGTAGTCGGCGCTGAGGTCAACGACGATTAGTCCTGCCTCCAGCAGCTCAGGTACGTAGTTAACGGAGGTTCCGTGAGGCAGGGCAAGGAACACCATGTCGACCTCAGCCTTGAGGACGGTGTCTAGGCTGTGTGGGGTGAAGCGTAACTCCTTGTAAAACCCTTTAAGGTTGAAGTGCGCGTAATGCACGGGTTTGCCAGCGTACCGCCTCGACGTCGCGGCAACTACCTTAATGTGCTCGTGGGTTGCGAGTACCCTAAGCAATTCGCCGCCGACGTAGCCAGACGCACCCATCACCGCGGCCCTTAACATCCTTGATCACCTCCTTCACACTGCTTTAACTACTTCCTATCTTGGTGGGCAGGGTTATTAAATGTAGAATTTCTGCGGGGTTCGGATTCCGTACCATACCAATTATTCGTTGTTCCGAACTCAAACTAGAATTATAGTTAATGGATACGGCTTCAGAACAGAAAATACTTTTTATGGTATCCCCCACATAGTAGGCGGTGGGAGACATGAGGTTGACGTGCCCCATATGCGGTCTGGAGGTAGACGTTCCCGACGACGTAATTTCGGGTGAGGTGGTCGAGCACGACTGCGGTGCCGTCCTAGAAGTCGTTATGGATGGGTCCTCGATGGCGTTGAGACCCTTAGACGGCGTGCAGGAGGATTGGGGGGAGTAAGTCCGTCGTCACCCCGACGCCCTAGTAGCGTGCAGCCATTGATGCGGAGGTGACATGGTTGATTGGCGTTGGTGTTGCTTACGATATCGTGAGGTGGGAGGAGAAGGCCATCCTCGAGGCCTTGAAGGGCGTCGGGGCTGAGGTAAGGCCCATACACCTAACGACAGCTGTTTTCACCCTACCCGAGGACGAGGGTCAAATACCTGAAGTCGTTTTAGAGAGATCCGTCAGTCATTCAGTGGCGGTGGAGTCCGCCTCCCTGTTCGAGGGGCTTGGAGCTAGGGTAATTAACTCTTCCAAGGCGTTAGCGGTCTCAACGGACAAGGTTAGGACAGCCTCGGTGCTTAGGGCCTGCGGGATCCCCGCGCCGATCACGGGCGTGGCGTTCAGCCCTGAATCCGCCCTTAAGTTAGCCAGCATCATAGGGTACCCCGTAGTGATTAAGCCCGTTAACGGGAGCTGGGGGAGGATGGTTGCCCTAGCAAGGGATGAGGAGGAGTTGAGGGCGATCATCGAGCACAGGCGGTACCTGCCCGGCATTAACTCGCGTGTCTACCTGATACAGGAGTTCGTGAGGAAGCCGGGTAGGGATCTACGGGTCTTCGTGGTAGGTGAGGAGGTGCCCGTAGCCATCTACAGGGTTAGCGATCACTGGATCACCAACACAGCCAGAGGGGGGAGGGCCGAGAGGGTTAGGGTTAGTGATGAACTTAGGGACCTAGCGCTCAGGGCCGCTGAGGCTGTGGGCGGTGAGGTATTGGGCGTGGACATCCTCGAGCACCCTGAGAGGGGGTACCTGGTGAATGAGGTGAACGGGGTTACCGAGTTCAAAAACACCGTGAGGGTAACTGGGGTTAGGTTGCATGAGATGATAGCTAGGTACGCCGTCAGTGTCGCTAGGAGGTAGGCACTGGCTGGTGACTTCGCATGCTTAAGTACCTTAGGTTCTACGAGTCAAGGGGTTTAACGGTCGTTAGGGCTAAGGGGCAGTACGTGTGGGGAGCGGACGGGAGGAGGTATCTTGACGCACACACTTGCCACGGCGTGGCTTTCCTCGGGCACTCCCACCCCCACATCGTGGAGACCATTAAGGAGCAACTCGAACTCGTGTCAGTGCTATCCACCTCCTTCAACACGTCCATCATGGACGACATGCTCGACGCACTAACGCGTGTTGCTGGCAATGAGTTCGAGTGGGTTACGCTACTTAACAGCGGTTCCGAGGCTGTTGAGCTCGCGTTGAAGTTAGCTAGGCGCGTGACGGGAAGAAGGGCGTTCGTGGCATTCACGGGCGCCTTCCACGGTAGGACATTCGGGGCTCTCTCAGTAACTCACAACCCGAGATACAGGAAGGCCTTCGAACCTCTACTCCCTAACGTAAGGTTCGGGCGCTTTAACGACCCCCAAGGGATTGAGGAGGTCGTGCGTGAGGACGTAGCTGGCGTCATTTTGGAGGTCGTGCAGGGAGAAGGAGGGGTCAACGTTGCTGATGACGCTTTCGTGAAGGAAGTGGCTAGGAGGGCTGCTGAGGTCGGCGCGCTCATGATCGTTGATGAGGTGCAGACGGGCTTCGGCAGGACCGGGTACGTATGGGCTCACACTAGATACGGGATTAAGCCCGACATAATAACTGCGGGTAAGGCGTTAGGCGGGGGCTTCCCCGTAAGCGCCGTGCTAACAACGGACTACGTCGCCTCCAAGGTCAGGCCAGGCGATCACGGAACAACGTACGGGGGTAACCCGCTGGCGTGTGCTGCGGTTAAGGCGGCGTCGGAGGTACTGCTTAAGGAGTCGGTACCCCAGCAGGCACGAGTCAAGGGTAACGAGTTAATCGGGGGTCTCAGAACCGCCCTTAAAGGTAATCCCCTAGTGCGTGACGTGCGCGGGCTGGGTTTAATGGTTGGGGTTAACCTGAGGAAGCTTCCCGGCCCAGTGCTGAGGTGCGCCCAGCGTAAAGGCGTGCTGCTCCTCAAGGCGGGGGTAACCGTCGTTAGGGCGTTACCGCCGTACCTCCTAAGCGAGGAGGACATCAGGTGGTGCTTGGATGTTATCCGGGAGTGCGTTGAAGGGGTTGCTGAGGGAGTTACTAGTAGGGTTGCTTGAGAGGTATAGCCCGACCGGGGAGGAGGGCCACGCGATCGAGTACCTGAGGGACTTCATGGAGGATAGGCTCGGGTACGACGACGTAACCGTAGATTCCGCAGGCAACCTCATCGCCTCCTACGGCGACGGGGGGAGGGTGGTGGCGTTGGTGGGCCACATCGACACGGTGCCGGGTAACGCCTCTGTCCGGGTGGTTAACGATACCGTATTCGGTAGGGGGGCCGTTGACGCTAAGGGTCCCCTAACGGCCGCCGTCATCGGTGCTTGGCTGGCCCGCAGTCACTTAAGCCGTGAGGACTTAAGGGTGGTGGTCGCCGCCCTAGTTGGGGAGGAGGGGGACAGTAGAGGGGCGAAACACTTGATTAGGACGGGATTCCGTAGTGATCACTTAATAATACTCGAACCTACGGGAGGGTTTAGAGTCGCTATTGAGTATAGAGGGAGCGCGGCACTCACCCTCAAGTGCGTTGCCAGAGGCGGGCACTCGTCCAACCCGTCAGCGGTGGAGTCAGCATGTGACAAACTAATCAAGGCGTGGTTCCTGCTTAGGGAAGCGTTCCCCAGTGGAGGGGCAGGGGATTTCAGCGCGGCGCTCACCAAGCTCAGGTGCGGTGATGGGGGAACCGTGCTACCCGTTAACGGCGTCATGGAGGTGAACATGAGGGTTCCCTACGGGGTCGGTGAGGACGAGCTCGTCAGGAGGTTAGAGAACGTACTCAGAGCCCTCGATGGTTGTTGTTGGCAGATAACGTCGTTCACCAGGGCCGTACGCGCGCCAGTGAACTCCCTAACCGTGAGGGCCCTTTACAGGGCATTAATTAGGGAGGGTGTTAAGCCCGGGCTCGCACGCAAGCTAGGAACGAGTGACATGAACTTACTCTTAGGTAAGGTATGTGGTGAGGCCGCTGCCTACGGGCCCGGTGACCCGGCACTAGCCCACAGTAACGAGGAGTACGTGTCCCTAAGTGAGTTAATGCTCGCGGCGAGAGTGTATGCCGGCGCGATCCTTGAGTTAAGGGGCTTCACGGTAGGGAGGGGACGTTAAGGCCTACCTAAGGGACCGCGTTAGCGTGAACGATGATGTAGCGTGAGGAGTATTGCACCGATGATGAAGAAGAGGATTAGGCTGGCTAGGTAGGGCAGTGTCGCCCAGATCATCGCTAACGCCCCAGCAATCACGGGCGTCACTATGTTGATTACTCTCCTGTAGCTTGAGAGTGCAGCGAACACCTCCGTTGCCTTAGCCTTAGGAACCTTCCTGAAAATCCATGCCCTGTAGAACGGGAAGGCGAGGGTTTCCCCGAACCTACATATGAAGTACGCCGCTATAACGATGAGGAGTGGCGGGGAGGATAGCATTATAGCTGCCCAAGCAGCAACTAGGGCGTACCCTATACCCATCGCCTTGAAGGCCGATTCTCTCCCCACCCTCTCGCTGACGTAGGTAGCGACTATGGCGCCAAGCGATATGCCCGCCTCCACCAGCATGGCTTCGAAGAGCGTGAGTCCAAGCACGTTCACCACGTAATTCAGCATCACTATGTCGGGGGCGAGACCCCACGCTAGGGTGAGTAGCGCCTCAAGCAGTAGGATCGCACGGAACTCCGCGTCAACCCTGAACTTAGGGGCTCCAACCTCAACCCTCTCCTCAGCATCCATCCTTGGAAGCGCCTTCAGCAGGTAAGCTATAGTTGCTAAGGATGAGACGCTGAAGGCCGCGAACCCAACCCTATACCAGTCAGGCGTGGTTAGCACGTGCCCAAATAGGTACCCTAAAGTCAAGAACCCAATTAACTGGGCCACCTCAGGGAGCCTCATGTGCCACGCGAAAACCTCCTCGAGCCTCTCCCTAGGGTAGAGGATCCTCTCAGCGGCTTGGTAGAGGCTGTAGAACATCCCCGAAAGCTTCTCAAAGAGCATCCCGGCGAAGAGTGCTACCGGTGCCGTCACCCCGTAGGCGATGGCGTAGAACGCGCGCGACACACCGTCTAACGCGTCGATGAGCACTAGCCCGTGCCTGATCGGAATCTTCCTAAACATCCTCCCCACGAGGTACGTGGCGGGTATGGAGGCTAGGTTAACCACCGTGAAGAAGGCGCCGACCTCAAGCACGTCATATCCTGTCATGAACATGTAGAGTGGAAGCATGTACCAAGTAATCAGTAGCGGCGATATGATCGTGTGGTACAGTATGTATCGCCTAGCGCTGGCAGGTATTTCACTCCACCGCATCCCGACCCGCACCACCCTAAGCGCTCTATGTTAGCATCACCTCCAAGTAAGCAGGTTAAGTGCCGTCGAGCCCTTCCTTGACAGCTTAATGATAATGAGTCAGTAATAAGCATTAATCCTCACGCCGGGTCCGCGCACTCCCTGCGTACTTCGCGTAGATTTCCTCGTAATTAACCACCTTGCCAAGATCCTTAAGCTCCGTGACGGGACCCTCAAACCAGTCTGCCTTCCCCAGCACCAACACAAACTCATTCACCCTTTCCTGGAGGCCCGTTAATCTGGCCTTATCCCTGAGGTTCCTCAACAGTGTTTCGGCCTCTCGCCTGCTTACGGAGCCCCACTTAACCTCCATGAACGCGGCGCTCCTCCCCGGGTCACGCACTATTAGGTCTAGTTCCTCGCCCTTATGCCACCAGGGCCCCACTGAGGCAGGTTCGGTGGTTATCGCCCCGACCCTGATTAACTCGGGTAGCGACTCCTTAACGATTGACTCGAACACCTTCCCAGCTAACCTGTCAACGCATTTTCTTAGTGGTTCGAGTGCTTCAGCGAGGCCCCCGACCTCTATCGTGTTGCGTAGTGGTTGCAGGCACGCGAACCAGAACCTGAAGTAGTTGTCCTTGAAGAACGCCCTCGCACCCCCTGCGGAACCCTAAGAGCTTCCTGAGCGTGATTACGTCGAGTTCCTCCAGCACGTCCAAGTACCTGTGTATGGTTCTCGGGTCTATCCCCGCGGAGTTCGCGGCTTCGTACGGGTTAACCCTCCCTTCCGCTAGCGCCTTGAGTAGGGCCATGTACCTCTTAGGCTCCCTAAGTTCCTGCCGGAGGAGGTTCTCGGCCTCGTCGAGTAAGGGGGATCCGGGCTCGGCCACTGCCCTCAGCACGTCTTCTAGGCTTGTCGCCCCATAGGCGTACCGCAGGTAGGCGGGTGTGCCCCCAACCACTGCGTAGGCATGCACGGCATCCTCGTAGGGCATTGACCTAAGGAAGCCTGACGCTTCTAGGAACCTCATGGGCCTTAACCGTATTGACGCCGTCCTCCTGTCGAAGAGGGGTGCTCTATACCCTAAGAGCTTCTTCTCAAAGAAGGATACTGCTGAACCACTGATCACTAGCTTGATATCGCTCTGTCCGAGGACCTCGTCGATGCTTCTCTGAAGCCTTGAGGGGAGCGTGGGGTCGGCCTCCACCACGTACTGGAATTCATCAATTATCACTAATGCCTTACCTACCTTGGCGCTGACCTCCTCAATAATGCTTACTACATCCTCACTGCTCGGGATGAAACCGAAGGCCTTAGCTATGACGCGAAGGAACTCATTAACTATTTGTGGGTACGTTAGCTCCGAGGCCACGAAGTACGCCCCGCCATGCCGGGAGAGGAACTCCTTAAGTAGCCTTGTCTTCCCCACTCTTCTCCTCCCGTAGACTGTGACTAAGCTGAAGCCGTCCCTCCGCCACTCGCGCTCGAGTACGGCGAGTTCCCTTCCCCGATCAATAAACGGAACAAGATAATCGTATCTAAATACGATTACCTTAAGCAGAAATTAAGGCTTGCGCGCATACACGCACGTTAGGTGCGTCTTAGCGTGCGTAAGCACCTCTTAAGCCCTTCCCTGTCGTGGGGTACCGACACTATCACTCCGTCAGCTATGCCTTCGAAGCCCTCAACCACGTCCCTCAACTCACCTTCAGTCACGAATGGCTGCTTCACGTAGGATATCACGTCCCTGTTGCCCTTGGTGGCAACGATTACGTAGGGGTACACCTCCTTCCCCAAGGCCCTGGCTCGCCGTAGGGGCTCTCCCTGCTCCTCAGGGTTCCTCGGGTCTACGCGTGTGGCGAGGAAGAAGTTGAAGGGCCCCTCAACCCTCTCCATAACCTTGTCAGGCGGGAACCTCAGGCTGAGTATGGCGCCCAGCCTTAACCCCTGCAGTCCCTTCGTCCCCTTGATTATTAGGGCGGCCTCTTCACTGCTCCCCACCCACTCCGGCCGCCTTCCCTCACCAGACAGCAGTACCAGGCCATAAGCGCCGAAGGTCTTGGCGGCGTAGGCGAGGGAGAGTAGAGACACCTTATTCAGGTCTATTAATCTGACGTGAGCTATCACGTCACACCCATACCTAGCCTTAAGGTAGGTTGCCGTAGCCACCGAGTTGGGGTGCGGTATGCCCAGCGGGGACTCGGGAATGTCGACCGCGTCAGCTAACTCAGCAACGTCCGGGAAGTACCCCTGCAGACCGTGAACCCTACCCGGGGTCACCTCCGCAATTATTTTCAGCGCCATCCCGCCCTCCCCCGAACTCCTTTCGTGAGTGCTTCAAGCCCACGCACTTACTTTAGGTAGATGATTACGAGGCATTAAAAAGCGTTCTGAGGGACGTGGGTTAGGGTGGGTTGCCGTAAAGGAAACACTAATCTGTGCTGACGCATAACTACTTCTTTGGTGTCGTGAGTGCCGCTAAGACTAGCGGAGGTGGCTGAGGCTGCGGCGACCGTGCTCTGGGACGAGCCCCTAATCAACGCTCTAAAGGTCATGGTAGGCAAAGGCGGTGAGGGCCCCTACAGGGTAGTTGTGCTGGCCCCTCACGGGGTCGTGAGAGGGGTCATCACGGGGAGGGTCGTGCTCGAGGTCATCGCTGGTTGGCGGGCCTCAGCACTAAGGCTCAAGGTCGGTCTGAAGGGGTTACTGAAGGAACCAGTCCACGTGTTCGCTGACGAAACATACAACATTCTGCCCCACTGGCTGGGCCTGGCACCAGCGATAAGGTATATGCTCGAGAATAGGTTAGGGTACGCCTTAGTTGCTGGCGAACACGTCAAGCTAGTCGGCATTATCGAGGAGAAGACCCTACTGCCGTACCTAACTAACCGAAAGTATGGCGTGAGGGTGGCTGACGTGATGGAGCGTGACTTGAGCATCGTTACTCCCGAGGAACCTTTGAGCGACGCGTTAACGCTAATGGTGACGCACATGAGGAGGCGCTTACCCGTCGTGCGTGGAGCCCGCGTGGAGGGGATAATCACGGCGACCGACGTGCTAGCAACGCTACTAAGCAATCTAGAGAACCTAGACGATGCGTTAAAGCTAAGGGTGGGTGAGGTCATGGAAAGAAACGTTACTTACGTGAGCCCCGAGGACGACGTAGGTACGGCGATTAACAAGTTAGTGAGTAATGACGTGAGTAGCGTCCTAGTGATGAAGGAGGGGGAGGTTAAGGGCATAGTGACTAGGTTGGACGCTCTTCTGGCGGTCGCGGACGTGCTTGGGGCGGAGGGCACCGCGTCACTCATAGAGTCCTCCGCCCGCCGCAGGAGGCGCGTGAGGGCGGGTAAGGCCAGCGCGGTAATCAGGTGGAATGCTTAAAAACAATAAGGTACACTAAAGTACTTCGGAGCTAAGAGCATGGTTGAGGTCGACGTTTCCGGCTTCTCGCGTAGCCTCAGCGACTACGAACCGATAATCGGTTCTGACGAAGTAAGGTCCATCATGGCGTTAGCGGAGAGGGTTAAGGGCGCTAAGGTAATACACGTGAACGCCACGGCGTACGGTGGCGGCGTCGCTGAGATGCTTAAGAGCCTAGTCCCACTCTCGAGATCCGTTGGCCTCAACGTCAAGTGGGAAGTAATAAGTGCTGACCCCGATTTCTTCCGCACGACGAAACGAATCCACAACGCCCTGCAGGGCAATATGGGGGTCAAGCTTACGGACGGGGAAATACGTCACTACCTTGAGGTAGCCCGTAGGAACGCGTCCGAGCTTGACCTGGAGGGGGACGTGGTGGTTATTCACGACCCGCAACCACTACCGATAATTAAGTACGTCACGAACCGCTCCTCTCCATGGGTTTGGAGGTGCCACATAGACCTGTCCGACCCGAACCCAAGCGTGTGGGCTGCCCTCAAGCCCTACGTCATGATGTACGACGCCCTAATCTTCACGATGGAGGCGTACGTCCCGCGCGACGTTAGGGGACCCAAGATCTACATCAGGAGGCCCTCCATAGACCCCCTCAGCCCCAAGAACAAGCCGCTCTCACCCTCCGAGGTACTTAAGGTGCTGAGCAGGTACGGCGTCGACCCCGACCGCCCCATACTAGGGCAGGTCTCTAGGTTCGACCCATGGAAAGACCCGCTGGGCGTAGTGGACACGTTCAAGCTCGTCAAGGAGAAGATCCCTGACGCGCAGCTAGTGATGATAGGTGCGTTCGCTCACGACGACCCGGAGGGTGCTGAATGGTACAGGAAAACCGTCAAACACGCGGAAGGGCTTAAGGATGCGCACATCCTGACAAACCACGACGGGGTCGGTGACCACGAAGTCAACGCGTTCCAGAGGGCGTTCACGGTAGCCATACAGCTCTCAACCAGGGAGGGCTTCTGCCTAGCAGTAACCGAGGCGCTCTGGAAGGGAACGCCCGTAGTGGCGACGCGCGCCGGCGGGATACCCCTACAGGTAATCGACGGCGTCACGGGCTACCTAGTGGACAGGAGGGACTACGCAACCGCGGCCAGAAGGGTGGTGGAGCTAATGAGGCGCCCCTGGCTGGCGAGAGCCCTAGGAAGCAACGGAAAGGAACACGTAAGGAGGAACTTCCTAATAACGCGCCTACTGAGGGATTACCTAAGAATGCAGATAGACTTAGTAAGCAGCGTGGCAACACGCCCAGAACTCCAAAGAGCGACAGCGCCAGCAGGAAGCAAGTGATTCGGATCCCTCCAAAAAGAAGTCTAGATTAGTTTCAAGGATAGTAAAGAAGGGGATTCAAGGCGGCACAGTCTCTAGGTAAAGCACGGGCATACGCGTGCTCTGGGAACCCACCCTACATTCTAGCCCTGTTACCCCGGCGTACACGGCCACGGAGCCAGAACCCGTGTTAAGGATCTTCCCCATGAAGAAGAAAGTGCCGCCCGCCTCATACGTTGCGGTAGCTGAGAACGTCGCTAGTATCGGCGCCAACCACGCGAACCCCTCACCACCAACAGCAGCAAGCATCGCCGCCACCGCAGCACCCACAGGCATCACGAGCTCCTCATCGGTAGCGACGTATTGAACCGCCGGGAAGAGGAAGCCAAGCGGGAGGTTCTCGCCCGGGTCTAACTTCCCGTCGGCGAGGAAGGGATCGCCTGAGATCCTGACCCTCTCGAGATTCACCCAACTAAGTAGGTTCTCTAACTGCTCGGAAAACCCCTTCACGGGCCACTGCAGTCGCTGAGGAGAATCAACGACGTGACCCATCACTAACCTCCCCGAAGGGTACGCTTTCACCCCCTCAACGTATTCGAGGATCCTTTCCCTGCCCGTTAGTTGGCAGGTTGCGTGGGCGGTTGCGTTGGCGACACACCTCCATTCTTTCTGGTACTCGGCTACGGGTCTAGCCATGACCCACACGTACCCTGTCTCCCCCGGAGGTACATCCATGTCCTCCCCGCCGAGGACGTTCAGGATCGTTACTGAGCTACCGATTATTCCGTAGGTTAGTCTAGGTATTACGTAGGACGCACCGTGAGTTCTTGTCTCCTTCTCCAAGTTAAAGCCCACTGCCGTGGCCATGCCGAAGCGGAGACCGTGCAGAGAGGCTAGGTTCAACTCAACCCTCACAGTGGTTAGTGAGCGTATGGAGTTGCTGAGAATCAGTACTGGTAGCCTGACGTATTTGCCTCCCGTGTAGTTTTCTGGGGTAACGTAGAGTGTTCTGCGCCATTCGTACCAAGTGAGCGGTCTTTGGTTTTCTGGCTGGATAGACCTCGTTGCCTTAATCGCTGGCTGTGATGCGTTTAGGGTTGTTGATGTGTTTCCTTCTTGCTCTGGTTGCTCCTTAGTTACGGTTACTGTGGCTTGCATGCTTAGTATTCTTGACTTAATTAGTTCTGAGGGGTCGTAGTTAACCATGGTTGTTCCTGACGCTATTAGCTTTCCGTTCTCGCCCACCACCCAGTAATCTATCATCATTCCAGGCGTTACGTGCCCTTCCTTAACCCATTTCGACGCGATCCCCGCTACCTTATCGTACGGTATGAAGAGCGTCGCTCCCTTTAGCCTACCCCTGTACACTACCTTCATGGGCCCGTCAGGCGTAACCATGCTTACCTGGACAACCACGTAGGCGTTCTTAGGTATTCCTCCCTTAAGCCCAGCGAGGGTTATGGTTACGTACAT
>CAYNPH010000094.1:0-13572 GCA_964399035.1 uncultured Desulfurococcaceae archaeon
AGGGAGCCCTTGAGGAACGCCTCAACTATTCCTACAGCAACGCCGATGACCCGCGATAAGCCCTCAGTGCAGGAGAGTACCCTAACGGCGTCCGCTACCCTCATTCCTCCGGACGCGTGGGCTAGGTACGTGGCGACCCCCCTGAAACTCACTTCCTTGGCCAAGTCCCTTAGCTTAGTCAGGATCCCTTCCAAATCCTTTGAGACGCCCCCGTAGTTCGGCGGGTAATTTACCTCGTTAAGCGTTGCCTCCCCGGCCTCCTCGCGGGCTATTGCCTCAGCCAACTTATAACCCCGGCTTAAGTCTGCACCACGTAACATTCATTTAAGGGGTAAGGCACTCTGCAACGCAGAATTACGTCCCTACTTAATACTCTTGTCTGAGGAGTTCTAACGGTGGTAACGTGTGGGGGAGGACGTTAGGGAGCTTGTTGAGGTGCTGAAGGACATTAGGGATAAGTTAGTGGGGCTTTACTCGCTTTCGACGGCCGTCATATACTTGGGTTTCGGATCCATAGTCGGGTTTAACATACTACTAAGCGTCGTGGTTTACCCTAGGGTAAGCGAGCCATTAAGCACGGCCATCCTACTGGTATTCTGGATCCTCGCGATACTGGCGCTGAACGTCCTGA
Organism: uncultured Desulfurococcaceae archaeon; assembly: GCA_964399035.1. Taxonomy (GTDB): domain Archaea; phylum Thermoproteota; class Thermoprotei_A; order Sulfolobales; family NBVN01; genus WAOL01. The sequence continues at coordinate 632 of CAYNPH010000094.1, forward strand.
TTCTGAAGATGTTCGGAAAACCCATAGCTAAGTTCAGGGAGATGCTTCGAGGAGGGAGGGGGGATGCCGGGAGGTCGCGTAGGGGCTTCCCAGCCTTCGCGCTGGTGTGGTCAGCATCGTTCGTCGCTGGGTACGCCCTGACATCCGGGTTAAGCTACTTCGGGCTACTCAGCGACCGCTACGTAGCTCAGCTAGGCCTGCTTACGGCGCTGGCGTTAGGCAACATACTCATGTCGTTAGCGTTACGTGAGTGGAAGGTTCTCATGTGTGGCGTCGCTATCGCGGTGCTCGCGCTTCCCCTACCCCTAACAGGCTCATTCGACGCTGCATGGACGTACGCGTCGGGGGTCATAGTAACGACGTACAACCTGACCGGGATTGCCTACGTGATTGAGGCAACCCGCCTAATCGTGGGTAGCAGGAAAGGATAGCGAACCCGCCTAATCCGCTAGGTTGCTGAGGGTGGAGCGTGTTGAGTGAGGATGACGCCCTACATAGGGTGATGCGGGACCCGGTGTTCTCCTCGCCCGTGAGGTTAGGGATAATGCTATACCTAATACCGCGTGGGGAAGCGTACTTCACCGAACTTCAGGAAGCGCTGAAGCTCACCCCAGGGAACTTAGGTAGTCACTTAAGGAGGCTTAGGGAGGCAGGGTACGTAAGGATACTCAGGTACCTGGAGGACAGGCCTAGGACCGTGGTTAAGGTGACTGACTTAGGAGTTAAGAGGACACTGGAATACATAAACAAGTTAATGAGTGCGGCTGAGGACGTTCTTAAGTTACGTGCTCAGACCTAAGCCGACTCTCGGCTTTATTACTCGCAATAACGTATCACTTGACGGGCACCATTAATGAGTAGTGCGGGCAGGGAGTCCTCGTTCAAGAAACTCGTTAAGGTACCGTTGTCAGTAACCTTAACGGAGCTCGGGCTCCAGGGCTTCACAGGCTACATATCCATAGTCGGGCGGACGGACAAGGGTGAGGTAGCGATTGACGTGGACTTCATAAACGGGACGCCAGTGAGGTGCGTCTTTGAAGTTATGGATGGGGAGTGGAGGGTCGAGGGCATTAAGTGCTTGGAGGTTGTCGAGTCCACGATATGCGTTGAGTGCTTCGCCGAAGTAAGGAAGTTAAGCAAGGATAAGGTCAAGGTTGACGAGAACCTCCTACGCACGCCAAAACGCTTGGTGGGGGAGGTAGCCACGCACCCAAGCCCGGGCAGGTTAGCCGAGGAATTCAACAAACTCAGTAATTACCTCGTGAACCCCGTAGTCCTAGCTAACATCACGAAAGCGTCACGGACAGCCACAGTGATGAAGATGCGGTTGACTAGGCTCATCGACAGGCTACTCACCATGGCTGGCCCGCACCCACTCTCAGTGATAGCGACGGATCACGGGGTAAGGGTCATCGCAATAGCGAGGGATCACGGGCTAATAGCCGTGTGCGTGTGGCGCTCGGGGAGGGCCCTGTGCGGCGATAAGGCACTGGAGTACCTCACCTCGGACGAGGCTGACTTAATGGTTAACGCGATCGTGTCCTACGTCGACCCCTCAGCACTTCTCCCCCCATTTAAGGATGCCCTCGTTTGATCGCGTGCTTTTAAGATTACTTAATAACCTTATCCCCTCCTCCACACACTGCCGTATCTCCTCAACACCCAGTACCTTAGCAGCCTTCCCTGAGCCCCAAACGTAGAGCTGGGGTCTCACTACGTTTCCTTCACGCACGTACTCCAGGCGAAGCACAATGCTCGATAACGCTGAGAGCGCCTCATAGAGGTTCCCGTGGGTCTTGCCGTAAAGAATCACTACGCTAGTTCCCCTTAACTTAGCATGCATTAACAGGTTGTATAGGACCAGCGCCAGCCTCTCAGACCTCCGGTACAGGAAATCAAGAACCTCGATACCGTGCAGGATTAGGACGTCAGGGTAGTAATTACGTAGCGTGTCCTCACACACCTCTAAAATACCCTCAAGACCCAAAGTGACAGGGTTAATCCCCACGGCATGAATTATTAATTCGTTGGCAAGATGCTCGTCAAGCCCAACCCTCCTTAACGTACGTAGTGCCGCGCACCTTATCTCGCTTGAGGAGGACTTAAAACTAATCACTACGCTCTTAAGCCTGTTCAACGCCAACATAAGTGCTACCGGCAAGTAAATGCACTCAAGGCACCTCCCGTCAGGCGGGTACGCAACCAGCATCGAGCACCCCCTACAGAGGCTCCCGACGACGTCACCCAAGGTCTTGCAGGGCGGAGATATTGTGTCGTCACAGGATGGCGTGACCTCCTCAACATTCACTGGCACTAATACCTTGATGCCGTGCCCGTCCACTATCCTGAACGGTATCCCCCAGGAAGGCGTGCGCCCGCCCCGCACCTTCTTAACTATGATTAAGCGCTTAAGCATGCCTTCATCAGCGCCCACACGCAACCTCAGCACTATATCTGCGGCGTGCTCGAACTCCTTAGCTATAGCTATGTCTTCGTCTCCCCACCCAGCCACTAGGATCGTAACTCCTCTTATCACGGAGGATAGGTCGTAGAGGAAGTTCTGAATTATGGATCTAGCCTTATGTATGCTGAGCCTGTGCGTGGTAGTCATCAGCTTGAGGTCATCTATCACCACGACCCGAGGTTTGATTTTGGTGATGTACTCCGTAATCACCTTAGTTACCGTACTTAACATTGAGGCGTTAACGATTACGGGTAGCCTAACGTACCTGAACAGGTGCAACGCGCTTAACTCCTCGAAGTCCATACCCAGTCTCAGCATCTCCTCCCTGAAGACCTCCCAGCGCTCCCTTAGGGACACGTAGAGGCAGGGACGCTCCCTAACGGCGTTTGCGTAACATACTGTTGCCGCTAGGATGGTCTTGCCTGCGCCGGGGTCGCCCTCGATAAGCATGGTTGTTCCTGCCTTAAGCGCATCGCCGAGCACTTCCTCAAGACCCTCAATACCCACCGGGAATATATCGACGTCCTTCGTTGCTCATCACCGCCCCAGTAAGGAGATGTGCTTGACCGCGTGTTTGAATCTCCGCGCTCGCTTGGTAGTTTCCGTCACATAGTATAACATAATTCCCTCTAATAGATAATTGTTCAGGATCCGGTAAATAAAAATGATTCCTAGAAACACAGCATCTTGCCTAGACCCATGGTTACTTACAAAACAAACGTAAAGACAACACGTTAATTACGGATGACATTTTAACTGCGGATCAGAACGTTCCATAGGCTATGATGAGTTCGCCGTCCATGAGTGATGATTAGGGACTCGAGCCCTGAGCCACATACGAGCTACTCCTTCTTGAATATGGCGTCGACAACGTTATTCCTAACGATTACTTTCTCAGGCTCTGACCCTACCTTATGCGTGAGCTTGATTAGGGATTTCATTCCCTTTGCCTCTATCATAACCTTATCGCCACTACCTCTTACCCTAACGTCACCCTCCCTTACGGCGTCCTTAAGCTCCACGATCACCTCAACCCTGTCGCCTAGGTCTATCACGTCGTAGTTGCGTGTTACCTCCGGAACCTTGGAGTCCTCTAATTCCTTGATAGTGGGCTTAGCTCCCTTCCCGAACTCCCTTACTACGGGGCGTCCGTCAGGGCCTATGGTTACGGAGAAGCCGTAAACCCTGCTCCCCCCTCTCCAGAGTTCCTCGTCGTTGAGCATCTGCTCTAACGCCCTGTTGAGTTCACGCATAAGTATTTCGAACCCCAACCCGAAGGGCGCGACCATGTCGGGCCTGTAAGGGGTGGAGAGGGAGTCCTCTTCCTCCCTTTCGTCCTCATCCCTTCTTCTCTCATCCTTCTTTTTCTTCTTCCTCCACCAAGGCATGACGTTCCAACTCCGGGCTTAAAACCGTGTTTAAGGTTACCACCGCCTTTAATACGCTTTAATGAAGCACCGGAAAGCTACTGGATTATACGCGCCTCCCTCTCCGGGGGCACCTCAATGACCCTCCTTAACCACGTGCCTCTGGAGAGCCACGCGAGGGCGAGGACGCCTGCCGCTATGTTGCTTGTGGTCATCGCGTACCACACCCCATCAGTCCCCATGCCGGCGAGGTACGCTAGAACTATGCTGAGCCCTATCCTCAGCACCCATAGCCTGAATATTGAGAGGGCGGCGAAGAACTTCGTGTGTCCCGAACCGTTGGCTACGGCGCTACATAGGAAGAACATGCCGAAGAACGGTATGGAGGGGGCGAAAACCTCCAGTAACCTGGACCCGACCGGGATTACCTTAGGGTCGTTCACGAAGATGAGTATTAGCGGCACCCTAAACGCTACTATGGCTATCGAGCCTACGGCGAAGCTCCCGCTTATCAGTATTAGCGACTTCCTGACCACTTCCTTAGCCCTTCCATACGCCTCCGCACCTAGGGTCTGGCCTATCATTATGGATGCCGCCCTGAAGAACCCTCCCGCGAATGCCTGCATTATGCTTATGATCCTCTGTGCAACCCCGAAAGCCGCTATGACTGTCGAGCCAAACCTAGAGACTATCGACATCATTATCGTGAACCCCAACGCGTTAGCGGACTGCTGCAGGGCTAGCGGGGTCCCTATGCTGAATATCTTCCTTAACCACCACCCCTCCAACCTCATGTCGCGGCGTTCGATCCTTATCCCCTTAACGCCCTTAACGAGAACTAAGTACGCACCCACAACGGACGTTAACGCCCTGGACGAGATGGTTGCTACGGCAGCCCCAACGACCCCTAACGCGGGCATGCCTAGGAGGCCGAAGATGAGTATCGGGTCTAGGACAATGTTCAGTATTGATGACGCGACGTTAAGCTTCATCGGGGTCTTCGTGTCGCCTAGGGAGTTAGCTATGGCGTTGTACCCGAATGCGGGGATTGTGAGGGGAACTCCCGCGAATATTACCCTCATGTAGCTTAGGGCTAGGGGGTACACGTCCGGGGGCACACCCATGGCCGTCAGTATGTAGGGTGCGGAGACGAACCCAACAACACTTATGGTCAGGCCGAAGACCACGGCTAGGAGGAAGAGCTGGCCAGCGCTCTTCTTAACCCCCACCACGTCCCCCGCCCCAGCGTACTGCGAGATCAGGGCTAATCCTGCGGAGGCGTACCCTAGGGCTATGGAGTAAACAAGCATTATGGGGGGCCAGCAAACGGTCGGGGCGCTGAAGGCTTCCCTCCCCAACCTCCCTAACCATATTGCGTCGACGAGGTTGTATGAAAGGTTGACGAGGTTCACTACTATGACGGGCCACGCCAGCCACGCTAATGTCCTATAGACAGGTGCCTTCAGTATCCTCTCCCTAGTGGCGCCGAACTCCCTTAACGCTCGGTGTTCCTCCCCCAACCCCCACCCGACCGAGGGAATATGTCGGTCAGCGACATATAAATATATTTCAGCGGAATATATTAATAGGCAAACTACGAGTATATGGGGTGTTATTGAATGGGCAGCAGGGCCAGCACTCGAGGCAGGGGTAGGCAGGGAGGACTCCTAAGGTTCCTGATACTTGCGCATGCCCTAATACATGGGAAGACCTACGGCTACGGTGTCCTGAGGGAGGTCTCCCAACTAAGTGATGGGGCTTGGAAACCCTCCGTAGGCACAATATACAAGGTGATCTCAGAGCTAGTATCGGAGGGGCTACTAAGGGAAGTGGGTAAGGAAAGGTACAGGGGAAGGCGGGTCGTGTACTACGAGCTAACTGACGCTGGCTACAAGGAGCTAAGGTGGATGGCTGACTGGCTACTCCTCAGAATAAGTACCGGGATGAAGTTCCTCACAATGCTCTACGTTAGCCTACTGCAGGACGAGAGGAGGGTTCGGGGCCCCGCAACAGCCCTGAAAGCCTTCACAGCGATCAAGGAGGCTGCGGAGGAGTTCCTAAGAAACCACAGTAGCTCAGCCAAGAGCAAAGCATCCGTGAAGCGCGCTAGGAGAGGTAGCAAGAAGGGGTAGGGACTAGCTTAAGCGCTAAAAAGCGAGTGCCTCGAAGCCTTCACGCACTCTCAAGCCACTTCAGCAGGTTGGCGTAAGCTAGGATCTTAGAGGTGTTTCTGGCCTCGGCAGGACCCGGTTTTTTCATGAAGAACGCGTTAACCTCGTAGAGTGTTCCCTTAACACTCCTGTCAAGCGCTATCTTACCTAGTCTCACCAGATCCACTAGCATGCCTGCGAGCGCCGGTGAGTCGTTTATCCTGGCGTTGATGAATATGGAGTCCCTGAACCCGTTGAAGGACAGGTACTCTACATGCATCGCCACGAACTTCTTGTCACCTAGAGGCTCTAGGTAACCTGTCGGCTTTATGTAGTGCGGCGCGTCGTAGCCGAGTATGTCCTTAACTATGGAGGACTTCGTGAACTCCTTCATCTTATTCCTCTCAGGCACCGTCAGCGCTAGGAAGTCCGTGTTCCCGCCGATGTTGAACTGCACTATGAACTCAACGAACCTGTTCCTCTCAGCTAGGTGCTCCAGCAGGTCAGCAGTGAGCGGCGTTGCCCCAGTAGCGCCGTCATCGCCGAACACCACGGAGTTCGCCTCCTCAAAGAGCTTCACTACCGCGGGATCGTTAGCTATCGGCGTGGGTATAGCGTTCACGAACGCCACCCCCCTACCTGCCTTCTTAGCGTAGAGGTACGCCGCGTACGCGTAGGCGTGCGACGCGGAAACACCCTCACCATTCCCTTCAATAGCATTCTTGAGGGCATTAGGGTCGTTGAATGCCCTAGCCTCCTCAGTCGATATAATGTTTATTATTACGTCGGGCCTTAACTCAACCCATTCCTCGGCAAGCCTCTCGACAGCCTCCTTAAGCCCCAACTCCTCCTCTAAGCCCTTAGCCTTGATGCCTAGGCCCTTGTCTGAGTTCAGCTTTATGCCCTCCCTAACCTCAATACTCCTTAACTCGTCAGGCACGGGGTACTCCTTACCGAAGACCTCCCTAGCTACGTCGTAGAGGGTCCTACCTATCTTAGCTACGTCTATATCGTATGTTGCGATGATTCGCACATCCTCCACTCTGTAGGGTAGGTCATACTTAGCCAGCGGCACGCCGTAGGGCTTCACCAAACCCTTCCTAATCCTCTCTAACCCGACGGCCAGGTGTGAGGCCACGTACCCGGTACCCAGTACCGCCACCCGCACCATGCTCTCACCCCACGCAAAACGTTGCGTACGTGGTTAGCTAGCACCCGCGTAAGGAGGCGGGGCTACCAAACATTCTTTACAAGGTATTTACAACATACCGTAGGTATAGGTGTTAATGATGTCTACAGATTCTTTGCGTTACGGCTTAATAAAGATTTATGAATTTAAATATGCAAAACATACGATACTACCACTAAGTAGTAGTAATTATTTCTAGAAACTTTAGAATAACATAAGTAAAGCCAATAACGGTTACAATGACTAATCCTTCAATAACAAGGCCCGGAAGCGACGCCAGAAACAGCACGAACAACCTAACGTCACGTGACGCGAAGCACGGCACCCTACCAACCAATGCTGGGTGAACACCGAGTAGCTCAGGAGCCTTCGAATGAAGATAGCTCACTAGGATGTCCGCCGAGGTAGCCAGCAACCCTATCAAGGCTACGGCATCCCACCTCAGGTAGTGGGCAAGCGAGTAGGGTAGTGAGGGCTCGAACCACAACGCGTAGGTGAGTGCGCCAGCGTACACGGCTATGTCTGCAAACCTATCAAGTATTGAGTCGAGGAAAGCGCCCTTAGGTGAGGCGATCCCCTTAGCCCTAGCTAGCTCGCCGTCAACCCCATCAATTATCGAGCTGACCTGCACGAGAATCCCCGCCAACCACGCTAGCCCGAAAGCATAGGGAGCCACTGAGGCGGCAGCGAGCAGGAAGGATATGAGGGACACTTGATTAGGTGTTATCCCTAAACCGGAGCGCAGTATTGCCGCCGTTACCCTGCTGGACACCCTTCTGTTTAAGTACCTAGAGACCGGGCCATCGGTGGACTTCCCCTTAACCACTAGGGCATCACCTCCTCACCGCCTTAAGCACCTCGGAACGCCTTCCCCGGAGCAGTTCGTTCAGGTCGTCCACGGTGTCGATCTCCGTCCACGGCACGTAACCTAAGTCCACAGCACGCACATCAAGGCCTACCTCGATACCCTTCATCAGTAGGTCGAAGAGGCTGAACTCCCTCACACCCCAAGGCATCTTGTCGATAAGGCTAAACACCGTTGACTTCATCACGAATAACCCAATGTCTATTAAGTCGAAGTCACTCACGCCCTTCCCTATCTTAACCACGGCGCCGTCCTCACCCAACTTAATCTTCGTCGCCTCACCAACCTCAACGTAGTCGAAGCACCTGCTCCCAGCAACCACGATGTCGGCCTCCAAAGGCGCGCGCTCAAGAAGAGTCAGCACAGCTTCCGGAGGGTAGAGTGAGTCACACACAGAAACTATGAAGCGGTCCCCCTCAACACACTCCCTAGCAACCATCAGCGAATACGCGTTACCCCACTCCACCCTGTCATTAAAGGCAACACACACGCCCGCTGAACTACCCGTGATCCTCTCAATCACCTCAACGGAAGCGTCACTACACGACTTACCGCAGACCCTCGACACTACGACATCGAACCTACTGACCCCTGCAGCCTTAATGGCTTTAACGGGGTACGCTATGAGGGGCTCGCCCTCGATCACGTGGAAGCACTTAGGCACCCCTCCCGTCACGCCACGTAACCTCTTACCTAGTCCTGAAGCTAGTATCACTGCCTCCTTAACGGCGGTCATGGAAGAACACCTCCTTTAGGGAGGCCTCAATCCTTTGAGTTATCGTGGCTACGTGCCTAATGATTGATTTGATGAGGGTTTAAGCCGCTTCATACTTGAGTGCGGGAGTTAAAAAGTCTTGGTGAGGGGAAAGTATATTAGGTCGATATATTGAGTAGATATATTGGGTCGATAGGAATGCCAAGAAAAAAGAAGGAAGCCATAATGCCGGCTGACGCTATGAGAGGCAAGTTCAAGCTACTGTTACTGTACCTACTCAAGGACTCGCCAAAACACGGCTACTTCCTAATGAAGGAGCTAAGTGAATTCATAGGCCACACGCCGAGCCCCGGAACCGTGTACCCAGCGTTAAGGGACCTCCTCAGGGAAGGTCTAATAGAGGTTCGTGTGAGGGCCCTCGGCGGGAGGGTCGTTAAGGAATACACCATAACCGAGGACGGGCTGAGGTACCTTGAGGAACACTCCGACGAGGTAAGCAAGCTCGCCAGAATGCTTACCGCGGTAGAGATACTCAAGAAAGCCGACCTAGACACGATGAAGAAAGCTTTCAGGGAACTACTCGAGGTACTGCCCGACCTGGACGAGGAAGGGCAGGCGCGAGTACTTAACGTGCTTAAGGAATGCGGTGAGAGGCTCATCAAGACACTCGAGGAGGTGAGGAAGCAATGACCGAGTACGCGGTAAGGGCGGAGGGTCTAGTGAAGAAGTTCGGCAACATAACGGCCGTGGCTGGCGTGACCTTTAAGGTCGAGTACGGTGAGATATTCGGGTTCCTAGGCCCCAACGGAGCCGGGAAGACCACGACTATACACATGTTAGCCACGCTACTGAAGCCTACGGCCGGCGACGCGTGGGTGGCTGGGCACCACGTGGTTAAGGAGCCTGACGCGGTCAGGAAATCTATAGGCGTGGTGTTCCAGGACCCGAGCCTCGACTCGGAACTAACCGCGTACGAGAACATGTACATACACGGTAAGATCTACGGGATGGGTGGGGAGGAACTCAGGCGCAGGATCGAGGAGATGCTGAGGTTCGTTGAGCTCTACGAGCACAGGAACAGGCTGGTGAAGTACTTCTCGGGAGGCATGAGGAGGAGGCTCGAGATAGCTAGGGCCCTACTACACAGGCCTAAAGTTCTGTTCCTTGACGAGCCGACGCTGGGCCTCGACCCGCAGACAAGGGCCCACATATGGGAGTACATAAGAAGGTTAAGGGATGAGGAGGGAGTCACGATATTCTTAACGACGCACTACATGGATGAGGCAGAGGAGCTCTGCGACCGCCTAGCAATAATAGATCACGGTAAGATAATAGCTGAGGGAACGCCGAACCAGCTGAAGAAGCTCGTAGGGACGGACGTAATCTACCTTAAGGTGAGGGCCGTTAACGGCGCGGCCAACCCGTGCGACGCGCTCAGCACCCCGCCAGTCATGGAGTGCAAGCCATTAAGGGAGGGGATGGTCGCGCTCAAGGTTAGCGACGCGACCCAAGCAATACCGGTGATCCTAGAGAGGGCGGGTAAGGCGGGGCTGAGGGTCGCTGAGGTCAGCTACAGGAAGCCAACCCTCAACGACGTCTTCCTCTACCTAACCGGTAGGGAGATCAGGGAGGAGGGAGGAAGTGAGGTGGAGTTCCTCAAACACGTGATCAGGATGAGGAGGTTCAGGAGGTGAGGGAGCATGGCGAGTAACGCGTTAGGCGGCTTCGCCGTGATGGCTTACAGGCAGTTCAAGAGATTCCTAAGAACTAAGGCGAGGGTAGTGACGTCCATACTGAACCCCATAATATGGATAGCGTTCTTCGGCCTCGGATGGGCGAACGCCTTCAACTTCCCGATGGCTAAGGCAATATTCGGCGGCGTGGACTACCTCACATACTTAACCCCAGGCATAACGGCGATGGCGGTCTTCACAGCCTCATTCATAGGCGGCGTGACGGTGATCTGGGACAAGCAATTCGGGTTCCTCAAGGAAGTGTTAGTAGCCCCGGCATCGAGGACAGGCATAATCCTAGGGAGGGTGCTGGGAGACGCCGTAATAGCCGTGCTGCAGGGACTAGCAATAATGGCGTTAAGCTTCGCAATAGCGCCGAGCCTCAACCCCTACGGAGTCCTGCCAGCACTAGCGTACGCCTTCGTACTGGCCTTAGGATTCACCTCAGCAGGCGTGACGCTAGCACTCAAAATGACGAGCATGGAAGGCTTCCAAATGGTGATAAGCCTACTCATGATGCCCCTAGTATTCCTAAGCGGGGCCTTCTACCCCATAAAGTTCATGCCGGACTGGATGAAGTGGGTCGCCTACATAAACCCACTAACCTACGCGGTCGACGGAATGAGGCACTACCTAAGCGGAGTATCGACATTCAACCCACTAACAGACATAGCAATACTCTGCGCCATAACAGCAACCTTCATGGCGCTAGCCTCCCAACTCTTCAAGAAAGCAACCGTAGACTAACAGCTTTTAAATCAACACATCCATAATCACGTAAACCATCATCAAGGAGAGCACTAATGATCTTTCATTAACCCTTGTAAAAGTTGCTACCACTAAGCAATTATCGATATAAAAATATTTTTCTAACCTAGAAAAATTCCTTCTAAGGTAATGCATTCTTATATTATAGACAGGAAGAATATGTATTGAGGGATCAACATATGATGGTTGATAGAAAGATACTGGCCCTAGCGTTAGCTATCGTAGCAATGGTTGCGGCATCGGTTGCCTCCGCCTTCGCCCTAGGGATACTGCCGCCTAAGGCGCCAGGCATGTACGTAACCATAACCCCCGCTGGGCTTAAGGGAGGAATACCTAGGAACGCCTACGTGGTTGTCCAGGTAAGCATGGTTACGCCTGACGGGCCCATGAAGGTAGTGTACAGGGGTAGGCTAAAGGGAGCGACGCTCTTCATACCGTACGATAAGGTAGCGGGGATCGCGTCAAAATGGGTTAAGGAAGGGCACGTAACGCCTGGAATGATGATAGATTACTGGGTGGTGGGCGAGAACGGAAAGCTAATAGCGTCAGGAACAACCATGGTTAACTACGACCCCTCAGAACTAATTAAGTCAAAAATACTAAGCATGCAAGCCACAGTAACCGTAACTAAGGAGCAACCAGAGCAAGAAGGAAACACATCAACAACCCTAAACGCATCACAGCCAGCGATTAAGGCAACAAGGTCTATCCAGCCAGAAGACCAAAGATCATTCACATGGTACGAATGGCGCAGAACACTCTACGTCGCCCCAGAAAACTACACGAGAAGCAGATACATCAAATTACCGATACTAATACTCTATAATTCAATGTACTCATCAACTAGTATAAGGGTTGAAACAGACATAGCTTCATCTTATAAAGTTCGCTTTAGCATGGTCGTCGCAATAGGCTTCAATATAGAGAGCAAGGCAAAAACCCATGGTGCATCCTATGTAATACCCGAACTAACTTACAAGATAGTCGGTAATTCAGTAATTATCTTGAATAAACTCGGAGGAGAGGATATGGACGTACCCTCAGGAAAAATGGGATATATATGGATCATGGCTAGACCCGTGGCCGAATACCAAAAAGAATGGAAATGTACTGCTGGTGCAATGGGTTACACAACCTGTCAATTAACAGGCAAGGAGAGAGTTCTTGAATATGTCGACGAGGTGAAAGCGTACCCTTCGGGGAGGTTAGTAATGGGTCACGTCGTTGACTACCCTCAGCGACTGCAGTGGCCCGTGAGGGGGTTTTCCGAGCAGTTAGAGAACCTACTTAGTCGGGTGAATCTCGAGAGGGTCAGGATCTCAGGCGATCCCTTCCTCGCCGACGGGAAGTTAGACCCGGGCGAGAACCTCCCGCTTGGCTTTCTCTTCCCGGCGGTTCAATACGTCGCTACCGATGAGGAGTTCGTGATGCCTGTGGGTGCTGCGGTGGCGGCGATGCTTGTTGCTGTTGGTGGTGAGGGGTTCGCGTGGTTGGCGCCGATACTAGCGACGTTCTCAGCTACCGCAACGTATGAGGCGGGCGGCACTTTCTTCTTCATGGGGAAGATCCTTAACACGGGGTCTAGCCCAGTGGCCGTGTACGCCGGGGTAACAGGGCTAGAATGTAGGGTGGGTTCCCAGAGCACGCGTATGCCCGTGCTTTACCTAGAGACTGTGCCGCCTTGAATCCC
>CAYNPH010000095.1:0-27656 GCA_964399035.1 uncultured Desulfurococcaceae archaeon
CTGTCTTTCTCCTTTCTCACTATTACTGGTTTACTCGGTGCTGTCGGTAGCCTGAGTTCCTGTGGTAGCGACTTGAACTTCTCGAGGACATCCATAATTTCCGATGGTTCTGCCCCGTTGGATGTTTTTACATATACTACCTCCATATGTCCGTCAAGAACCGGCACTCTAGTCGTTGTTACTGCTATAGGAAGGTTTAGTGGCTCTACTTTTCCTTTCTTGGAGAGCTTCCCCAGTATCTTCCTAGTTTCAGTCATTACCTTTACTTCCTCTTTCTCTATGTACGGTATTATGTTATCGGTTATTAGATATGCTGGCACGCCTCGCAGACCGGCACCGCTTATTGCCTGCATTGTAGTGACCATTAGTTGCTCTATGCCATACTCGTTAAGTATCGGGGCTAAGCTAAGCGTGAGTATTGCCGTCGTGCAGTTGGGGTTCTTAAGTATGTAGCCCTTCCACGCCCTCCTTCTTCTCTGCACCCTCAACAGGGTGATATGATCGTGGTTAACCTCAGGGTTTAGGAGGGGTATGTCGGGCTCCATGCGCAGGGGACTGGCATTTGACACTACCGTGAAGCCCCGCCTAGCTAAGCTGACCTCAACCGGTTCCGCAATGCTACTAGGTAGTGCTGAGAACACTATTTCAATATCATCAGGCACGTCGTATACGCTACCAATCACTAGGTTAGCTACACTCTCAGGTATCTCCTTGCTTAGAACCCAATTCACCGCGTCAGCGTACTTGAGCCCTACACTCCTCTCCGATGCCGCAACGTACTCCACCTCGAACCAAGGGTGCTTACTCAGTATCTCTATGAAGCGTTGACCTACTAGGCCCGTCGCGCCTAGAACCGCAACTGGGATCTTATCCATTCCCAATCACCTCCTCATAAAGACTCCTAACAATCTCACCAATAACGTCGCTCTCAGCTACTAGCGTTATGCTTGAGTCTCCAATGTACCAAAGCATTAGCTTAGCCCTATCGTTAATAGCTCGGGAAAGCACATCGCGAAGTATCCCCATGTTACGCAGTCCCTCGCCAACAACGACAACTGCTGAGACGTCACTCATCACGTCCACGTTCCTCACGAAACCATCTTTAAGTCCTTTCAGCGCAGAAACGAGGTTGTCAGCATCCTTACCCTTCACCACTAACGTTATGGAGACCTCGGAGACCGGTTGAGCTATGCCGACAATATTAACACCCGAGGCGGAAGCAGCCCGCATAATTTCAGCTGCTGTCCCTAAACGCCCAACCATGCTAGCACCTTCAACACTCACTAAGGCCAGGTCAGTGAGCGCCACCACCGCCTTAAGTGGGGGCGGCCCACCCACATCATCTATGACGGTACCACCATCGGGCTCATCTATAGAGGTAACCCTCACACGTATCCCCGTGCCCAGAAGAGGTTCGAACGTTCGCGGGTGAAACTTCTTAGCCCCTAGGTAAGCTAGTTCCATGGCCTCCTTAAATGATAACTTACTAACGACCCGTGCGTCATCAACGAATCTGGGGTCGGCAGCCAGTATACCTGGTACGTTCGTATATAGCCTAACCTCCTCCGCACCTAAATACCTAGCAAGCAGTGTTGCTGTGTAGTCACTACCTCCCCTACCTAACGTTGTTATGGCACCGTCTAGGGTACCACCGATGAATCCCGTAACCACAGGTATCTTACCAGCCCTAAGAAGTGGCAGTATTTTCGCCCTTGAGAGTCTCGAGGATATCTCGTGAATCGGTCTAGCCTCACCGAAGTTATCGTCAGTAACGATCCCGGCGTCGAAACCTGAAAGAGGTTCGCACGGAACTCCCTTAGAGGATAAGGCGGCGCACATTACTATCGATGATAGCCTCTCACCGAACGATAGTATGTAGTCCTTAACCTTAGGGGATACTTCCCCAAGTACACCAATTGCCCACGCAACACGCTCTAACTCAGTCATGAGTTCCTTAAAGGCCTCATGGAACTCCTCCTTACACCCCCCATTGCAGGCATCCTTTAACGCAAGCTCATACTTCTCCTTAATCCAGCTTAGTATTGCTCTGTACTGCACGGGGTGGCTTATCAGCTTGATGAGGGAGTTAGTTACGTTCTTCATTGCTGAAACCACAACTACTGTCCCTGCACCCTGCTCGGTGAGGTTCTTGATGTGGTCAGCTATTCGCGAGTAGTCTGATCCGTTAGACAGTATTGACCCTCCGAACTTCGTGATTATTATTTTCTCCACGCTTAATCCCCTCCACCCCAAACTTTGTGCACGGAAAGTAGGAGGTCGCTTAAAAGCGTTAGGGCCGTGACCCTGCGCCCAGCGCCTGGTCCCATCAGCAGTATCTCGGACTCGTCGAGGGTCCTTATCTTAACGCAGTTCTGCACGCCCTTCACTTGAGCCATTACGTCCTCCTCACTAAGCATGACTAGCTTCACCCTAGGAACTTCATTCCTAAGGAGTACCGCAACGTACTTCACTTTCAGCCCTTTCGACCTAGCATCCTTGATGATTTCCTCAACACCCTCATCGATTTTATCCTCAATAATCACGTCATTGATGGAGATCGGCTTCATGCTTAGCGAGTATAGTATTGATGCCTTCGCCGCTAGGTCAATGCCCTCTAGGTCGGTGGCGTAGTTGGGTTCGGCGTATCCCTCAATCACAGCCTTCTCCACAGCCTCCTTGATTTTTAGACCATCCTCGATTAACCCTAGCACGTAGTTCGTGGTACCATTCAGTATGCCCACCAAGGAGCTAATTTCCCTGCCCCTCAAGCCATACATTATGAAATCCACTAACGGTGTGCCAGCCATAACGCATGCCTTGAAGAAAATCCTACGTCCAAGGGAAGCTGCCTTCTTCATGAAGTACTCATATCTCAACGCGAGTGGCGCCTTATTAGCTAGCACAACGTCAGCGCCACTCTCCAACGCAACATCAACATTTTCTAAGGCAGGAGCGTTGACATCATAAACACTCGGGGTAACCTCAACAACGACTTCAGGTTTCACCCTCTCTACGGCACTGCAGGCTGATTCACCCCGCGCACCACCTTTCAGCGATGAAACAGCCCCTCTCGGAACGCTAAGAGCTTTCTCAAGGAGATCCCTACGTATTGTAGGGGTACCGTAAAGCACGCCTTTGGAGTCAGCTATGAACACCATACTGAACCTTACCCCGAATCTCTCAGCTATGATATGCTCACGGACTAGTAATTGGTGGACGAACTCCCGCCCAACATTCCCGAAACCTATCAATCCAACCCTAACTTCACGCATAGCGCAGCACCTCCTTAATCAAGACGCTCGGGTCTGCCAGCAACCTGAGTTATTACAACCTGCGCCTTTACACCACATGATGAGTAAACTTTCTCCAGCGCCTTAGCCACGGTCTCCGCGCTACACTCGTCAACTAGAGCTATTGTCGAGGGTCCTGCACCACTTAACGTGAATCCATAGGCACCCGCCTTTATAGCGGCTTCCATGGCTTCAGCATAGCACGGCACATGAGGCGACCTCGCCTTAGTCACTATCACGTCATTACTCATCCCATACCCCGCGAGCTTAAGATCCCCCGTTAGTAGGCCTGCCAGCAGGGTTGCTAGGTACGAGCTGTTTTCTACATGAACACCTAAGGGTATCTCATCAGGTATTAGGGAGCGCATCAACTTCGTTTTCGAGTGGTGCGTACGTACCTCCGGAACCGCGACGACGAACGTTGCACTCACCTTAGTGCTCCATACCTTAATGCCTGCTTTCGACTTACTGACGATTGCGAGTCCACCAAGTAAGCTGGCGGCGACGTTATCGTAGTGTGGGGTTCCGGCGGAAGCAACCTCACCCTCACCTGCTAGCAGCACCTTCTCCTCATCCCTCAGTCCAAGATCCAGTATGTCATCAAGTGCATGTACAACTAGGGCAGCGGAGGCACCACTGCTTCCTAAGCCCTTCCCTGGAGGCACCCCCTTCCATATCAGTATGTTCACGTCAACATCACCACGGTACCTCCTTAGGAGCGCGAGTGCTGCTCGCTTGGCAACGCAGTCTCCTGTGAAGCTACTTACTTGGTTGCTGTAAGGACCGACATACCTTACTCTGACTTTTCCCTCACCATTCATGTTCACACGCACCTCCGCCTCGTCGTAGAATGCCTGCAATGCTATCCCAAGCACGTCGAATCCCGGACCTAGGTTTGCGGTACTGGAGTATGCCCTGTACTTACCGACCCTCATCTCAGCTCACCAACCCCCTTATGATCTCCACTGCCTCAGAGGGACTTCTAGCGGAGAACACGCGTGATTCGTGGGACGCGGCTACCTCAGGATCCTTTAGGGCGTGGCCTGTCGCAATAATGACCGTCACTTCATCACGGTCTATTTCCCGCGACTTAAGTAGTTCCCTTAAACCTGCTAGTGGGGCTGCGCTAGCTGGCTCGACACCTATACCCTCAAGCCTTGCCAGGGTGGATTGAGCATCCAGTATTTCATCGTCACTTACCGCAATTATCGCGCCGCCTGATTCCTTAACGGCTTTGAGAGCCTTAACCCAGTTTATGGGTTTACCTATCCTTATTGCTGTAGCTATGGTTTCTGGCGACTCCACCGGGGTTAACGTTGACTCACCCGCACTCCAGGCCCTAGCCAGTGGCGCGGCCCCTTCAGCCTGAACACCATACATCCTTGGGAGGGTATCTATAACGCCCCCTTCCTTGAGTTCCTTGAAGCCCTTCCAGATCGCCGATATGTTACCGGCGTTCCCTACGGGTACCACCACGGCGTCAGGAACTCTCCCGAGCTGGTCGTATATCTCATATGCTATCGTCTTCTGACCCTCCAGGCGCCAAGGATTGAACGAGTTCAGCGGGTACAGTTCCTTACTCTCTAATGAAGCGTTAATCACTGCCTTAAGTGCGTCATCGAACGATCCCTCAACCTCGATAACCACTGCACCATGGAGTATTGCCTGCGACAGTTTGCCCCGGGCAACCTTTCCCTTAGGTAACACAACAACGCACTTCATGGAGGCCCTGGCCGCGTACGCCGCAGCTGAAGCTGAGGTATTTCCCGTGCTCGCAACCATGATTCCCTTGAAGCCTAGATATCTCGCTAGGGTTACTCCCACGGTCATTCCTCTATCCTTAAAGGATCCTGTGGGGTTGAGCCCCTCGAATTTAATGAATAGCTCCTTCATACCTAGGTCATCACATACCCTCCTTGACTTTATCAGTGGGGTTCCACCCTCATTTAACGATATTATCTCCGCCTCGTCCGGTACCGGTATTAGGGACCTATACTTCCAAACACCCAAGCTTCCAAGCATCGTTCCCCAGTCTACACTTCTATGGAAGGTTAATTCAACGCCTAGCGGAAGCCCACAGTGCGGACATAGAAAGGACGTATAGGACGGATGTAACGATTTTCCACACATAGGACATACTAACTTGACGCTATAAGGGCGGGATCCACTTATAGTGAGCCTGTTTCCACCGGCATCACCCTACATTCCTTGCTTAGTTTGAGTAATATGTCAAGGCAATATAAGCTTTTTGCATCCTATATAGATATTGTCAATAACGTAGGATTACTTCAGCGTTCCTTGAAGAACGTTATTTATTAAATATCCTTAAACTGCGGAATATTACTTAAAGCGAGTATCGATCTTAAAAGTGCCTCCTATGGTTTTAAGTAGTTATGTTGGTACAGAAAAATTAGCTTAATTGCGTTATATTGATAAAAATTATTTAGCACTCTTCCTTAATACTACGTACATTATTACGCCTACTATAACTATCGCTACTATTCCTACGCCTATGACTACTGCGGGAGAGAGTGGCTGCCCCGACGGGGTCTGAGGTTGTACCGTTGTTGGCGAGGTGCTAGACGATGTTAATGTGGTGCTGGTCGTTGTTGATGTTGTTGATGTTGATGTGGTGCTTGTGGTGGTTGCCGTGGTTGTTGTAGTGGTCGTTGTACTTGTGCTTATCGTGGTGCTTGAAGTTGTGGGCACCGATGAACTCGTTGTTGTAGGGGAGGATGTTGCAGTACTGCTCGTAGTGGTGGTTGTTGTGAATGTTGTTACTTCGCCGTTGGCATATTTAAATATCTTAAATGTTGTATGGTTTGCGAAGTCTATTGCTGTTATGTTTAGTAATGCGTTACTGGTTAGTCCCTTAATCCAGAAGTTTAGCACGACGGAACCTGTGGAGAGTGACGTTGGTGTGTTAATGTCATATACTTGAGCTTCTTTCCAGCTTTTTCCGCCGTCAGTACTGTAGTATACCTTGACGTCTTTCACTCCCCAGCCCTTGTCGGTGACGCTGACTACTCCTTCAAACCATGTTGGGTCTTTCTTTGATTGGGTAATTGTTACCTTGTCGCTTATCTGCGGTTTATCGTTATCTGGGGTTGCGGCTACGGTGTACTGAACTACGCTGTTTGGTGTTAGGTTGACGTTGAGTATTCTGAGGTAGTAGTAATTGCTAGTCTCTATTACCTCTACCTTCGGTGGCTTGGGTATGATTTTGTATTTGCTTATTGGTATGTCCTTAGGTAGCTTGAATTCTATGAATATATTACTGAACGTCTCGTTGAGGTGATTTATCGCCTTGAAGCTTACTGCATGGTGTTTTCCGTCATTGCTTGGGCTGTAATAGTAGTCTATCAGCCCTAGGATATATGGTACCGTTCCTTCACCACTGTCTATGGGTATACTGTTGGGATACTTGTTTAGCGGGGCTCCTGGCGGGTACGTTAGGGTATTGGCGGTGAATGATCCGTTAGCGTAGACCGTTATTAGCCTGAATCCTCTTTTATCCTTCTCACGAACGTCAAAGGGTACGCCAGACATGGTTATGAAGTAATATTTTGTCCCGTTGTATACCACGACGTTATTTATGTCCGTATGGGTATGTGCTGTGAAGACTAGGTGGACGCCATACTTCAGGATTATGCTGAATAGTTTCTTTGCCTCCTTAGGATGGTTAGTCCAGGAGCCGTAGATGTAGCCTTTCTTAAGGAGGTTGTCGAAGTCATCTATTGAGTTAACCTTAATTTCAGCTATTTTTTCATCCCTTATCTTATAGCCGAAGAGCGGGTGATGGAATATCATTATCTTGACCTTGTCCGGGTTATTCTTCAGTATGTTCTCCGCCCATTGGAGTTGTGACATCGGTACCCAACCGTCCATCCCCGAATCTAATGCTAATATTAGGAACTTCCCTATCGTTACGCTATAGTTTCTGTAGCCCATTATGTTACTCCACGTTACGGCCTCATTCGCTTTCTCATACTCGTGATTACCTATTATGGCGTATGACGGTATCTGAAGTGATAGCCATCCTTGCAGGAAGTACAGCCATGCCGACATCATCGTAGGTCTGTCAACTTCGTCTCCATCGAAGAAGAACGCGTCCGGATGAATTAAGTTGGCTTCAGCAACCATTTCAAACCAGTATGGCTTCCCAGCAGGCGTTTTAGTATCTCCTGTTACTATGATCTTCAGCTTCTCCGGCTCCTTCTCAAGGACCCAGACCGCGTGCGGCATTACTATGTTGTAGCTCTTACCTCCCGCACTGAACTTCAACGTGAAGTCATAAAGACCCGGCTTCACGTCTTCAGAGACTATGAACTTCAAGATCCATGCCTTCCACTTCGCACTGTATGATGGATCGCTACTCATCTTTAACGCGTAGCTCCCGTAGTACGGGTTCGATATCGTTAGGCTGACGTCGGACGGCTTGACGTTCTCCGGCAACACCACTCTAACCTCCAAGGCCTTCCCTATAACTACCGGTTCCGGGTACGCTAGCGTAGGGTACTTCACTATCTTTGCATAGTACTGCACCACAGAGGCTGCTGTGTTACATGCTGGAATTACGGAGGCGAGCAAGGCAAGTAGGACTAACAAGGTTAATGCTTTAACCGCCTTCAAACTTACCCCTCAATCACCTTACCCTACAATATACTATATTAATTTAACGTGGCGCTCCCCTGGATCTATGCATAAGGTTAAATGACTATAATTTAATGGAATGATAGGATATGTGGATGGCATGTGAAAAAAATTAAAATTGATTTACTTCTTTGCCTTGAAACCTATTATCGCACCTATTATTAGACCTATTATTATGCCTACTATTAGGAACACATACTGCCTTGTGTTAAGGCTTGAGACTTCGCTGTTAAGATTGCTGATTTGATTCTGTAGGTTCTTAATCTGATCTTCATACTGTGATACTTTACTCTGCAGGCTCTGTACCTGACTCTTGTATTGTTCGGCCTCCTTCTGGTACTGATCCTTTTCATTCTTAACCTGATTTAGCTGGTTTTGAAGACTCTTAATCTGATCCTCGTACTGTGATACTTTACTCTGCAGGCTCTTTAGCTGCGTCTGCAGGCTTTGCACCTCGTTCTGGAGATTAATTAATTCCTTGCCTACCGTCGGTATTCTCTCCCCTAGTAGCCCAACACCCCAGAGGATCACGTTCTTCACAAAGGTCCTGCCACTTAGCTTATACCCGTGGTATTCATCTCGGTACATGCCCGTGTAGTGGTCGTAGGGTGCGTCCCCGCTTAGGAGGACTATGTTGCCCTTGTCGTAGAATATCTCGGCAGCCATTAACACGAAGCTCTTCCTAGGCGGGTTCAGTATGTCATATGCCTTCGGATAAGGTTTAACGAACTCGTGTATCGTTGCATCCTTGCTTGTGACAGCTATCTTATAGATGTTCGGTAGTGGCGGCTTCGTGTCATTGAATAGCGGATACCACTTACCATTATATTCAACCGCTAGTGCTCCCGGACCGTGGAAGAGGACTGGGTAGTACACACCACCAGCAAGCACCGCAAGTTCTGGGCTTGGCTGAATCAATGCTGTGGGTCTGTAATCCTTTCCAGCATTTAGTGTGGGGTCAACGACCTCACAGTTGTCGTTTCTTAAGTGAGATCCGACCGCTTCAAGGATCTTGTTCGTGTTGGGTATCCTCATGTAGTCGCCGCCTTTGTAGTCGCTGTCGCCGGTCACCCATAAGGTCTTGCCGCCTTGGGCGAACCACTTCGCTATCGCCTGCGCCATTTCGTCCGTTACGTTGTACGTAGTGTCAACCTGAACGAATATTATCATCTTCGCGTCCTTGATGTCATCATAGGTGAAGTCCCCGGTAATGACTTTCCAGTTAACCTCTGTTATGTTGCTTATCATTGCCTTGAGGTAGGGATCCTCACCCATTAATCCTAGCGCTATCGCAACTACCAAGGGTTTCTGTTGTGACTCTGCATAAACTGATGCTGTTAATGCTACCGCACCTATGACTAACAGAGCTAGTATTACAAGAGCTACAAACTTACCCTTCATTGCGTACCTCACCACCACATGCATAGTGTACTTTCATAATATTTCGTATCATATTTTCGGCGGTGAGGTATATAAATCTGGCTTCGTCGATCCTTCGTCATTAATGAATAATGTAGTGGAGCTCTATGAATCCCATCATTATAAGATTTAATTTATTATAATGAAAATCTTAAATCAAGACGTCGCCAAATATAAATCAATTGGAGCCCTCTGCCTGGAATTTACCTAGGACTGCCTCCAATCACCTCTGCATGGTGAGCATTAGTATATAAACAAATCAAATAAACATCTAAACAAAAGCTACTGGTTAATGTAAAATTATATACTGCTCAGATAATTCATGTAATGGTGACATTATGTCACGTAGAACAAGGCGCGCAATCTCGCGTGCAGCATCAGCAGCCATAATAATCGTTATAATTATAGCCGTACTAGGTGGAATAGCTTGGTATTTAAGTAGCCAGAAAGCTCCAATTACAACAACAAGCACAAGTACAACGACCACTACTACGAGTTCATCGACGAGCACGAGTAGCTCCACCACCACGTCAATGCCGACAAGCACAACAACAAGCACAAGTACAACGACCACTACAACAACCACGGCAACCACCACAAGCACCACATCAACATCAACAACATCAACAACGACCAGCACACCACAAGGAGGGATAGTTCTTAGAGTCCTAACTAGACACCCATCCGACATTCTTGACCAAGCTAAGGTTGAGTTCCTGAAGACAGACTTAGCAAAGAAATATCATATTGTGGACATCATCTGGTTACCGATAGAGCCCACGCAGTGGATAGATACCATAAAGTACGCCTCACAGAGAGGTCAATCTATAGATATTGCTTGGGGTGGTGGACCCACTATGTTTAATATTCTAATGCAGGAGGGTTTGCTAGCAACAATAAACAGTAGTGACGTTATGAAGGTACTGAAGGATATTCCGAAAGAGATAGCTGGCTCAACAATGATTAAGACTGACAAAGAGGGTCACATAAAGTGGATTGCTGCAGCAATAGCGTCGTTTGGTTTCACGATAAATAAAGATAAACTCAAGGAATATGGCTTACCGACCCCCGAGAAGTGGGTTGACTTAGCAAGCCCTGATTTCGCAATAACGCTACCGACACCTATGGTCGGCGTAGCTGACCCCACGAAGAGCACCAGTAACACCAGGATGTATCAAATAATCCTGCAGATCTACGGGTGGAAGAAAGGTTGGGAAATAATAACTAGGATGGCTGCCAATGCGAGGATCTACGATCAGTCAGGGCTTGTGAGAGATGCCGTCATCAGAGGCGATATAGCTGTTGGAATAACCATAGATTTCTACGGATACACTGCCCAACTTCAGAATCCAAAGGAATGTCAGTACATCCTACCTAAAGACGGAACCATAGTTAACGGTGACCCAATAGCAATGCTAACAACAACCAAACATCCACTAGCCGCTCAAGCATTTATAGCTTGGGTACTGTCACCTCAGGGACAGGCGCTTTGGATGAACCCGAAGATTAATAGGATGCCCATAAACCCGAAGGTCTTCACCGAGACCCCTCAAGGTAAGTCGAGACCCGACCTAAAGGCTGCGTACGAGAGAACCCTTCACGCAACAACGATAAAGTTCAATGAGACCCTCGCTGAAGAGACGGTACATTCAATGAGGTGGTTCTACTACGCAACGCTAACACAGGCACATGACGTGCTCCAGAAGGTATGGAGGGAGATAGCACTCGCATACCTCCACGGCAAGATAAACAAGGATCAGTTAGAGAAGCTCATTGATGACCTAGCGAACCCCGATAAGTTCCAGTTCAAGGACCCCGAGACCGGGAAGACGCTGACATTCACCATGGAGGTTGCTAAGATGCTTAATGATAAGATATTCAAGAACGTGGACTACAGGAACAAATTAATTGCTGAGTGGACTAAGCTTGCTAAGGAAAGGTACCTTAACGTGGAAAAGGAACTACAAGCTTTAATAGGAGGCTGATTTTTTACTTGTATCGAGGCACGATAAATGCCACGCTTTTCTGACTTACTGAGAGGCGTGAAGCGCGAATTCGACTCCCTGACAACCACTCAGCTAATATTCGTGCTCTTTATCCTGATTTTCTTCCTGTTACTTCCCGTTTTCTCCATATTGTATAAAGCATTCATATTCCAAGGTCATCTGTCCCTCCAGCAATTCGAGCAAACATTTTCGGATCCGGACATGGTGAAGTATCCCCCGAACCTTCAGTTCTTTAAGATAATGCATAGGTATAGGTTTGAGGTACTGCCTAACGGATCACGCGTGCTTGTTCCGTTGACAACGTTAGTCATAGGTGCTGAGGGACCTGATTTCGGCTATATATTCAACTCGATATTCGTGTCGACATGCGTAATGGTTTTCGCATCCATTATAGGAACGATTGCGGCATTCATCATGGCCCGGTACGATTTCCCAGGAAAGAATGTCTTCAGAGTACTCCTTTTCATCCCACTCTTAGCTACTCCCTTTGTGAACGCCTATGTCATAGGCAAGGTTTTAGGGGAGGGTGGATTACTAAATTATATATTACGTCACGTCCTTCATGCACCCTTCACCGTAGTGATTTCAGGATTGCCTGCTGTCATACTTATACAGACGCTAAGCTTCTTCCCAATAGTTTACATGAATGTCCTCTCAAGCATAATTAACATAGACCCATCACTGGAGGAGCAGGCAGAGAACCTTGGGGCGCATGGTTTCAAGCTATTCAGAACGATAACCTTCCCGCTATCTCTTCCTGGCTTGGCGGCTGGCGCGACGTTAGTGTTCGTGTTCAGCATGGAGGACCTTGGGGCTCCCATAGGTTTAGCTGGCGCGTTCGGAGACGGGCTCCACAATAAGTTGATGTCCTTCTATGTTTACACGCAATTCCAGCAAGCATTTAGCTTGGAGCAGGTTTCACCATCAGCGTACGTAGTCGCATTAATAATGCTGACAATTGCTGTCGTCGCGTTCATGATTATAAAGAAGTATGTATCACTCAGGCAGTACGCAATGCTTGCGAAGGGAGGTAGATGGAGTCCTAGAGTCAGGAGGCTTGGACCGCTGGGCTTGCTGGCTGTTTACATCTTCATGATACCCTTAGTAATTATTTCTTGCTTCCCACAGATAGGTGTGGTTGTCTTAGCACTAACTAATTGGGCAACGAGTGGGGCCATACCAACGTCCTTCACTCTAGAGTACATGCAGGCCTTAGTAACTAAGCCGGACGTCGTCACAGCCATACGGAATAGCGTCACTTACGCCGGCCTGGCAATTATGATAACGATAATCTTAGGAACCAGCGCAGCCTACATAGTAATTAGGAGGAAGATACCTGGGAGGGATATCATAGACGTAATGACCACCATACCTATAGTTATACCGGGAATTATCGTTGCCGTGGGTTACCTAATCTTCTTCGGCTCAATATTCTTCAAGACCTTCATGGATCCCTTCATAAACCCAGGGGCTCTCCTAGTCTTCACGTACACCGTGAGGAGGTCGCCGTTCCTTACCAGATCCGTCGTGGCGGGTCTCCAGCAAACACACGTGAGCTTGGAGGAGGCAGCAATGAACTTAGGTGCTAGTAGGGTTAAGACATTCTTCTCCATCGTGATACCGTTGATCTCCGCTAACGTGATTGGAGGAGCGATACTTTCCTTCGTGTACATGATGAATGAAGTCAGCACCTCACTGCTCCTCGGCGCACACAACCCTGCACAGGGACCGATAACGTTCCTCATGTCGCAGGTCATATATAGTACCGGTACCGTGGGGGCTGTGAGTATAGCTGCCGCGCTAGGCGTGTTACTGATGGCACTGCAGATAACTGCTATTAGCCTGTCCAACTACATACTTAAGCAGAGGGTGGCTTTCCTGGGTGTGTAATCATGGTTACCGTAAGGTTAGATAATGTTGTGAAAACCTTCGGGAAGGTTGTGGCCGTTGACCACGTAACCCTAACAATAAATCACGGCGAATTCTTCTCCTTCCTAGGGCCCTCCGGGTGTGGTAAGACAACCACGTTAAGAGTCATAGCTGGTCTCGAATGGTGTGATAGCGGTAGGATATTCTTCGATGACCAAGACGTGACTGACCTCCCACCATACAAAAGGAATACCGGGATGGTTTTCCAGAATTACGCACTATGGCCTCACATGACGGTGTTTGATAACATCGCGTACGGGCTTAAGATAAGGAAGCTGCCTAAGGACGAGATCCGGAGACGCGTTAAGGAGGTCCTAGAACTCGTTAAGCTGAGCGGTATGGAGGACCGTTATCCCACACAACTCTCCGGCGGACAACAACAGAGGGTCGCATTGGCTAGGGCACTAGTGGTTGAGCCTAGGGTTCTCCTCCTCGACGAGCCGCTGAGTAACCTAGATGCGAAGCTCAGGATAGAGATGAGGGAGGAGATCAAGAAGATTCAGAAGAAGCTAGGTATAACCGCGATATACGTCACGCACGACCAAGAGGAAGCCATGGTGATCTCCGACAGGATAGCTGTGCTAAATCAAGGAAAAGTGATGCAGGTCGGCACGCCACAAGAGCTTTACCGGAGGCCACGTAATCTCTTCGTAGCTACGTTCCTCGGCAGGTACACGATATTTCGCGGGAAGGTTACTGAGGTTGATCCTTCCCGCGTAGTCACGGTGAAGGCAGGATCCTTAATCATTAAGGGCATGCCTCCAGTCCCTGACATTAGAGTTAGGGAGGGTGATGAGGTCGTTATAATCATCCGTCCACATTCCTTTAAGCTCACCCCGCCGGCCAAACCACACAACGTTATTGAAGGCGTCATAGATTGGGTATCGTATATAGGGCCGTACTTCGAAATACGTGTTAGGGCTTCCGGGATAGATTTCCTGTTTAACGTTGATCCAGAAACACCGGTTAGGATAGGGGAACGCATAAAGGCGTACGTGGGTGTGGAGGAAACTATGGTTTTCCCGATCTCGGCGGCTAAGGATATGGCGTACATGCAGGAACTCAAGTAACGGCGTGCCTCCTTAACGCGTCCCGTAACGCGTCAAGCCTTTTCTTACCTTCTAGTAACGCTTCGTTAGCGACGCTCACTACCTCACCTAACTTATCGTTCCCCACAACCCTCACGTCCCTGTCACGCAGGAGTATCGTGAGCCTTACCCCAGACATTAACTCAACTATGATTCCCTTCGAACTCAGTGACAGTATCCCCGAGTGCTTTAGTCCGGCCTCACGCGCAATCTCCAGCACCTCCACAGCCTCATCAAGGTCCAGTGTCGAGACGTGGATTATGGGTCCCGTGACGACTAACCATAACCGCCAAACCACTGGCCCGTCAATGATGGGCCTTACCTCCTCAACGCTTATCGGTGAGTGCTTCTTGAACACCACGGACGATGGATCCCTCATCCAGGGCATGGGGGAATCAACCAGCACTATCCTCCCACTACAGGAGCTTATCGTGAAGGACTTCTCCCTTTTGAAGAACATCAGCAGTATGTCCTTAACGTCAGCATCAAGGTACCCTATCTCCTCATCCTCCTGAAGCCTCTTGAGAAACTCCTCCTTCCTCCTCCTCCATATCTTCTCATTAACGATGGGCTCGACAACCATCGCCTGCATCCAGAGACCGTTAAGCAACGGAAGTATTTAACCCCCCAACATAACCTCATACGGTGTAAAGTGGATGCTGCTGAATACGATAAAACCGCTCTCGCCTGGCCAAGAGGCGGTAAAGAACGCATTACTCGGTAAGGAGTATAACATCGTAGGGATCTTTGGCCCCACCGGCGTGGGTAAGTCCCTGCTCGCGTTAGCGTATGGCATTGACGCCGTTAGGGAGGGAAAGTATAGAAGGTTAGTCATTGTCAGGCCGGTCATAGATGTGACTACCGGTGAGGAACTAACTGTGGCTAAGGCAGGCAAGCAATTCTACGAACTCTCAAAGCAATATATCATTGACGTCCTAGGGAACTTCGTAAAATGGTCCGAGATAGATGCCATGGTTAACGAGGGAAAGATAACGTTCGCGGACAGCCACTACCTGAAAGGCAGGACATTTGATGACTCCGTAGTATTTATCGACGACGCGCAAACATTAAAGATCGAATCACTCATTGAGGCACTGATCAGAGTTGGGCGCAACAGCAGATTAATAGTGGCGGCTGACCCCATATTCCAGGTATTGAGGGGGAAAGGAAAGGATGCATCCTCTGTTCTGAGAGACATACTTGCGGGCGAGCCCAAAGCCATAGTCGTTGACCTAGGGGTTAAGGACATCGTGAGGGAAGGCGCTAAAATGGGTCTTCGCCTGATGATGGAATACATGCTGCGTACTAGGAGGCTTAAGGAGAGTGAAACTAAAGTGCTTGAGGCTATAAGGGTGAGGTCTCCTGACGCCGACGTCATTACGGTTCTAGACTTACTTGACTACATGAGGAAAACCGAGATATCACCTGAGCATGTTCCAAGGTTCCTCGTCATAGTTAAGAAGGGACACATGGGGAGGTTAGTTGGGAGAAAAGGGGAGAGGATCACGGCTGTCGAGAAGGACGTTGATGCGCGGGTCAGGGGCGTTGAGCTCGACGTTGACTTAACGGAACTCATAAGGGCTGTTCACCCAATATCATGGATATGGAAGAGGGTTGAGGACGTTGACTTTAAGGGATCCTATGTCGCCATAACTATTGATGAGAACTTCTTCGGCTCCTTCATGGGGCGTAGAGGGAACTACGTGAGGTTCTTGGAGTACGTAATGCGTGAATTATTCGGAATCGGTGTGCGGGTCATCCCGGTTGAGGGGAAACGGAAGTCACGTAGGTCTAGATCCTCTTCGAAATCTTGATGTCCAGCACCACTTGGTAGTATCTGGGACCCACGCTCCTCACAACCCTACCTTCCTCAAAGTCATACGCTATGTCTAGCTTATCGAGTACCCTGCCAAACACCTTCTTCGCCTCAACCACAGCTACGTCCCTTGATGTTGCAGTAACGAATTCGTACACATGCACAACACCCTTGTCCTTGAGGGCCTCAATAGCTTGGGGTAAGCACCTCACGGAAAGCTCTGGCAATGGCATCAGGACTCTGTCCGCCATGCCCCGGTACTTCTTCACTATCTCGCACGCATCGCCCAGCACCGCCTCAACTACCCCATCAACCTTGTTCAGCCTTATGTTCTCCACCATTAACCTATACGCTGTTGGGTTGATGTCTATGGATATCACCTTACTCGGTGCTGCGTGCTTAGCAATTATTATTGAGAATAGCCCTACGCCCGCAAACATGTTTATTACGTACTCACCTCTCCCAACCTTCTTCGCTACCCGTATGTGCTCGTAATTGAGTACTGGTGATATGTAGACCTCACGTATGTCCACCCTGAACACACATCCGTGCTCCCTATACGTGGTCTCAGACCGCTCCTCACCAGCTAGGTGCACGTACTCACGCACTCTATAGGTGCCAGCAACCGGGGTTACCGCAGCCCACACGGACTTCACGTACTTTAGTCTCCTCATTAACTCATTAGCGAGGATCCTAAGGATCTCTAAGTCAACGTCTGGGGGCTTCCTTATAACTGCTATGTCACCTATGATCTCTACCCTACCCCAGACTTTCCTGCTGACCTCGTCTCCTAGCACCTCCCTAGCTAACCGCCGAAGCAACCTCATCCCTAACCACCTTAACGGTATCCCTTACTACTCATTTATCATTAGTCCTGCAGACCGGAAACTTAATTTACGGAGGAGTGTTCAAGTCATAATAACAAATGTTAATTACGTGTAAGGAATCATTAATTAATTGGTGATATTAATGCCTACACTAAGGTCAGGCTTTGTTATAGCAGGGGCTTACGCGGACAAGTTAAGGCGAACCATGTTTGCTCAGCTACGCAATGAGATAAAGGAGAAGAAAATTAAGTCCAGTGACGTTGCGTTCCACGTTGCCCAGCTGAACAAGGTGCTCTATAGGCTCTTCGTCGATGAACTCAAGATAGATAAGGGTGACGTAGTCCGCATCACGATCGATTACGAACTGACTGATGAGGGCATTGAATGGAAGTTCGATACGTTGAGAGTCGAGGTATTCAAGAGGGTCCCGCAGGAGGAGGTTGATGCCGCCGTCAAGAAGGTCATAGGGCAGGCGACAGAAATAATGTCGGCCGCCGTAGAGTACGTCGCTGAAAAGCTAGGGGAAACCGAGGACGGGGACCAGATCTTCGTGCTGAAGCTAGGGGATAGGGTCGTCGGCGCCTTCGAGGTGCTGGCAATCGATAATGACTTCGCGTACATCAAGAAGGGCGCCGCAATCGAGCCATCACCCATAGTCATCGAGAAGATAAAGCTACAGTTAAATGGGAAGAGTATCGAGGAAGTAATCAAGGATAGTATCGAGGTCTTCACTAAGGAAGCGAAGTACGTGGAGCGTGAGGAGGCGGAGCACCTAATTAACTACATCATGTCAAGGGTAGAGAGAAGCTCCAGTGAGAAGGTCGAAGAGTAACTTAGGGTTATACGCTACCAGAAACGAAACCTTATTTTTTAGACAGGTATTCTATCACCCTATTATCGAACCTGCTCCTAGCCTTCATCACTACCTCCGAACCCACCGTGAGGGTTTCCCCAGCATCAACAAGTATATTGTCCCCAACAATCACCGTCTCTACACGTAAGTCTCCGTGGGTGACTGCCCTCACAATGTCATCAACCCTTCTTGGCGGGGGCCATCCCGGTGGTGATGACGTATCGAGCATCACGATGTTCGCGGTGGCGCCGACCTCTATGGGGCCTAGTGAATGTCCTATTAACTTGTTGTTCGTTGCTACTGCTGCATGAAGCACGTCAATTTCGCTCACGCCGGTACGTAGTGACGTGTCCCTCACCACGTCGACCATACTGTATGCTGGCCTAACACCGATCCCTAACCCTTCACCCTCACTCCAGTAACTTAAGCCGTCACCGTACCTTATCACGCTACACGTGTTGGGTACGGGACCCCTCGGGTTAATGTACACCGCGTCGACCAACCCTTCCTTTACTCTCTCGCCCTTGAGGACATATCCACGTAACCTGTACTTACTTAGTAAGTCGATGAACTCCTCGGTTGGTTCCCCGTAGGTGAGTAGGGCTGCGCGGACCTCGCTGACCTTGCCGTGCCATCTGCTCGTGAGTAAGCGAACTTCGTTTTCAGGGTTGAAGTCATCTAGGCCTGCGTTCATTGGTGGGGCTAAAGTTACGTATATTCCGGCGTCGTGAGCTGCCCTAGCAACGTTATCTAAGTATATGTCAGTGACTAGCGCCGAGGTTATCCCCCGCGTCATCATTTCCATGAACGCCATCGCCGCTAAGTAGTACACGTCGGTCCTCGTTAGGGTTGTTAGGAATTCCTTAATGTATCCCCAGTCAACGTCAGCGACCCTGTATCTGAAGGGGTAGAGTGTTACGGTGGTGAAGGCTGTTGAGAGTCCTGGCATCACTATTCTTCCGGCGCCGTTAATGAGGAGTTCAGGGTATCTTAGGTCCTCGGGCGGTTCTCCCTTCCCTACCTCCATGATCTTGCCGTCCTTGATGTACACGTACCCCCTCTCTATTACGGGGTCGTGAACCATTGATAGGGTCAATATCGTCGCTCCGTTAATTAATATCTTAACCATCCACGGTAACCCCGCACTATGACTGTTACGTTGGTAATAGTCTTTCCTTCATCAAGTGACATATCCTTGAACTCACTTCCTTGCCAGTCTCGCTATTAGCTGAGGGGTCACGTGCTTTCTCCCGATCTTGCTTAGCTCCTCGTCCCACTCAGCCAATATGCGGACAGCCTCATTTCCCACCTTAACAGCGTCCTCAACCCCCGCACCAGCCACGAACTCCTCAGTAACCCTGTTCGCTATCGCGGCACACACCGCTCCGGCCCTAGCCCCGTATATGTTGGATAGCGTGAAGAGGGTGGCTGCCTCCATCTCGAAGTTAAGGACGTTTACCTCGGCTAGATCTTTATGTATTGTTGCCCACCTCCTCGGCAAGTACCCCTTATACCCGGGCCTTCCCTGCCCTATGTAGAACGAGTCACTACTCGCTGTTAGCCCGACGTGGTACCTCACACCAAGCTCCTCAGCCGCACCAATCAACGCTAAGACAACCTCGTAACTCGCTACGGCAGGATACTCAGGGTCCACGTATATCTTGCTAGTTCCGTCGTACCTGACCGCCCCTGTACTGATTATCACGTCACCCACCCGTATCTCCTTCCTCAACGCGCCGGTCGTCCCCACACGTATGAAGGTGTCTGCCCCGACCCTTAGGAGCTCCTCTATCGCTATGGCGGCCGCGGGCCCCCCAATACCTGTTGATGTGGCGGCTATCCTTACCCCCTTGTAAGTTCCCACGTACGTTAGGTACTCTCTATGTTCGGAGAGCTTTCTGCGCTCGTCCCAGAAGCTAGCTATTATTGGGACCCTCCCCGGATCTCCTGGAAGGAGGACGTACCTAGGTATCTCACCCGGCCTCACAGATATGTGGTACTGTCTGCCGGTCTCGTCTTCTGGTGTGGATGCGGACTTAAGCTTCTTGCCCGTCCCCACGTAGAACACCATGTAATTCATGCGGGGTTACGCTTTTAACGTTGTTCAGCCGTTCTGCGTTTATTTTTTAAATTTCCTAAGGTAATGTAGTGCTGAAGAGGTGCTGAAGTGTTGGTAAGGAAAATACTGACTAAATCCTCAGTGGTTGGGCTTAACACTTACACCTCAGACGCCAAATACCTTGGGAAGGTCGTGGACTTCGGTGTTGACCTCCAGAATCCCTCGAACGTGACCCTAATAGTTGAGGGGAAAGATAAGAGATACGTTATACCCGTTTCCTATATAAAGGCTGTCGGTGACATCATAATACTCGCTGAGAATACTCCGCTGGAAGAGCTAGCTGAGAGCAAACCCTCAGCTCCTCAATCAGCACGCCCTTCAACCCCAGTAACAACCACTGCACCAACCACAACGTCCGCCCCGTCCTATGCCGTGACTCAGCAACCAGCTCAACAACCATCCACACAACCAGTGATTCCCCGATGCCCGACTTGCGGGGCTGCCTTAATATACTATCCTCAATACGGTAGATGGTACTGCCCAAGATGCCGTAAATACACTGAGGTTCCACCAGCCGTCCTTAACCGTGTTCCTAGGTGTCCTACGTGCGGTAACTACCTGTCGTATATTGAGCAGTACGGTAAATGGTACTGCTATAAGTGCGGTAAGTACGTTAATATCTAGGTTAGGTAGTACGATAATTTCCTTTTTAATACAATACACAAAATAACTTAATGTTTCGGGGATCTTAACTCCCCACAGGCGCTAACTTCTTAATTTTCCTGTAAACTGTTGACGTCGAAATCCCGAGTTCCTCAGCTATCTCCTTAGGGGACTTGCCTTTCTTATAAAGCCTAAGGATCTTACGCTCAAGCCTCTTCCCAACCCTCCTTCTTCTCTTCCTCTTCCTAGGCTCACTTCGTGTAGGGGAGACCACGGCATTACCGCTTACACGGTCGGGCTCCTTAACATTATGTGAAGTGCTCACCATACTATCTTCAGCGATACGCGTAGGTGTTTCCTCACCTGATTGAAGCAAGGAACCTTTGTGCCCAGAGTGGCTAGCGGAAATACTAGCCTGAATCACGATTCCCTCAGAGTCCCTCTCCAAAATAATCTTAATTCCTATGCCCGCAAGAACTGCCGCAACGGACCCCGCAAAGACAATGTACGGTAAGACCTCGGACAACCACTATCACCAATGCATCTCTTCGAAAGCTAAGAAGTTATAAAGGGTCACGCCCAATGGAGGCCCTAACACTACGTAACACCACCCTAAATTACATACAACAATCTGAATCAAAATGATTGAGGCACCCTAGGCACTAGAATAAAGTTTCGTAAGCAACGTCCTGCACTAGCAAGAATACTCCTTGGAATTAAGGAATAGTTAAGCACCACAGGAAATAAGACAAGAGATCTCAGGATTAAGTACAAACACCGAAGAAAGAGGAAGGCTGGGTGGTGGACCGGCCGGGACTTGAACCCGGGACCTCTCGGTTGCAAGCAATTACTAAGGGGACCTATCTACGTGATTCTACCTGAGAATTCTTCATCAGTTAACCACACACGCGAGGATTGCCTGCAGATAACTGATGGTCTGGTGAGGGAGTTCAAGAGGTGGTTAAAGCAGGATAATCCTAGGCTCAGGGAAGCTACGTTGAGGCAGTACATGTATTACATCCCCAGGCTTGTGGGTCTCGAGCTCTGCGGGAAGGAAGACGTGAGTAAGGCTTTCAAGGCTATGGGTGGGGTAAATAAATCCAGTTATGAAGCGCTCAGCCGGTTCCTTACGTTCATTGAGAAAACTAAGGACCTTGATGTGCTGGTTGCTAAGCTCAGGAAGGCAATGCCCAAGAAACCTAAGAGCAGGGCAGACACCTACGTACCGGCCGACAGTAAGGTACTCGAAGTAAGGGAAAATATCGCGAAGATGGAGAGCCAAGCCCTTAAGCTGTTCTACAATATCTTGGTCTCCACCGGTTGCAGAGGTACTGAGGCCAGATACCTTATTCTGAACATTAACAGGTTAAGGGTGGTTGAGCTATCATACGGTGCTGTCAGAGTCCACGTCGACCTCCAGAGAGGCAGTAAGAACGAGTTCGTGTTATACCTCCCTAAGGAAGTTTACCAGCAACTACTGCGTTTCAAGGGGAAGCTAAAGAACCAAGACAACATGGAGAAAGACCTTAAGGAAGCAGGCCTCGGAGTTAAGTACTTCAGGAAGTGGTGGAGGCAACTAGCAAAGAGGCTGGGTATAGACAGCGAAGAC
Organism: uncultured Desulfurococcaceae archaeon; assembly: GCA_964399035.1. Taxonomy (GTDB): domain Archaea; phylum Thermoproteota; class Thermoprotei_A; order Sulfolobales; family NBVN01; genus WAOL01. The sequence continues at coordinate 22,213 of CAYNPH010000095.1, forward strand.
ATAGAGGCGTTCCAAGGCAGGGTCTCAACCATAGGCGGCAGACACTACACCGACTGGATACCAATACTAGACAAAGACTATGGGAGGATCCTGCCCCACGTAAGGAAGTTCCTTATCTTGGGGTGAGGATGTGATGGGTGTGCACGTGTTGTTCGTTGATGATGTTGCGGATCTGAGGAAGTTATTGAAGTACCATAGGAAGGGGAGCTTAACGATCGTTAACGCGGTGGTGGTAGTGGTGGCTGAGGACGGCAGGGTAGTGTCAGGGATAGTCAGGCAATCTTCAGGGAGTATAAGCGTGATAAGGAAACCACTATTAAGGCCAATACGGGAGTAACTCTTGTGAAAAGAAATGAAGACCAAAGTAATCAAGGTGAAGAGCTGGTCGGAGCTTCCCGAGGTTCTTAAGCCCGGGGTGTACGTTGTTGACGGCAAGCGTTTCATTGTGAAGAAAACAGTTGAAAGGGAGTTCATGCGGGTAGCTATAGAGGGCATAGAGGAGCTAGCGGATAACTACTATTAACGCCACTTCTTCCTCCTGTATGTTGAAGACGTTCTCCGAAGTATTACCACGAACCACACGCGGCAAATGTCCTCCCTATAGACGAACCCTATTCTTAGGTTCCCTTTCTTCAATCGTTTAACTTCAAACCTTTTGCCCTTATATGGATAGTAACCAACTGTTGGTTCCCTCTTAAGCCTATCTCTTTGTTGAGGATCCCGAATGATGAGTTTTAGATTCTTCAGTAAGGTCTTACATTTCCTATCTCCAAGTAACTTCATACACATGTGTCTGAATTTCCTAGTCCACCTTACGCGCCATCCTAGTTCGCATGGGTGGCTGGTTTTCCTCTTCCTCCTCTTTTTCTTGCCCATGGATAATCACTCTTGTGTAGGGTTGGTGGGGGGTGTGGGTGTAGTGCTACCCCATAGTCTTTGGAGCTCCTGTAGTAGCGGCTCCATCGCAGCCCTCCGTTTCTCCTCGTATTCCTTCCTTACGTCCGCGGGTATTGCTCTGAGGTCGTACGCGTCGTAGCCTAGCTTGTGGATGTAGACCTTGCCTGACGGGGCTATGCGTTTGCGGTAAAGCTTAGCAACCCTTTCGGGCACGGAGTAACCGTGAGGTGTTGTTATTTCAGCTACAATCCATGCCTTCTTCCTGAGCTCCTTCAGTATATCCATATCGGGGCTGGTGTAGATGATGGCGGCGGTAATTGTCCTAGCTAGGTTGATTAACCCGTTAATGGATCTGACGAGGTGGAAACCCTCTCTATTGCTACTAAGTAAGTACTTAGATAGGTGTAGACCGGCGTCATCAAATAACACTGCCTTTATTCTCTCCCTATTAAATAGTGCACGCATAAACTTCGGCAACACTTCCCTAGGGTCGAATACTACGTGCTCAAGTACCTTATCCCAGTCCCTGTAAATCTCATGAAGTATTAACATAGCGTAGGTTGTCTTACCTATTCCTTGAGGTCCTATAATGAATGCTGTGGTGAAGTCGTAACGCGTGTATGCACGATTAATAATCTTCGACAGTATGAGCATCATCACCACCCCCGTACTCGCCTGTCAGGAGGACGGACTTCCTGATCAGCACCCCAGCCTTATCTAGGTTGTTGAGTATGGCCTCCACGACACCGTCAAGCTTCCTCAAGCCTTCTAGGGAGGGCTCCGACGACCTTATGCTTCTTAGGGTCTCAGAGATCCGTTCAGGTCGGAGGGACGGCAGCAGAATGACGTTCAGGGCCTCCACAGCGGTTAAGTACCGTATGAATGACTTCTTGAAGCTGTACCTTATGCTGAGGTCTATGGAGGCTCTCTTCCTGAACACGTCGAGCAGGGCCTCCGACAGCACGTTAACGTAGCTCATAACCTGCCTGAACTCCTCCCTGAAACTCACTCCTCCCCACCACCTTCGTACGTGAGTAACTCGGTTAGGGCCTTGGTGTCCACGGGCTTCCGCCCTGACTTCACAAGTGCCCTCCACAGCATGATCTTGAATGAAGGCTCAGGTAGTTCGGGGTACGTCTGCTCCGCCCAGTTTATTATTAGGGAGCCCATCATGTTGCCTAAGGCGCCGGTAGGTATCACGTCCTCCTCTAGGGCCCTGAGAGCCTCCTGATCGAGGCAGTCAATTATCTCTTCTAACCCCCCTAGATTACCTATGGCCTTCTTAACGCTCTTTTTGAACTCCACGCTGGACCTGCTAAGCAACTCCACTATGGCTGCCGGCTCTATCACTGCTCATCACCTGTTTGTTCTCAGGGTCCGTGGCAAACCAGTTTGTCCCGCAGCCTGAGGACTGAGTTTGTGTTCGCCGGCAGTAACAAACCTCACCTCCTTAACCACCTCCTGATCCTCGCTAGGACCTTCTCGCCCTCCTCGTCCTTGACTTTCAGAAGCTTCAGGGCTCTCAAAGCGTCACGCTTGGGAGGCTTGCGGTGTTTTAGGCAGTAATGCACAAGCCTCCTAACTTTTCCCTCTAATGCTTTGCTGTGCCTGCCTGCAAGCATTATGAGGAAGTTTAGGCGGCGCTCGAAGAGCTCCTTATTCATTACTTCCTCGACGCACCTGCTGCCGTCGTAGGTTCGCCTGCGGTGGTAGTCGTAGCATATCAGCGTGGCTATCGCTACTGCCTGCCCGTAGCTGGACACGCCCTTGCTCGGAAATCGCTTGACGTAAAGGCCTTCACGCTTGGCGTAGCAGGACCTCCTGCCCTCATATATGGTTCTCACGCCTCCTCACCTCCGCATTACGGCTATCAGTGCGGCTAGCACGATGAGGCCCACTGCGGCGGCCGCAATAACTACTATGTTCCTTCGGGGTAACGCAGCGTTCATTGTGGATGGTGTCAATTGCGGTTTACCGCCGTCGTTCATAAGCGGGCTGAACCCTATCCTACCGCATAGTTTCCATTCGTCACCCACGTTACTACTGCCGTACACCACGGCTGGCGGTGGTGTCGGCGGTGTGGAGTACGTGTCGGCGGGGTCGTGGCTGGCGAATATGCTTATGTTTAGAACGTACTGCGTTCCCTCGGATGCGCTTAGGGGCACGGTTAAAGATACCGTTACGGTGCCATTACCTAGCCACTCATTACTGTGGCCTGCCACGTGATTAGCTGCGGTTACGCTTGCCTGCAGGTCATGGCTTGGTAGGGATACCTGCGCGCTGAAGAACCTTGGGTACCCTTGAGTTTGAGTTACCTTTAATGTTATGTTGGCTGTACTACCGCGCACGATGTACACGTCCTTCGGCACATCAACAACGACCTTAACCACGTCGTTAACTACGTGTACCGTTACCTGCCCATTGTACACGCCATTGTCACTGCTTGAGGATGATATGTACTTGTATAGGGTAACAGTCCAAGATTCGCTGCCGGTGCTAACACCGACGTACAGGGTGTGGGTGCCTTCCGGCACCGTTATGTCGTAAGCAACGCTGTTGCCTGTCGGTGAGTTCGCAACCCTATTTAACAGCGTGTTAGGTACGTTGGACTTTTTCCACCATTGGCTTGGCGGTGCCTTATCGTATGTTACTATAACGTATCTGGAGGTGGCTTTAGCTGGTTTAAGCACTACCTGATACTTACCGCCAACTACGTTGCTGAAATGCACGATGTTGTTAGTCTTAGTTATCGTTGCGGTACCCACCTTCTGCTTAGTTTCACCCGCTAGCTTCACAGGTATTACGACCGTAAACTGATACCTTACGCTGTCCTCGGCTACTACGTTAACCGGTATTACGCACGCCATAACCGCTGCTGCGACCATGACGGTCAGGAGTAGTGCATACGGGTATGTATGCATGCGATCACCCGTGGTGAGTGGCTCTAACCACGTGTTATTCAGCAACGCTATGCTTGGGCGTAGCAGCACGCGTTACCATTCACTTGCTGAATAATTATCGGGAAGGAGCCCGACACGTGAGGTGACAGCCATAGTAAGGCACGCCGCATTAGTGATACCCGTGCTCCTACTGCTCGCACCGCTAGCCTTAGCTATAGTGCCGCAGGCGGCAGGCGTAACTGCATCTAATCATGCCAACACTAAGGATCTAAGCGCCACCGCACCCACCAGCGTAAACCTATACAAGAACACCACGTACGTCGTGAAGAACGACATGGCCGTACTAATAAACGGAACCGTGGACATGACCGTGAAGTACGGGTCAGCCGTACTGACCGTTAAGGGCGTAAACAACATAACGCTGACGGCCGGCGACGTCATTAATGTCAGCAAGGACGTGCTAGCTACGCTAATGCCCATAGAGTCACAGCCCACACCCATGGGCGCCTCAATAGCCACCTTCACGCTGGATAAGGATAACCAAGTACACTCAATAGAGCTTGCTGGTGGTAGCTACTACGTAGTAGGGCGTCCTGAGGGCGACCCCTACGCTAGGTACCTAATAGTTACCGAGGATAAGGAGCCTCCGAGCAAATGGTGGAAGACCAGCGTGAGCAACGCATTACTCAACACCGTAGTGTACGGCAGCTTCAAGAAGTACTTCACCGTTGACTCAGGCAAGCACACCGTGTACGTAGGTATCAGCATAGGTGTGGGTAAGTGGGTCGTCAGCATAGTCGATACCGGCGAGCCCCACTCGACCGACACCGACACACTAACACCCACCACTAGCGACACGGGCACGTCAAGCACTCACACTCACGCCCTCAGCGCGAAGATAGTTCACAGTAAGTGGTTCGTGCCGGCAATCGCTGGGGCCGTGGTAGTCATAATAATAATAGCCGTCCTAGCCGCGGCAGCCACACACACGCACCACAGTAAGTGAGGGGCGTGCAGCGATGCTGGCGGCGCTGCTGCTGTTCTTGCTGATCTTGACGTGCTTGGGGACAGGCGTGGTGGCTATCGTGGCCCCCGGGGCCGTTAAGTACGCTGCTGCCGGCCTAGTGTTGCTCAGCATCCTACTGATAATAATGAACCCCGAGGTCGTCCGCCCAGTTAGGCGTCAGGATAAACCAAAGTAGTTTTTGAGGTCCGTACTTAACCCCGCCCTCACCCCCCGACCACGCCGCCTTAACGGGGCGCGTGGCGGGAAGGGGTGACGGGTAAGTGAACGCCCGCGTAGCTGCACTCACCCTCCTAGTAGTAATAGTGGTAACGAGTGCCGTGATACCTACTGCGTACGCGGCCAGCTCAGACTACTTCACGGTGACCGTGGATGTGGTCATGCATAATTACTATGAGTTAGAGAGCGTGAAGCTGTCCATGCCAATACCCGCCGCCATAGCCGTGCACGGTAGCTGGTTACCCTTCGCCGTGCTGGGCGTCGGCGTAATAGCTGTCGTAGCGGCCATGGTTGCATTAGCCGTGAAGGCTTTCAGGAGGTGAGACCATGAAGTTAAGGAACGCAATAGTACCTGCATGCGCGGCCATACTGTTAACGCTGGTAGCAGTAACTCCGATGAGGCC
>CAYNPH010000096.1:0-24553 GCA_964399035.1 uncultured Desulfurococcaceae archaeon
GTATCAAGCAAGAATGAATTGAAAGCTATCCGCCACTGAAATACTACCCACGACAGACAATGTATGTATCAACAAAGAATGAATTGAAAGGCGTATATGACGTTTATTTCCGATGCTAAAATTAGGGTGGGTATCAACAAAGAATGAATTGAAAGCCCCGCACACCTTCGGGGTGCACCACCACCACGCACCCCGTATCAACAAAGAATGAATTGAAAGTCAAATGGGCTTGGGACCCAAGCGTTGCCCTCTTCAGTATCAACAAAGAATGAATTGAAAGACGAACGCCTTAAACGCCCTGTCCTTTATCTTAGTAACGGTATCAACAAAGAATGAATTGAAAGACGAACCAGCAGGACGAAAACAACCAGGGGTTAGCGGGTATCATTGAGAAGTGAATTAAATGAAATAATGAATTAGAGGATGGGTTTGGGAGGATTCTTGTTAGTTTTTGAGTTGGTTGTGTAATGGGCTTTGATGTATTGCTTTTTACGTGTTAACGTGGTTGTGTAAGTAATGCTGAAATGTTTTCAGTTTTTAGAGATTTAGAGTGTTTGTGGGGTATGGGGTAGGTGTCGTCTACGTCGCTACTTAGTGGTGATGGCTTGCTGGGTGTTCGTGTGTATCAGTCGGTGATACTTAAGGAGGTGTCGATTGTTTCTGGGGAGGCGAATCCGTTAAATAGGGTGTTACACGTACGTAATTATTCCTACTGCTTGTCCTATGACGATTTGGTGAGGATAGCTGAGGGAGTGTTGTGCTCTAGGGATAGGGCTCGGGAGGTTATTGAGGAGCTTCTGAGTGAGGGCTTCATAATACCGGTTGGTGAGGGTTGCTTCAGGAGCTTCCACATGGATTTCCTGTTGCGATTAAGTGATGTGAGGCTCTACCCTGGCGCTTCACGTATGGTGCTTTCATCGAGGTTTGGGGTCACGTTCATCCCCGTATTCTCGCGTGAGTCTAGGGTGATTCTGCCTGAGAAGGGTGGTTGCGGCCTCTGTAGGGAGCTCTACAGGGCCTTGGCGGACTTCATGGGGAGGGAGGACGTGGTTGAGTTGCTTGGTGAGGCTCTGAGAAGGTACTTCCGCGGGAGGGGTAGTAAGGGTTTCGACCCTTACCAGGCCAGCGCCCTAGTCAAGGCACTTAGGGAGGGGAGGGACGGGTACGTGATAATAGCTCCGACAGGCTCCGGCAAGACGGAAGTGTTTCTAACCCTAGGCATTTCCCTCCTCCTTAAGGACTTAATTAAGGGTAGGAGGGGAAGGATAGTAATTGTTTACCCAAGAAAGATGCTTGAAATCGACCAGATGGGCAGAGTAATAAGGTTATTGAAGGAACTCAATGAGCTTCTCAGCAGAAGGTTAGGGATTAAGCTTAGGGTCTTCCTACGTGACGGCGACACCTCCAAGATCAGGGAGGCCCTTGAGAAGGAAGGCGTGGTTGACTTCAGGGGCATCACTTGCGGGAAGTCGGGGAAGCTCCTCGTGAAGAAGGTAGGTGAGGGGTATAAGGTAGTGTGTAGCGAGGGCGGCGAGGAGTACGACTTCGTGATACCCGCGCAGTGCGGCGACGCTAAGAACGCGGACATAGTGATCACCACCTGGAACACGTTAATGTATAGGTTAGTCGACACCGGTAAACCAGGCGACATAGACGTCAGGGACGTTCTCAACACGTCGGTCCTCATACTGGATGAGGCCCACGAATACGACTCCGTACAGGCAGCGATAATGAGCTACACAATAAGCATACTACGTGAACTCAGAAAGGAGGCCGGGAGAGAGCTACGGTGTATAGTCTCAACAGCAACGCTACCGGACTACCTCAACTACGCCGCAGCACTACTCAACCTAGCGAAAGAGGACATAACAGACCTGTCATTCGAACCCATACTGCCCACCCTAAAGCACGAACCCCAACACCGAAGATTAGTGATAACGCTATTCATTCAGATGCTACCCAAGGTCAGCTGGATAACGTACCTCGCCGAAGCCGTGGCAGCCCAACTACTGCTGTTCAGGATGTATAGGGAACTGAGAAGGAGGTTTCTCCCCCAAGCAATAGTGTTCATAAACAACGTGAGGGAGGTCAACAGGGCGAGGGCCGTCATCGAGAACCAGCTCTCCCTAGGGTCACCGCTCGATAACCTATGCGTGCGAAGGTACTCCTGCGACGGAATGGGCCCAAGAGACTTCAGGAACATACTGAGCCACTACCTACTAATAAACAAAGGCCTCGGGGAGAAGATACGCGAAATCGCTAAGGGTAACAAGCACGCAACCCTCTACGACGACCTAGGAGGCCTATGCTCCGTGGTCTTCAGCGGGGTCAGCCTAAAGGAGAGAAGCGAAATATACGAGAAGATGCTGAGAGGAGACCTAGCCACCCTACTAGCCACAAGCAGCCTGGAGCTAGGGATGGACTACTCTACAATATCCATAATATTCAACGTCGGGATAGACAAGCCCGAAAGCATAATACAGAGGTTCGGCAGGGGCGGCAGGAGCCTGAGAACGAATCTCGTGACGCTGGCAGTCCAGATAATGAGGAACAACCCCCTAGACTACAGACTCTTTAACATGAGGCAAACCCTAGAAAACATAATAAGCCAGAACCTAGGGCACAGAACCATAAGAATACCTAGAGAGAACGACGCCATAAAACTCAGAATGCTACTAAACCTAGCACTAATACTACACGTACTAAGATCAGGGACGTCAGGAACCAAGAAAATACGGTCCGAAACCGACATCACGAACCTCCTAGAAGGACTTAAGGAAGCCGTTAAGGATGAGAGATTCGTGGAGCTAGCCAAGAGGTGCGGCCTAGTAATCGAGCCCAGCCACAAATTCCAGGAATTGCTTCACTCCTACATAGAGAAGCTGCAGGACTTCTACCTAAACAAAGAATATATTAAGATACTAGGGCTTCTCGAAAACGTGCCTGACAAAAGCCTAGTAAGTAGCCTAGTTAACAGGTATTCAAGGAGAGTACATGAAACGATACGGGCCGCAGAGGAGGTCCGTGCAGCATACTTAAGAAGCAGGACAAGACCACGCTACATAGAAGAACCTAAACTAAACACCGAGAAACTTAAGGAGATCCTAGAATCAATTAAGGATCTACTGGAGTCCTACAGGAATACCTTCATGGAAATACACAACACCTTCGAGGAACTTCAGGAGGAACTTTACAGGATAACGGCTGAGAACTTAAAGAGGAAGAGAATAAGTGAATTAAGTGAGAAGCTAGAAAGAAAGAACTACGAGTTAAACAAAATACTACGGGCTATTAAGGAAAGAAAGGGAGAACTCACGGACGAAGTTAGCGCACCTATAGACCTATGCAACGTACATTCTTCGAATCCAGAGTATCAAGAACCTTGCGAACAATTCACAAGCGCGTTGGAGGACATTGAAGAGCTTCAAAAAGTCTTGCGTGGCATTATCCCCAAGCTCGGAAAAGTAATAAACGACATAAAGGCCTGGGAGGCGCACTAACAATGAAGGTTAAACTCAGGCTTAACAGCCCACCCCTCGAGGAACTGTACGGCAAGATGTCTGTAGATGTTATTAACATGTTCGCTGGCTTCAGCGGCTACTACGGCGGCCTAACACCGTACTTAAAGCAGATACTGCTTGTGCACTACGATGATGAATGCACGGGCTGGGAGAGTATCAATGACGAGAAATGCGTGACGCAGATAGACTTCTACAGGTTATTCTACAGCTACCCGCCTTACGAACCCATCCCTTACCCACCCGTAACATACAATGATGTGAACCTATACGGAAACAGGATCTGGCTTATGGAAGTTAATGAATCAGTTGACAGTCCAATCAGCAAGAAAATGATTCAATTCCTGATAAAGAAAATGAGAGGAATCGGTGTCACATCGAGCCCTACTGGCACTAGGGTGTTCTTCGGGGAGTACGATGAGTATCAGGATGAGATCTTACTAAGGAAAGTAATAACATGCAGAATAGTTGGGGATTGCCCTTGGTTCCTCCGTGTTGAATTCCGTGACGAACATAACAAGATCGTGCACATATACTACGGTTTCCGCAAGCTCCATAAATACCTTGAGGAGGTGGGTTGTAAAAGACCATTCAAGATAACTAAGGATAAACTTCAGGAAGCTATAGAACTAGCAAGCAGGAAGTTGGGGCGTAAATCGAGGTATAGGGTGGAGTACCTGAATTACATGACCTGGTGCTATGCGGGCCGACTAATATCTACGGACCCCATAGCGCCGTTAACTGAGTGCGAGTACTGTAAGAACAGATATAATGCTGGCACCGTTGCCGGTCCCTGCTACGACGCTCCAGGTGGCAGGATCTACTACCACTCCAGGAAGATATTCCCTAAGGTGATTGCGGAGGTCAGTAACGACCTGGAATTCCAACCCGACATGCCTGCGGTGCCCTTCAGCGTGAACGTATTCTCAGGAAAGAAACTCACCTCTAAGGTGGAGAGGCTTACTATGTCATTACCTAAGGGAAGGTCGCTCTCCTTGACACCTACGAAGAAGCCGTTCACGGTGCTTAGGAGAACTAACGGTTTAGTCGTGACTGTGTCGGAGCACCTTATCCGCTCCCTAATACACTTCATGGAGAACTACGTGGTCTACTCCAGCAAGAAGCTAAATAAGAAGTACACGCTACTGCATGTGCTCGTGTCTAAGTACTTCGTGTGGAAAGCGAACCCGTTTAAGTTATCGTCAGTGGCGAGGATACGGTTCAAGGACAACAAGTTACATGTAGACTTAACAGGCTTGGAGAAAAACTTTGGGAACATTGCTGACTACGTTAGAAACAAGAGGTACTTAGGCGACAGCAAGTTCCTGAGGTTCGTTGGGGAGAGCTTAATGCACACGCTAGCCCATGCCCTACTCTTAATTCTGAGTGAGGAGTTGAACTTAAGCCTTGATGACTTAACATACGTGTACGGCTCTAAAACCATAAGCGTGAAGACAAACTCCGGTAATGACGAGTTCGTCGACGTGTTCTACGCAGCCATAACCGAGAAGAATGAAGTAGGGACCCTACAGATAGACGTTGAACTAGATAAGATCCTGGGCAGCGATGAGAGGGGGCGTGTTACGGCCCTTGGCATGATGCTTAAGGAGTTCTGGCGTAATACAAAGGAGGCTTTAGAGGGATACTGGGGTGAGTTCAGCAAGATCTCTAATGAGATAGCGGAGAGCGTAGGCAGGGATGAGAAAGCAAGCGTGATCACGTACGTCGCTAAGGAGATACTTTACGGGTTACTAAGTAGGGAGTTCCTCACCGACTCCGAGATGCTGAAGCAGATAATCGTTAACGCAGTTACCGATAACTTAGAGGCGATCCGAAAATATCTCAAAGCAAGGCTTGGAGAGGATCTTGACGTGAAGGAAATGGAGGACCTCGTCGAGAGGTACGTGGATGACATCACAACGTTCCTGATGGACGGGATTGAGCCGTGCTTTGACGGGTGCAATGTAGATATCCGCTTAGACAAGCAGTGCTCGAAGGCACTATTCGAAAACCTGTACGTGAGCAGGAACCTTCTCGAGCTGTTCCTTAAGGTCGCGGGCATAATTAACTACCACAGACTGGAAGTGGATGGAGAGGGCCTCTTCAAGCTCGTCACGGCAGCTAAGAGCGACCTCCACATCAGGACGGCCTTCACATCAACACAGGCCCTCTACGCCCTCAAGGACATCCTCAGGAGAGGCGTTAAGGTGACCCTAGAGGTAGATAGGCGCAGAATCCACGCACACATAAACACCCTAAGAAAAATGGCTCGCAACTTCAGCAACTTCAAATTCAAGGAAACCGACAAGCCGCATCACGGGAAGACCCTAAGTATAGACCTACTAGACATAGTCACTTCATGGAATTACGGCACTTCCGGCTACCCCCTACAGGATTATAAGGCAGTATTAAGGGGTCTCCACGAGGATTAAACAGGTAGCGGGTTCCGTCCTAGAATATCAACGAACACCCTTTCCTCAAAGCGTCCCGGACGCTCTTGAGCCCCACACTAGCGTACGCTCTCTTCGTGCTTGACTGCGTAATCAACATTTCCAGGTAGTCATCTCCGTGCGTACTACTTCCCAGCAAACTTAAGGCGGCGTGTGTCTTAAGCATAGCGAGCGTGCGTCCGTTATCAACGTAATCGATTAACGGCTGGCATAGCTCAATCACCTCTTCAAAGGGCAGGGGCTCAACCCCTAGCGTTCCTGCCGGGCTCTTAACGATTCTTTCGTACTTACCTCTGACGACCTCGGCCCTAGCCTTAACGTCACCCGGCAAGATCGCGAACATGAACGCATAAAGCAAGGCATGCGCGCTTAGGCACTCCGGCAGTTTATCTTCAGGCACCATACCTATTACGAGTGGTTTGAAACCTACATAGCTTGACTTAGGGCTCATTAGGAGGAACATCCCCGCCTTCTCAAGGGTGACGGGGGAGTAAACCTTGATCTCCTTTCTCCTCATCCCTAGGCCTTCGTAGGAGCCCTCCCTCAATACTATATGTACAGCGTCTATGACGTACTCATGGAGGAGCACGGGCGCGTGCGGCGCCCTAGGCCTGAGGACGTATGCGCTTAAGGGTACGTCCCTAGGGAGCACCTCACGCTTATTGCTGCGTCGTGGCTTACCGGTTATGAAGCCTATGCTGTTGTCTACGAAGCCACCATGGTGAATTAAGGATAGGGACGTGCAGTTAGTGTAGGCAAACTGACCGTACATGTTAACGCATGCGTCAGTCGTTAAGTACCTCCAGAGGCCCGACTTAAATAACATGTACTTTCTTACTAAGGTGCTTGCTGAGCTAGTGTTTACCTTCTGGAACCTGCCGTGGGTGTGTATGAAGTTGCATGATTCAATCTTGCTTCTAAACCTCTTTACGTCCATGCTGTACTTTACCTTGTAGAGTGTGCTCTCCAGGGATGAAGCGTCAAAACGTTTTGAGCCGGTCCACTGTATCATTAGTGCTAGGTCGTTGGTTAGGTCTATGAAGGGTATGTGTACGTACGTAACACGCTTTCTGAGACCCTCCTCCGTTATGACCCTATCGGTTACTAAGTAAGTGCCTCCTATCATGTGCCTCGCTAGGCTGAAGAATTCGTGGTAAAGCATGGGATACACGTAAGACTCACGGCCGCGGATCTTGTTTACTATCTCTGCCCAGTCTGCCCTGCATTCGGAGCACTTGAGCAAATCTTAACTTCCCTCTTCAGCCATCCTTGATTTCGGCTTTCTTCTTTAAGAGCTTTACCCCTTAAAGACCTTAGTGAACTGAATCAATCTATATAGGGGCGCACATTATATGGAGTGGCCCTGTCTTGGAAGGTGCTGAGGCTTGAGTATCGAGGATGCTTGCGGTAACGTGTGCGGGATCCCGGAGGACGTGCTCTACGAAGCCATGCGCGCGTCCGTGATGAGTGAGGGAGGGGTTAGGATCTTTCCTTATAACATGTTTAAGTGGTGGAGCAGGCGTTTCTCCGTGCTCGCCCGCTTGCTCGCCGCCGGGCTAATCACTTCCAACAGGGATTACCTCATGAGGGTGATTCGCGGCGAGGTGCCGAGGGAGCTGACGCTGAGTGCTCGAGGCAAGCTTATTTACGACCCATTCTGTGGGGCTGGCACAATATTGGTTGAGGCAGCTAAGGTAGGGTTCGACGCGCTCGGGGTTGACGTGAATCCTGTTGCCGTGGCCATCGCTAGGAATAGCTTCGAGATACTCAGTAGATGCCGTAGTGAGGGAGGTTGCAAGTCAATGCTACTCCCCTTACTCGAATCCCTTAGAAGGACCTGGCGTGAACTCAAGCATTTATGGGTGGTTAGCAATAGGTACTTACTGGTGCACTTGTTTCTTGCTAGGTGCCCTCCTTGCCGGGCCCCCATCTGGGTGTCAACGAAGCGCAGGAAGGACGGCGCTGAGTACCTAGTGATTGACGGGAAGAGCGGCGAGCTAGTGTGGCTTAGTAAGGACGAGTTGAGAACAGTCATTACACCCAAGGAGCCCTCAATCCCCCTAGACTCGAGTAACTTACCTAAGGTGCGTAGCAATTACTGCGCCTACGCGGCGGAGGTGCTGGATCTTCACAGCGGGCAGAGGTTCTTCGTAAGCCTGATTAAGGGTGGGGAACTCTCAGACCTCATAAGGAGGCATGTAGAGGCATCGATGCAGGAGTCAAGAGAGCTCCTCAGGAAGCATTACTCGGAGTACCTCGACGTTAGGGTTCCCTTACTTAAGGAGACGAGGAGGCTGCTGAGGTACGGCGTAACTAGGGTGCACGAGCTATTCACGCCGAGGCAGCTCCTCTCGCTACTGAGGTTCGTAAGCAATACCGAGGATGGGGCTAGGGAGCTGGCCTCACTAATCGCTGGTAACGTGGCCCGCACCGCCAGCCTACTCGCCTTCTACTACCAGCCATACTCCAAGGTCAACCCGGGCCTGCAGATAAAGAGCTACTGGCTACCGGAGAGCCCCGTGGAGCTCAACCCACTCGCACACGTCGTTAGGGGACCCACCGTCAGGACCGTGGGTCGGGGAACGATAGCAACCTACATAAGCAAGCTCGCCAGAGCATGTGAGGAAAGAACCACTGAGAAGAGCGCGGGCCACATCGCGGGTAACGCAACGATAATCCAGCACGACTGCACGAAGTTCAAACCACCTAAGAACGTGTTCGCCGTAATCACGGACCCGCCATACCCGGGGCTCTTCAACTACAAGGAACTATCACTACTGTACAAGTTCTTCCTAAGCACCTCACCAGTAATAAGGGGCGGTGAGGAGGAACAAGAAATCGACGTGCTTAACGAGCAACGATACGTGAAATCAATGAGCGACCTAGCACACACACTCAGCAAACTAAGGAAAGGCACCCCAGTAATCTTGCTGGTAGGGGTGAAGTCCGAGAAATACGCTAAGGTCTTAAGGGAGATCGTGACCGCCTTCCACAAGAACGCCTTAGGCTTAGCGAAACTCTACTGGTTCATAGGTGAGTCCTACGGGAGACTCGGCAGAACTAAGAGCCGCGGCATCTTCGCACTCATATTCGTTAACGGGCTCGAACCACGCGCCAACGTAGAGGAAGACCTAGAGACCTCCCAAAAAATCCTAGAGGACATAGCGGGGGACGAGAAGCTAAGCAAACTAATAGACCCTAAGCACGAACGCAGGATAATATCGGCAGTCAAACACGAACTTAGAGGGCTTTGTTAATTGGCGATGCCTTATTTTAGGTGGTTGTTATTCATTATTTGTAGAATGGGGGTGTGTTGCGTGGTTAAGTGGCTCCACGTGATTGCGACTGGCACTTCACTCTTGAGGAATTTTGAGTTCAGGTTTAGGGATAGGGCGCGTGAGTTAGGTATTGAGGGCTGGTTCCGCCTACCGCCCAGCGACCCGCGGCAGGAGGTGGCGGAGGACGTTGCTAGGGCTGGTCACGGGAATGAAGTTTACGAAGCCCTACGCGACTTCCTAGTTAATGACCCTGAGGGGGCTTCGGCGGAACTTAACGCCTTCCTGAACTACGTTAGGGTGGCTGGACACGCCCCGCCGAGCGAGGTGGGCGTGCTGGTGTACAGCACCGACACGGGGGTGGGGTACCTCTGCGCCACGCTGATCCACGAGTACTTAAGGAGCAAGGGGTACGCAACCGTGGGGGCGGCCCCCGTCAGGGTTGAGGGGCTGGGAACCTCGGAGGAGTCATTCGATGACGGGCTAGCCAACCTCCTAGACAGGGTAATCAGCGTGGTGAAGGAAGAGGCGGGCAAGGGCGTCAAGGTATACGTGAACGCCACCGCAGGGTTCAAGGCAGAAACATCCTTCCTCATCCTAGCAGCGACACTCGCAAACGCCACCGCCGCCTACTACATACACGAAGCATTCAGGGAAGTAATCGAACTACCCCTCCCACCACTATCCATAAACCCGAAAGTAAAGCAGCTAGTAACGAGGACAGGGCCGCAGGGAATAAGCATAAGGGAGTTCGAGGACGCAGCACGGAACCTAGGCCTAAACCCCCAGGAACTCCTAGAAAGAAAACTATTCGTACTCAAGGAAACCGTCAAACCAAGGAAGTGGTTGACGCTACTGATTAGGTGATGTGGCTTGAACATCCTAATTGCCCCCTAGGGATCACCTTTGGTCGAACCCCTACCAGCCCCATACCAAACTCCGCTGGGATAAAGTAACCTACGTGTATGCCGAGAGCGAAGCCATACGAAGCACTTAAGCCGAAGGCAATGCTAGGCTAACACCTGCATCTGTGACACCCTTGCGTAACCAAGTAAAGAGCAAAATCAAAGATAACAGAGACGGTGCACCTAACATAACAACTTGGGAATAAGGAAAACATTAAGCATAACAACATGAAACGAAGCCCTAAGAACGGCAACGAAACGAAAGATTGCCGAAAGGTAAATGGATCCCTAAATCAAGGCATCCCTAAAGACACCATGACGGAACATCGTAAGAAGAAACCTTAGAGATTTAGCACTAGAGGAATCTGCTTATATTGTAAATCACTCTTTCCTCTGTACATACATTGTTGCACATAATTGTGGACGGGTATTTAAGTTCTGTTAACCTCTCTTGAACGGTTCTCAAGTGCCTGATATGTTTACCTTTATGGTCGGAAGGTATTCTAAGCGTTATCGCTCCTCTATTAACATTGAGTTCTAGTGTGAATTGATTGAGTTTTAGCTCCCTAAGAGTATTAAGCATTATTCGGTAGGCATCATGTAACGTAGCGGTATCGCGTTGCCCTAGCTTCATGACTAAGCGTAGTTCTCTCGCACACTTAAGGGCTTCATCAGCTACGGGATTTCCCTTTATAAGCCTTCCTTTCACAATCCTAGTAACCCATGATAGCTCATTATAATCGTAAGTTAGAGCATACATTACGGAATTACCAGTAATCATTATTTTAATACATAAAGATCCGAGATCACTAATATTTCCTAACTTGCATAATGAGATTCTATGTTTTATTAGAACACAATTTTCAGACAAACTTAACACGTTAACACGGTTATGTAATACTACAAGCACTAGCAAGGCTCTATCCCCCTTAATTGAAAGTTAAGGTTGCTGATTATAGTGCTCAACCTGATAGGTATGGGAAGAAATCATACTGGCCGAGTTGATTGACAACATTACTACTTACTTTCAGTAGCCAGTAAAACATGAACGGATCCAGAAAATCTATTACGTCAGCGATAACAACAGTACCGTCACTACTCTTGTACACACATAGCGTTGGCTTTAATGAAATACATGATACCTCTATTCCACCAGGACCTGGAGCTTCTGAGGTCTTTTCCTTCTTCTTGCGAATTCTAGCTAACAATATAGTATTTACGTTTCCATTTGATAATTTGGAGATTTCTAGGAGTCCATTAATCTTCTTTTTGAGTTTTTCCTTAACATCTAGGATCGCGTATTCATTTTCCCTTGTAACATGTAGTGAGATTGATTGTGTAGTAATTTCAGCAACGTAAGGTATTAACTCGATCTTCTCATTATAATTCACCGAAAGACTCAGGAACACTAAGTCCATATCATCTGAAATCCCAGAGATCCCTAAATGCGGAAACGCAAAATTACCCAAGCTAGTTGCAATGCTTATGTGTATTAATGGTAGCAACTCCCCTTCTTTTAGGTATTTCTCCAATAATTCAGAGTATAGCAGTAACTTCTCATTGCACGTGGTTAACTCATACGCTATGGATAAAAGTATCCTGGCTTTAATTCTGTCTTTAGCATCCTTCAATAGAGAGCTCCACGCCTCAGCAATTTTATGAGAATCCCGAACTCTAAGTCTATCGTAAGCCCGCACTATGAACTTAATTTCTTCGGAAATATTTCGCTCTACTATAGGTTTTGTAAAATTTAAAACTGCTTTCAGAACCTCCATAGATACGGGATTTACCATTATCTGCGATAAAATTTCATCATTAAGCCAGTTCACGTATCCCTCACCCCTGATAAAGTCCTCGGCATATTTTAGCGCAAATTCTCTAGAAATGCTATAATTCCTGTGGTTAGGTAGATATAGAGCATAAGTACTATCGGGCATACTATCAGGTTCGAGGTTTTCGCTTAAATATAGAGTGTATAAGTATGTTAACGCTAATCTAAGTCGTAGGTAATCGTTTATATTGCAGGTTATATTAAATAGCTTCTCGGGCAAGGACTCATAAATAGTCTTTAATGCACGAGTTGTGCCACTACATTGAAATATGTCATTAAGGATAGAATATATTGAATGGACTGTACTATACCCGTCACGATATTCTTCAGGATCTGGTTCTATTCCTAGCAAACTATCCACGAAAAGGCCGGATACCTCTTTTAAATTAATATTTTCATATGATAAACAATTTTCAAAATCAGTATAAATATCAAAAGCTTTGAAACCTAATACATTGAGAATTGTGCTAGTTAAATTATTTTTTCTTAAAGAGATAAAAGAACCTCCATAATGTTGGTCAAGCATGTCTCTTACTTGATAACCTAGTTGTTCGGTGAAGTAATCTCTTTTTTCTAGTAAATCTGCAAGGAGATCCTCAGTAAAGCTGTTTATATTTGTAGTTCCTTTTAGGATTTTCCTGAGGTTTTCCTGTTTTCCAATGATATGGTTATGTAAAGTTTTAGCTAGCATGCTACTTTCTCTTATTATGTCGAGCAATGATAGGAGCATAATAATGTACTTCTTATTCTTATAGCAGTCCTTCCTCCGCATTACTTTACCTCCAAAAATAGAAAGAACTAGATAATATTATTTTTACTACATCTTAGCTTGTCATCCCAAGGAGATGCCCTCTAGTTAGTTTCGTTCTCTTTGGAACAGAAAATTAATTAGCTACCCTTGCATAAGGTTTTATGTACAAAATTGGCATACGATTGAGAGATCCGTTTGGAGGTGATGTTTACGTGTCCCCCGTAGAGCTTCGGGGTAAGGTGTTAGACGAAATTGCCATGGCTGCTCATTTAGCCCTTGTTAATGATGGTGTCGAGAGGTCTCAGGTTAATAAGCTGATAGAAGTTCTGGAGTCCACACATAATGTGGATTACCTCCTAGCGCATATTGCTAGGCAGGTGGGTAGGGGTATATGGGGTCGCAGTAAATCACATTATAGTGCGTCGAAGCTGTTTAGTTTGCTTAAAGGAAGGAACGTGGAAGAGGCGAGAACCATTTTAGGTATGTTTAAGTGGCTTTATGAGGCAGGGTTGCCTAAGTCTTGGAATCTTACGAACTTAGCGAGAGAGCTTAGGCTTAGGCCAACTGCTAATGCTATTGAAGGGTTCTTCTATAGGTACCTAGAGACTGTGTTGAGGTGAGCGTTTGCTGGAAGTGAATGTTAGTGAATTAATTAACGATATAAGATCTGTTGGAATAGATTTAGACAGAATTGACCGCATCTACGTTATTGAAGGGGTTCTGATCAATACGGAGCCATTAAGGGTAGGTAAGGGTGCGGGCGGTCTGGGCGAGGTTGACTTGCCAGTCGTAAGGCTTCCCTCGGGAGAACCATTCATTCCAGGATCCAGCATTAAGGGCGTGTTAAGATCCATTGCTGAGTCCCTTGTGAGGAGTGAGAGGGAATTTGCCTGCGAACCCAGCACCACTTCGATGGGGTTCAACAGGTGCTCCATGGCTGCTGAGTTACTGACTAGGATTTACTATTTATTGATCTCAGGTAGTGCTAGGTCATTAAGTGGTGATGAATTCGAGGAGAAGGTAGTCTCTGCCTTAAGGAAGAAGTATAGGATGCTTAGTGACGAAGTGTTTGAGGAAGTCATCGAATTATATAACAAAGGAGGAATCAAGGGGTTAATTAAAGAATTGCCGTTGAGGATAGGTCCATGCGTAGTGTGTCAGTTGTTCGGCAATACCTCGCTAGCTAGCCACATCGATATCATGGACGCCATACCACTAAGTGGGAGGGAGAGCGGGGAAATACCTGTGCTCAGCAGGACTAGGGTGGCAATAGATAGGTTCAGAGGAGCTTCGAGAGCGAGAGCACTATTCAATTACGAGTACGTGCCAAGAGGCATTAAGTGGAGGTTCAAGGCAATCATCAGGAACGTTGACCTCACCGACAGTAACAGTACTAAGTCAAGGATCGTGAGGTCGTTACTGAAGATGATGAGTGATGGAGCAGAGTACCTGAGTCTAGGGGGTATGAGATCCGTCGGGTTAGGGAGGTTTAAGCTGGACTTAAGAGAAACTAGGGCCACGCGCTATGTCATCAAGGATTATGACTTAATCCCAGAGGAACTTGCACTAGATGAGGTGATTAAGAGATGAGTGACATTAAGCCTTTCGAGTGGTTTGGTCATCATAAGATTCTAAGATATGTAAGCATAGAGGCTGAAGTCGTTAATGAGGAGCCCCTCAGGGTCGGTGCAGGTAAGGAGGCATCGGTATTCGAGCCTGTCGACTTAGTGGTTCTGAAAATGTATGATGTAGCTAGGAGAACCTACATCCCTGTAATCCCGGGATCCTCTTGGAAGGGCTTGTTTAGGGCTCACGCAGTTAGGATATGTAGGGCACTAGGACTAGAGGTCTGCGATGGAGTGCCGGGTTCTACCTGCTTGAGAGGCAATGATTTCATCGACTATGAAAGGAGGAACATCAGTCTAGAATCAAAGTTAGACCTCCTAATTAATGCTACCATTAGGATATGTTTGCTTGATTTAATATTTGGTGGTCCCGGATTTCTGAGTCATGTCGCGTTCAGCGACAGCCTACCTGTTGAGGACTTCAAGCTAGGTTACAGGACAATGGTTGCCTTAGATAGAAGGACAGGGGTCTCCAGCAGGAGAGCGTTATTTAAAGTCGAATACGTTGAGCCTGGAGCGAGGTTTAACTTTGGCATCACGACCAAAAACCTGCCTAATTATGCTTTAGGGCTCCTAGCGGAGATTCTAGGTGACTTAAATAACGGCGTAATTAGGGTAGGAGGATTAAAGAGCAGAGGATTTGGTAGGGTTAAGATCGAGAACTTAGTGTTCAGAATAAGGGAGTTTGGAGGAGAGCCGCTGAGGGCCCTGGATCCAATAGATTCGAGCGTAGAGGTAGCGTCTCAGAAGCTTGAGGGCAAAGATGCTTGGGAATTGCTGAATAAGTTAATTGATGTGTGGTACGGATCGTTGGAGAAATTGCGCATGGTAAGTGAGAACAGGTGGAGGTGGGGAGTGGTTCTTAATGAAGAGGCTAAGAGTGCGTAGGGAAGCATTTACTGGGAGGGATGTTGTAGGAAGGTTAACTGGTAGGGCAGAATTCAGAGTCGTCGTAGCTGACAGCTCCTACCTGCATATAGGATCGGGAGACTTCACCGTTAAGATCGGTGAGGATGAAGAGCTGGCCAAGATAGTTCACGGATCTAGAAGCCTCGAGGAAGTGTTGAGGTACGCTAATCAAAGAGTAGTTAGCGCAGGACAGTTATGCATGGGTTTAGTCAAGTATTCTGGGGTTCCCTGTATCCCTGGCTCAAGTATTAAGGGAATGGTTAGATCAAGGTTAGAACTCATTAACGAGCCAATAGGCAACACTGTCGACTCATGCTTTAGAGTGGTTTCCACGGCTCCCATGACTAAAAGGCCTTCCCAGGGAGTGCACGGCTGGAGGCATGCATGGATATGGTGGGATGCCCCCTCACAGGACAGAGGTCTCCCGTGCAACCCTCTCTCAACAGGCGACTATAGTGTGTGTAAGCTCTGCGACATATTCGGCGCTCCCGGGATTTCCTCAAGGGTGTTCTTTGGTAATGCATGCGCTAAGGGAGATGTCAGAACTGTCACTAAGGTGCTAGATCATGATGAGTGCCTTGAGTTAGTGCCTCCCGGAACGGTCTTCTCCGGTGAATTCAGCTTTATCAACCTATCGCCTGAGGAGCTGGGATTAGTACTGATCGGTATGGGGGCAGGAAGCAAAGGGGTATTCAAGGACGTATTAATGGGTAAGTCGAAGTATAGGGTAAGGAGGTTGGCAGGGGGTAGGGAGATCGAGCTTGGAAGGGTTAGGTATGAGCTAGTGAGCCTAGTGCTAACGTCCAGACTTAAGAGGAACTTGCCTAGGTTCTTCAAGGAAAAATGCCTTAGTAAGGGACATATGATGATATGTAATGAGGCTACGATTAAGGATGTCGTGGCTCATCTAGTCGCTGAGGCAGTTAATGCATACCCGGGGTTCCGCAGGGCACTTACATTCTCCGAGGTTAACGTGAAGTACGGGATTGGGGGCGTGTAGCCGATGGGATGCTCTCAGATCGAGGGGCTGGAGTTTCTAAACGAGCTATTGGGCAGGAATTGCCTGGTATTCGCGTGCGATAGGGATCTGTCGGTAGTGATGTATAAGGAGATTCCAGAAGATGCTATGCACTCGTATCTAGTGTCGTACGTAGTATGTAAGGAAGAGAGAGGGTACAGCCTCTATATTATCAGTCAGGGCAAGGCCATGTTATGTAGGGATGATGACATTAAAGAGATTATAAATAGGTATGTATACCCCAATACCGAGTCGTTGTTGTTAAGAGCTAGAAATCATGCAGGAACCATTAGTTCATTGCTTGGGAGGTGATGGATCAGAATGAAAGTATACTCAGCGGTTTCTGCCCCCCTAATGGATGGCGAGGGTAAAGAGGTATATGTTATTGAAGCAAGGTTAGAGAAATTCAAGATGTATGTGGACGAGCTTGTGAGCTTGTTATCTAACAAGGAACTAGTACAGGTAGCATCGTCAGTAATTAGGAACAGCCCGAACACCAATGGACTTGTGAAGCTAATTAAATTAATGAACGACTTAATAGTAATATACTTTAGGAGAACCTTTACCTCACCATTAACACCTCCACCTAGGAAACCTTCCGCTTACGCCTTCACACCTCAAGATCTATTCTACGTATATATAATTGCGGAAGACCTAGGTTTGCTAGAGGAAGAAGCAGCCAAAGATTTCCTCAGCACACCTCTGACAAAGCTTGATTCGAGGCTCATAAGTGACTTCATTGAAGCGGTCTTTAAGCTCCTAGGGGATACGTTCACCCGAGTATTTGCTGCTAAGAGATTGAGAGAGGTCTACGAAGAATTCAGGGACATAGTGATGAGTGTGCCCGCTGACACTAGGCCAGGATTAAATATCTCTAAGCTATTACCTCACCTGTTAATGACCTCGGCCATAGCATCATCAATATATCTATCCACTCATTGCCGTAAGAAGGAAAAATTGAGCATTGAGGGACAACTTCATCTAGAAATACTCAGGATGGCGTCTCTACTACACGATATAGGCAAGCCCGAGTCATGGCTCAGCAGTATTCCACATCCGAAGGCTTCTGCCAAGATAGCGCAAGAAATCCTCGAAGCAATAAAGAAGTGTCTACTCTTGGCAGGAATAAGTAACCGTTCCGAAGTTATGAAGTTATTTAACGCTGCGACTAAGGCTATACTTGAGGTAATAGAAAATCATCACCGACCGAGCAATGTTTCTGAGGACATTATAGTTAATGACATAAGGATTAGAGTAAGGGAGCTAGTCAAAGTTATGAATGAGGCCGATAGAGCTTCATCGATGAGTGAAAGGTTAACCAAGGAAGTAGCTAGGATAATGGTTGAGGAGGAAAGGGTCATAGGTAAGGGAATAAGTGAGGAGGAATTAATCAGGTACCTGAAGGGTGTTGGACGTGAGGTTCGCGAGTTCTGGGAGAGGAACTTCAGCGAGTCGGAGATAAGGGAGCTAAGTGATAAAGTGGCTAGGAGACTCAGCAAGGAAGTAATAACATTCACTAGGGTTCCTGAGCGTGTTAGTAATGTGAAGATGGCTGGTTTCGATGTGAGAGGTATACAGAAATTCATAAGGAGGGAGTCCCTGAGGGCCGTGATTGCAGCAAGCTTAATTATTGATCTTCTAGTGCTGTATGCAATACCTAGGTCACTTAGGGTAGCTGTGGGTGTGCCTCCAGAGTCTGTAGTGATGGCAGGAGGAGGAATGCTACTTGCTATAGTACCTAGTTGGGTCGATGAACCCATACTCAACGATGTTGTTAGGGAACTAAGAACAGGTGTTGATGTGAAGATTAAGTGCGCCACAACAGATTTTCTAAGTCCTTGGATATTGACGCAAAGAACCCTCTCATGTAAGCTCAAGGCTAGGAAATTATATGTTGAGCGAAAGAAGTTAAGGCTCAGCGACGCGATCTTAGGTTATGAAGTACTTTGCGAATCATGTGGAAGGAGGCCAGCAACTACCAAGGATCCTCATGGACGCATGCTGTGTAACGAGTGTTCAGACCTGCTTGAGTTCGGGAGAAAAGTCTACATCAGGTATAAAATAAGGCTCCTTAGGGACCTAGGATATATTAAGGAGGAATACAGAGATAGAGACATCGAGAGTATCTACAGGAACTTAATGGAGTGGCTTTCAGGCTCAATGGACTACACGAGGAGAGGCAAGTACATATCCGTGATTAAGATGGATGGAAATTCCATAGGATCCTATATGGCTAGAGCGATAACCCCTGCTGACGCCTACCTTAGGAGTGCGAGGATCGATCTAGGAGCTAAGTTAGGGGTGCAGGCATTCCTAGAGAGCCTAGCCTCCCTAGGGAGTAAAGTAGCTATAGTAGATAACCTAAGCTCCGATGAAGCTGTTGTTAGAACCTACTGTGGCATTCTCTATGTTGGAGGAGACGACCTACTGGCCATAATTCCCTCAAGCATGGCTCTCCCCTTATCCCTGTCAGTTGCTTACTGGTTCTGGAGGCTAACCGGAGTGAGAACAATGTCTGCTGGGATCGCCTGCGGCAAACCCAAGCACAACGTGTGGTTACTAATAGATACCGCCAATCAATTGCTCAAGAAAGCTAAACAGAGATTCAGGCAGGAGCTAAGGCAGGAGGGAAGAATTGAAAGCCTGCTACACGTGGGCCTTGAACTAGGGACTCAGCAAGTTCTCCCGTCAATGATTGATGAAGCGAAGGCTGTATACGGAGCCACAGGATTAATGAGGATGCCTTCAAGAGTTCCGCTGAGAACCAAGAAACACCACTCAGATAGCATCCCCCTAGCTCTAAAGCTCATTACCGGGAACGAAGTAAGCGATGTTACAAGCGAAAGATCCTTCACAGACTTGATTAAGGGATTGATGACCCCTAACGTACCTGATTTAATTATGATCAGAGGATCCGTGGCTGAAATACTGACCCAGATACTGGGGTCCCTTAAGAGTGAGAACCTTGACTTCATATGGGCATCGTTGGCTACGAGGCTCTCGTACATTGCTAGCAAAAGGGGAAGAACTGATGCAGAGGTTTACAGACTACTTGCTCTGGAAATGCTCCACGAACGTGAGAGTACTGGGAAGGTGCTTCTTCCACCGTTGAGGGATCTCCTAATGATATTCAACATAATGCTGGGCGGAGGGTGATGAAAAAGTGGTCAAGCTTAGGGTAGGGGCAGTGCTAAAAGTTAAGGGAACAGCCTTCTGGGGAGGACCTTTCAAAGATATCACATCAGGACTAACGATAAGCACATGCTATCACGCCGGATTAGGGAGAAGCACAATATGCATTAGAGGTCAGTACATCAAGGGTCTTCTGAGAAAATGGTCTGAGTCAGTAGAGCCATTACTCATAAGGGCTGGAATACTACAGGGCAATGGATTGACAGACAGGATCTTCGGCCAAAGAGCCCAGCCTGGAAGAGTTTGTTCTAAACCCACCTCGGAGCCAGCGTTGATCACGATCGCTGATGCATTCCCAGTAAGAAGCATAAGGGATGCCACAGATCTATTCGATTCCGGCGAGTTCAACTACCTAGCCGATACTTCTGGGAAGGTCTGTGATGCTATGTTGGATCTAATATCACGCATCAGGATCGATGATGTAAGCGGCAGGGCGGCCGAGTACTCGCTCTTCCACGAAACTAGGGTAGTTCCAGGAACGCTCTTCTACTTCGAAGCCATTCTCAAACCTCTGAGGAACCATGAGATCCGTGACGCGGCTAGGCTACTTACTACTTCAATAACGCAGTTAAGTATATCTAGTGCAGGGAGGACGGGAACTACTATACGTGTGGAGGAGGTAATGATTGAGCCTACGGACTTGCTTAGTGATAATATAATCTCACTCATAAGGGGGTGGATAAAGTGAGGGTGTTTGATGTATCGATAAAGTTCTTGACACCAGCTATAATCTCTACTAAGAGAGGATATAGAGGGATGTTATACTTAGGTTCGTCAAATAAAATACCTGGATCCACCATTAGAGGAGCCTTAATGACTTGGGCATTGAGGGAGGAGCTAGTCAGTAAGAATGAACTTGATGACGAGGTATTAGATCCTAAGTACGGTATTACACCATTCATAGCTACGAATGAGAAGTTACGAATGTATCATGATCTGCAGATAGCCCACGCACTCGCCTTCAAGTTTAAGGACGGACTGGGAGAGCCAAGAGTGTATTCAATAGGAATTAAAGAACTGCTTGAGGAGGTTAGGCAACGTCAAGGAGCAGGTATCGTTGATGCGCTAAGTGAACTGATAGCTAGAGTGAGCACCGCAATCGATTTGAGAGGAAACGAATTACTTTCATCCTCAAACATCGAGGATGTTACTGGGCAACCTGTGCGTTTGGAGGGTAGTGCTTGGAAGATATGCGACAATGTTAGTCAAGGACTATACATAGGAACCGGTATCGACAGAAGTAGGAGATCGGTAGTGCCTGGGGTTCTATTTGGTTACGAGTACGTTAGGCCCGGATCGACCTACGCTGGCATAATTGCTTGTGAAGAGAACTCCATAATGTTTGAAATAATAAAGGAGCTAATGAGATTGTCGGGGAAGGCTAAAGTTAGTATAGGTAAGGGGGTAGGGAGAGGGTATGGTGTAGCAAGCATCCATGTCAGGGAAGCAGAAGCTATCCAAGTGTCTAGTAAAGTTAGGGGATCAAACTACATAGCGCTTGAGGTGATAGGGCCCACGGCAATGCAGCCACCGTTAGATAGCAATCAGCTCCCAATTCCTCGCCCTATATTCCCGAGTGACTCTTTAAACATCTGTAGGGACGGTAAGTGCCTCAAGTTAAGCATTAAGGCAGTATACGGTGGTGAAACAACTGTTGGTGGGTGGTCGTTGAGAACTAGCTCTCCAAAGCTGTCCTTCAGCGCCCTAAGCCACGGATCAATAGTAATTGCGGAAGTAGATGGCGACTTAGGGGTACTTGACCTAATTCCCTATTTAGGCATCAATAACCTAGCATCCCAAGGTTACAATATACTCTTACCACTAATTGAGGACTTCCTACCAAGGTACGGCGGGTGATAAAGATGAATGAAGGGTTGAGAAACAGGTTAATATTGAAACTAAAGTTCGTGCATCTAGGCTCGTCACTACTTCACGTGGGCTCTGGGAAAGCTGAGGGAGAGCTCCTAAAGGTAGTTAGGGTACGTAGCAGTGAGGGAAAACAGCTGTTCATAATTCCCTCACATAGTATTAAGGGCGTCCTTAGGAGAGTTAGCGAACTCATCGCGAAATCAACAAGTATTGAGAAGGAGGGATTAGAGTACTCCCTAATAAGGGCTCACTGCGAATTAGAAGGTGAGGGGGTAAGGCATATCTGTAGCGATGATGAGGACCTTAAAACAATAAACGACTATATTAATGGGATCCTAAGCAATGAATCTTTAGCGCGTAAATACATACCTCCCGACTCCCTTGATAGTATAAGAGAAGCATTTGAGAGTGAAGGCATTAAAGGCACAGCGGAATTGGAGCCCATTGTAGCTCACAAATGCCCGTTATGCAATCTATATGGGGGCCCCGGCCTCGGCGGCAAAATACTAGTAAATGACATAGTACTGGAGGGAGCATCTACATTCATTATCAGTAGAACAAGTATCGAAAGAGCCTCAGGCAAAGTTAGAGAAGGGGCACTCTTCACCGTTGAAGCTCTAAATATCCCGGAATTCATAATCACGCTGATCGTTGAGAACATCACCCCCGGAAGCATTGAATCCTTAATACTTGCTGGAACACTGAAATGGCTCACGAACATAGGTGTGAGCTTCGGAGGGATGAAAAGCGTGGGAATGGGGCACTACGTACTGAGCAGTAGCGAGTCGCGTGGGGTACTAATAAACTATAACGAGGAGACAGGGAACGTCGAGGAATTTCTGGAGAGGCTAGTGAATCCGCTTAGATACGTTGATGAAGGAGTTAACATTGAGGAAATCATAGAGGTTTTAATGGCGCGGTAAATTCCTTAGGGTCGTTAGCGGAGCGTGCGTGACTCAGTAGCCTGCATTATTTGCTTTTAGGGTTCGTTCTTTCGGAGTGGATAGCGAGTTATTAATTTTGTTGGCTGGTCTTAAGGGCTTTTTATTTAAGGGAAAAGCTAAAAGGTTGGGTGTAAGATTTTTGTGTGATTACCTGATGAAGGTAATGACATTTTCAAACCCAGGTAATTTTAAGAGGTATTCTGAGGTGTTTTACCGTGTTTACGTGCCTTCCGTAGGGAGTGCTCAGTCGCGTGAGTCTGTTGTCGTGGCCACGAACTTCGGTTCACTAGCTATAACCGCCGCTAATCTCTACAAGCACCTTGAGCCTGAGGGCGAAGGAGACGGGTATCGATTTTTCCTAGGTTTGTTAGTGCCTATAACGTTGTCGCAGTCACTTCTCAACGCTGAGGAGGTATGCTCGTTTTTCTCTAGCGAAGGTGGTGAGGGGCCTAGATGCCTAGCATCAAAGGTAATTGAGGAGCTAGCGAATAAGGCACGTTCCTGGTGTGAGGATCCGAAGAAGGAGGAGCGTCTTAAGAAGGTAGTGAGCAGTAAGGAGGTTCTAGTGCCGAAGATAGAGATCCGTAGCTCAGCAAGCGGACGCGAGCATGCCGTGCATAGTGACGTTAAGCGTACGTTGCCCGCTGTGGAGTTTACTGAATGCAACCTCGATGTCGAGGTTCTTGGGAAGGAGGAAGGGATGTGGGAGGTCAAGGGAGTTATGGGTGTTGCTATAGTTCCGCTGACAGGTAGCTTTAAGCTTAGTAATGGTAAGATGCTTTTGTTTAGGGAGGCAACGAGGAACGTTATCCAGACCTACAGTGAATTAGCACTAGCAACTTACCTGCAGGCCGTAAGGGAGTTACTCCACGAAGCCATAGAGAGGTTACTCGGAACCTCGCAAAGCCCTGAGGATAACGTGCGCTTACTCGTGGACACGTCGTACGGCCTAAACAGCGCCACGATCGCGATGTTCCACGCCGTAACGAAGTCATTGCCGCTAATCCGCTACGAGATACTGAGGCACGGCACCAAGGAGCCTGAAGTGTTATTCTATAACAGCGACCCAGCCATAGGACTTAATCCCTCGAACTCACTTGAACAAACAGCTAAGAACAACATCAGCTACTACTACGTCCACAGGAAAGCAGGGTCACTAAAGCTGGTTATGGAGGAAGTAGAGGACATAATCCTAAGCGACAACGCCGAGAACTCAGGAGGCCATGAGACCCCCCACCGCAAGGTGTTACGGGGCCTATACCTACTAAGCCTAGGCCTAATACCGTGGGGGCTATACGAGGTCGAAACAGCTAGTGAGATCAGCAAGCACGGGGACTGGGGCAACGTCCTGGAGTACGAGACCAAAGAGAAGGAAGGAGAGATAGAGATCCGTTATAAACCAGCATCCCAACAAATAACGCCACAGCTAGCCCAGAAGGAGATCCTAGGGCTCTGGCTAGCCGCCCTAACCAAGGAAAGCGTGAGCAGACTAATCGAAAGTAACGGATCCGGCGAGCAACTAGCGATTAAGGAGATACCGCTCCCTGAATGCCGAAGCAATGTGGAGGGCAAGGACGACGCAGTAAGATGCTACAACATCAGGGAACTAAAGAGGAAAATTGCCGAGAGCAACAGCCCCAAAGACGTCACCCAAGAATGGTGGGTATCATTCATTAACGAAGTCATAGGGGCCGTAGCTGGGGTTGTGTTCGAGTATGAGGCCGACGTGTGGCTGAAAAATCCAGCACGAAGCCTGCGTCACCTAATCCCGCAAGAATATATTAAGAAGGAAGTAAGTTCACTCAATGAACTGATTAATTATGTCTGCCCCGAGAACGAGGAAATGTGTTGCTTACCGAACAAGGATGTAAGGTTAAACGAGCAGGAAGAAATACGGCACGTAATAGCCCACGCAGGACTAACCACCGTACACCCCCACGTGAGGTTCCTGCTGGAAAAGAGGGACGGGAGGAACTACTCACTCAAGTGGTTCTGCATAATGCGGTCATTCCCGTTCGATGAACTCAAGAAGAAAATCCAATAAACTAAAACACACCAGCCCGAAGAACTCAAGCGGTGGCGCGTTATGGGCGGGTTGGTCGCTGTTAGGGTCTTGGTTCGCTTCACCGTTAAGGAGGACTTTAGTGTTCCGGGCTTCACCGCTAGGTTCGTTAAGTCCTCCTTGATCACCGCTGACCGCTACGGCGTTCTTAAGTCGTTACTGCTTGGTGGCGGGGCTAATAAGCCGGTTGGGCTGACGCCCGTC
>CAYNPH010000097.1:0-65825 GCA_964399035.1 uncultured Desulfurococcaceae archaeon
CACATCTCGGAGGATGCTGAACTCAGTGATAAGGTGGTCGTGATGAATGAGGGCTTAATAGTTGCTGAGGGCACCGCAGATGAACTCCGCTTGAAGGCTCTGGGAGCAACAAGCATCATAGAGGTCGCGGTTTCGTCGAGGGAGCACGTGGCTAAGGCACGTGAGTTGCTCACTGGGTTAGCTAAGAAGACATACGTAGCGCAGCCCTTAACGGTTGTGTGTCTTGTACGCAATCCTGACGAGGCTTTGCCGAAGGTCTTCAAGGTGCTTGGGAGGGAGGGTATTGACGTTAAGGAGATTAAGGTGAGGAAGCCCTCACTGAGCGACGTGTTTCGAGCGCTTACGGGGAGAAGCCTCGAAGAGCCGCTGGAAGGGGGTGGTTAGGATGGCTAACATACTCCGGATGGCTCTCTACGAATTCAAGTCATTCATTAAAGACAAGTCGGCAGTCTTCTGGACCATAGCATGGCCTATCCTCTGGGTATTCATAGTAGCGTACATATTCATGCCCGTCGGCGGCGTCCACATGACCTTACATGTCGCCGTGATCGACAACGATAAGGGGCTACCGTCAAACAACGCTTCTTGGAGCATCCCATACCTGAACATGACGATGAAAACTAACTTCACCGACTTGCTAATGAGTGCGTTCACGCATCTCAATGGTAGTAACGGAACGACATATAAGGTTAAAGTTTTCAAGGGCCCTTGTAGGGGTAACTTCTCTGAATGCCTCAATATGGCGAAGGAGCTACTTGTGAATAAGGGATTTGACGTCGCAATAGTAGTGCCGGAAAACGCCAGCACGTCCCTCACCATGTGGGCGCCGGTTAGGATAGCGCTTCTAATTAAGGGTGCGATGCCCACTGAAACCTACCTGAGGTACGGTTCCATCATGGGTGTCTTGAGTGACCTCATGGTAAATTTAAGTATGAGAAGAGCCGATGCTGCTGCGCACATGGTCACGTCGTTTTACGCTAAGTTCTCCATAGCACCTAACACATCGAACACATGGTGGAATTACACTAACTCAAATATCTCTATAAAGGATGTTGGGAAGTACATTAAGTACTTCTTCTATAGCATAGCCTTCCCACTATACCCGAAGCTAAGCACAGTTAAGCCGTCAACGACCGCTGATAGGGCAGGACAGATAGGGTGGGTATCTGTAGGTGCAGTGGGCATGTCTCTGATGACAGGCCTCCTTACTGCCGGGGCAGGCTTCTTCATATATAGGAAGAGCAGTGGCGTCTTGAAGAGGGTCCTCTCCAGCCCGGCAACACTGTTTGAGCTCTTAGGGGAGGATCTGCTCTCTGCCATAGCGATATCTGCACTATCTGCCGCGATAATCCTAGGAACGGGTGTAGCGATTGGCGGCAGAATAACGTTTGATGCTCTGAACCCCAGCCACTACCTCGCAATCGCGCTAATCTTCGTGGCCGGGATCTTCGCGTACGGCTTGGGGCTCCTCATAGCACCTACGGTGAGATCCACCCACGCTACAGGTGCAACGACCGCCATAGGGTTAATGTTAGTTTTCCTAACAGGGATCTGGTGGCCACCCAAGGAGATGCTGCCCGCACCTCTCCAGGCTTTCGCGAACGTGTTCCCACCTGCCTGCGCGTTCGAGGCCATAAGGGACATACTAGTGTGGGGTAAAGACGTAATGCAGACCTACTGGAACATCATCATCGCCATTACAGGCACTCTCCTGCTGTATGTGGTGATAGCCCTGATATATCACGGCAGGGCTGAGAAGTTCGCTGAGAAACTGTTGTGAGTTCATAGGTAAGATATAACGCTTTTCATTCTCTTCTTAACTTTACTTATTGACTATAACCTCCACTAAGGTGAGAGGAATGGCAGAAGCTGTGGTAGTGGTGGAGAACCTACGTAAAGTATTTGGGGATGTTGTCGCTGTTGATGGCGTATCCTTTAGTGTGAAGCCCGGTGAGGTTTTCGGCTTAGTCGGACCTAATGGGGCTGGTAAGACAACAACGCTTAGGATCCTCGCTACGATCCTTAAGCCCACCGAAGGCACCGTACTTATCTACGGGATGGATGTAGTCAAGGAGAAGGATAAGGTAAGAAGGATTATCTCCTACCTGCCCGAGGAAGCCGGTGCCTACAAGAACATGACAGGTTACGAGTACTTGAAGCTCATGGCAAAAATTTACGGGTTAAGCGACGCGGCCGTGGAGGAAGGAGCGAAACTCTCTGGCTTAGGTGATGCGTTGAGGAGGTACGTAGGAACCTATAGTAAGGGTATGAAGCGGAGGCTACAGCTTGCTAGGGCCTTAATGGTTAGGCCTAAGTTAGCTATTCTCGATGAGCCAAGTTCCGGGCTTGACGTCATGCATGCTGTGTACGTCAGAAACGTGATTAGAGAATTCGTTAAGGAGACGGGCGCCGCCGTTATTCTTTCTTCGCATAATATGCTTGAGGTGGAATACACCTGCGATCGGGTAGCCCTAATAAACAAGGGGAAAATAGTTGCTGAAGGTACGCCGCGTGAACTCAAGGACGCGTTTAACGCGAGTAACCTTGAGGAAGTCTTCGTTAAGGTGGTGGGTCAGCAATGATGAGTGAGTTAGTGAAGAAGGAGATAGTGACGACCTTAAGGGACAAGAAAGTAATTATCTCAACCATAGTGATGCCTTTAATTATCTTCGCAATTATGGGCGCCATCTACGGCTTCGCGTTCAGCACTGTCGCACAGCAGGCCAAGCATGTGGCTACACACGCCCAGATACTCGTTTGTGACATGGATAAGGGACCCGTAGGAGCTTACGTGGTTCAGTACGCTAGGAATCACTCATCAGTAACGTTTATCAAGAATCAATGCTCGCTACGCGAGATAGCTGAGGGGCTCTCGAGTAATAGGTACGACTTGGTTGTAATTGTTCCTAGAGGGGCGTCCGCTAACTTCACCTCAGGTAAGCCCGTACTAGTGAAGGTCTTCACTAAAGCCACCGGCATATCGATGGCCTCAAGCATAGGGATGAGCCTAGCTAATGCGTTCATCGACGGGATCAATGACTTCCTTAGGACCCTTATCCTTAAGTCGGCAGGCCTTAATCCGGAGTTCACGGTGAACCCTGTCAAGGGATATGCAATGGTGTTATTCAGGGGACGATTCGTGCCTCCGCAAGCCCTGACGTCTCTGTTTATGATTTCATTCACGTTCGTTATGGCACCATTAATAGTCATAGTAACAGCGTTAGGTTTCGCCTCAACGTCGATGGCGACCGAGAACGAGGAGAAGACCCTAGAGGTTCTCCTTTCACTGCCTATACCGAGGGTTAAGATAGTGTTGTCGAAGCTTGCTGGAACCCTAGTGGTTGCGGCGCTCGCGACCGCGTCGTTCACCGTAGGTATGCTGATATACACGTCAATGGTCTTCGGCGCCGTAACGACTTCCGTGGGGAACGCAAGTTCAAGCACGTCAGGGAGCGCAGCGACCGCCGCGCCCCAAGCATTCAACTCGGCGGTGTTCGCGTTACTAGGCACGAACGCCTTACTAATCATGGTGGTAGGGACGTTCCTTTCATTACTGGCGGTCGCGTCGTTAGGGTTGCTCTTAGGCTCATTCGCCCCAAGCGTTAGGGCGTCCTCAACCTTCACAGGTCAGTTATCGTTTCTAGTAATGATACCTGGCCTCCTACTGATGTTCCTGTCGCTCTCCTCCCTAGGGCCAGTGGGTGTGGGGGTGTTAATCGCCTTGTCTCCCTTCATAACGCCGATAGTAGCTATGAAAGCATACATAGAGGGAATCACTTGGGCAGTGCCTGCGAGCTTAGGGTGGAGCGTTGCGTTCTCAATAATGATGATACTCATCGCGGCAAAGCTACTTGACTCGGAGAGGTTGCTGAACATACAATACTCGCTACTATCTAGGGGCGTGAGGAGGAAAAGGAAGGGCGCTCGTTTCCGGCTTAGGTTCAAGCAGTAAAAGTACGGGCGGGATACTCACTAACACGTTAGGTGAATTAATAATAGTACTTTCTTTCCCGCGTTAACGAGTTCATTGTACTTCCTGACGGCCCTCCTAGACTTATCGATGAACACCTTAACTCCTCTCCGCTGGAAGGCCTCAATAACGTCGTCGTCTACCCTCATTAACCCGTCATACCCCGTCCCTATGACTACCGCGTCCACGGGCTCCGCTAGGTAGTCCCTAACATCCGGTATCTGCAGTCTATGACCTTCGAGCCTCCACCAGTCAATTACCTTACCCTGAGGCGTTACCACCACGTCATGTGTGTACGTCTTACCGTTAATCACGATCACCCCGAAGTCGTAGTGGTCTATGAGTGGTTGCTTACTCATGTCGCATCACCTCCGCCACTCTCAGCACTTTCCTCACAGCATCTACCGCATCAAAGCCGAAAACGTTTATCATTGGCTCCTTACCGACATCGCCAGTATGGTATATGATGTCCGGAACCTTCCCTCCAGCGCGCCTCACCGCTACCTCAACACCCCAAGGTATCGTGCCTCCCTCGACAGCCTTGACTTCCTCGGGTTCCTCGGATCTGTCGTAGTAGGAGCACGTGAACCCCAGCTTCTCAGCTACTTGAATGAATTCCTTAGAGTACTTCACGTTAACAGCTCCCCTGATCCTCTCGTCGAACTCCATTGCCTTCAGTACTGCCCTAGCTAGGTGGGATGACGCACCAAAGGATGGGGGACCTACTGCCCTAACTGTTTTGCCGTATCTTACTACGCGTCCCTTAACTGCCGCAACGTCCTCCACACCCTTAGCGTATCTTCTTGAAATAGCGGTTACTACGTTCATCTGCACCTCGGGAACTAAGGGATTAACTAACTCACCGTTCTCTTCCAGTATCTCAACGGCTCTAGCTACCGATGCTAGAGCAGCCCATCTTTCGGCCGGGATGTCGACCCACGCCGAGGGGTTTACTGGGCAGTGTCCTCTCCCAACACGTGCACCGTACTCGATCGCTAGGGTTACGAACCGCTTAGCGACCCCCACCGAATCCTCCACACTTAACCCCTTCGCGAGGCAGGCAGCGATGGCGGCAGAGAACGTGCATCCAGTACCGTGCGTGCATCCACCTTCAATCCTCCTAGCCCTGAATTCCTTGAAGGAACCCTCATAGTAGAGAACATCGATGGATTCCGTGCCAGATAGGTGCCCACCTTTAACGACCGCGGCCTCGGCCCCCAGCTCCTCAACAATGTACTTGGCAGCTCTCTTAGCATTGTCTAGGGTCCTCACCTTGATGCCAGTGATTCTTTCGGCTTCACTTGCGTTCGGTGTGACTACCGTGGCTAGAGGTATTAGCTCCTTTATGAGGGCCTCGATGGCGTCATCCCTAAGTAGCTTAGCCCCGGACTTAGCTATCATTACGGGGTCAACAACTAATGGGAACCCGTACTTTCTCACCGTTGTGGCGACCGCCCGTATTATCTCGGCGTTGCTGAGCATCCCGGTCTTAGCTGCGTCAACGCCGATGTCATCCGCCACCGCCTCAATCTGCGCGGCGACGACCGCTGGGGGGACATCATGTATTGCCCGCACCTCAAGCGTGTTCTGTGCAGTAATGGAGGTTATTGCCGACATGCCGTGCACGCCTAATGCGGCGAAGGTCTTGAGGTCTGCTTGGATGCCTGCTCCGCCCCCTGAGTCTGACCCAGCTATCGTTAAGGCGCGTGGAATCTTAACACGCACAACGCACACCCATTAAAGGTGTTGGTCCGACCTATTTAACGGAGTGTCGGGGATGAGGGCTCCGAGTTTTGAGGCGGGTTTAGAGGGCTTACCGTATAAGGAACTCAGTGAGGATGCCTTACTGGCTTTCATGTTTGCACGCGCATTACGTGAGGCTAGAGGACCGGAAGTCCCTGCCGTATTCTTAGGCGAATCCTTTAGCTTATTGAGGCGCGTGGTGCGTAGTGCTGGATTACCTACCCTAGAATACCACGCTCTCACTGAGTCCCGCGTGAGGTCAGCAGCGCTCGTGCTTGTAAGTCACACCTTATGCATTAACGCTGACCAGCTAGGAGGTATGAAGCGTCTTCATGATGCTTTAGTCATGCTTCACGGTTACTTGAGGCATCTAAACACCTGCCACAACGCCTTCCAGGCACTCCGCGATGCTGGAGCATGCGTAGCCGTAATTCCTGTGGGACCTGGTTTCCTAGTAGCCGTGCTTGATGATGTGGGCAGTAAATTCATTAGTAATGTGACGAGTGCTTACCTAACTTCGCTAAGGGAGGGTCCTATGCCCGTGAGTTTCAACACCGCCAAGCTACTGTATATTCTCGCGGGAAGCTTAGGCGGGTTAATAGTGGAGGTAGGTACTGGCAGGGGCTTCTCAACTGCTTGGTTAGCCGCGGGAGCTAGGAGGTCTGGAGGTAAGGTGTTTTCCTTCGAGGCTAAGGAGGAGCGGGTTAGGGAGGCTAGGTCCCTTCTCGAGGAACTTGGTTTCTTAGGGGTTGCTGAGGTCATCAGCGGGGATTTCAGGGAGAGTGTGCACAGCATTGCGGGACAAAAAGCCTCACTCATATTCATTGATGGTGCTAAGGAGGAATACCTCGACTACCTTAGGGCACTGGAAAGCGCGGGAGTGGTGGGTGAGGGTACGTTGATTCTAGCGCATAACACCGTGTCCCACATCAAAACCATCTCCCCCTACGTTGAGGCCGTCTACAGTGGGGGTTACCTCTCACTAACAACGATGACTGACCGAGCCGGCTTAACTATTACGTTAGTGTTAAACACTACGAAGAGTCGTTAAGGTGGTGAGCAGTATGGGTGAGTGGAGTACTGGATTTGGGTGGGTAATCATTAACGGGGTTAAGTATGGGCATGACGTACTAGTGCTCCCTGATGGATCCGTACTTAGGCGAAAGAAGGAGTTATCTAAGAAGTTGCGGGAGGTGTACGGCCATACACCATTCTCCCTTAGCGAGCTTGAGGATCTATTGGGTGTTTGCGGCCGTCCTCCCGAGATCCTTGTTATTGGTTCGGGACAGTACGGTGACTTACCGGTGATGGAGGACGTTCTGAGGAGGGCGGAGGAGTTAGGCATCAAGGTCATTGTTAAGAGGACTCCAGAGGCACTCACTCTGCTTAAGGATTTGCTTGCTAAGAGGCGCTTAGTTGCTGGTGTGATTCACGTTACGTGTTAATGGGTTTAAGCCTGGAGAACCATCAGAGCCGCCACTATCACGAGTAGCACGCCGCCAGCTAAGCTTATGTGGGGGCTGTACTTGATTAGCTTATCCCTAACCCCGCTTAGCTTAGTTATCCCTAGCATCGCAACCAGTATTAGGATTAAGGGGGTCACGAACACTATGTTATACGCTAGGAGTAGCGCGAGCCTCTCGATTAGGGATTGAGTGGAGATTATCATGGCGAAGGCTATGTATGGCCCCGCACTGCAAGGGAGGAGTGTGAATGAGGCAAGCAACCCTATCGCGAAGGCCGCTAAGATACCTACCCTCTTACTAAACATCCTTGCTAAGCGCCCAGCCTTACACTCAGGATCGTCCTCGCGGCATACCTCCGTCCCACCGGCTCTCGAACCACGCATTAAATCGCGAACAGCACGGGCAATTATGAAGGCAGCATACGCGAACGCAATAATAAGAACCAATTGCCTAGGGAGGAATGAAGCAACCTCGCTCAGCCCGAGGCCAAGCATTAAGTAGCCAGACATCACGGCAATGACGAATGCCGCGCCAATAGCGGCGACCTTGCCTCGTGACCCGCTAATAGATACAGACACCAGCATTACGGCATACAGGACGAATGTGCACGGGTTAATCGAATCCGTCAGCGCGAGAGGCACTAGGAAGCCCAGCATCTCGATTAAACCCCTACTATTGCCGGAGGAGCCGCCTCTAGAAGTTGTTATGGTTGACGCTGTGGTTGCGGAGGGCGTTGACGATGTCGTACTAGTGGTCGCGGTTTCCGTTGTGTGAACGCTTGTTGACGTTATGGTCGAGCTTGTGATCGTGCTGATACTTGTGTGGGTCGCGAACCCTCCGTGGGTAACTACATCGTAGGGTAAGGGTATGTATTCCTTAATGAATAAGGACTGATTACTTAGTGAAATAACCATGTATCCCTTCTCTTCTATCCCTAGGTAAACAGGTATCTTGTCGCTCGCGCTACCCTTAATGAGGTTATCCCAGAACGCCTTATCCCTAACCTCACCTATAACTAGAGCAACGATATGCTCACCCTTAATGACTAGGGTCTGCGGTATGTACCCAGGTAATCCCGTAGCGTTCAGGAATTCATTGAAGTACACTAGGCAGGTCCTATTAACCGAGATATCGCAGAAGTAATGATGACCATCATAATTCTGTACGAGGAACTCGTGCAGGGGCACGCAGTGAGGGCACTTAGAACTGCCGTACTCGAAGAGGAAGAAGTTGTCGTCACCACTACTTTGTTGGGCAGACACCACATCGTATTGCGTGGTGAGCAACACTAGGAGGGCTACCGTCACCGTAACTACTAGGAGGAACCACCGTGACTTACTCCTACTCAAGACTTGCTCACTACTTCCTAAAAGGGAACCCGGGGTTAAATTGTTGATGTAGCAGAAAAACGATCGGTGTGCAGAAGCACATTAAAACCCCATTTACGGTACTCCTGCCTTTTAATGGGACGCGCGGCAACCGCAGGAGGCTGACCCGACACTCACTGTTGCTTCTGGGTACGCTGT
The DNA here is from genome assembly GCA_964399035.1 of uncultured Desulfurococcaceae archaeon. Lineage (GTDB taxonomy): Archaea > Thermoproteota > Thermoprotei_A > Sulfolobales > NBVN01 > WAOL01. The sequence continues at coordinate 8,706 of CAYNPH010000097.1, forward strand.
CTCGGAGGCCTCGCCCTCTTTCGCTATCATCGCCTCTAGGGCTGGCCTTACTTTATCTATGTTCCTGCGCACAAGCGATAGGAACAGCTTCAGCCCAAGTCTTACTGGCGCTAATAGTGGTTCATTTATGTAGAAACTACCCATTATGTCCTCCACCCACCGCATACTATGCCTTAAGCACTGAACCAGCACGTCTATGTGTTCCTCCCTTAACCCGTGCTTCCTGAACCACTCCCTATTCTTGAGGGCGCCCATTGGGACGAAGAACATCGGCACTATTAGGCTCCTGTAGGGTTTGAGCCTATCAAGGAGCTCGGCAGTAGCTAGCACGTCCTCCGGCTTCTCCTCCGGGAGGCCAAGTATTATGGTTGCTGCGGGAACTATGTGGTTCTCATGCATTATCCTGAATGCGTCCTCAACCACCTCCGGCCACTGCTCCGGAGGGTAAGGAGCGGATTTTGCAGGCATTATGATCTTCGCCAGCCTTACGCTACCGGTCTCTATCCCGACCTCAACACCGACGTACTTCTGCCTAGGTATAAGCATGTCATTCATTAGCTTAGACACGAGCCTGTACTTCTCCTCGGCGTACTTTATCGCCGCTAGGCTTAGGTGGGCCCATGAGATCGAGCCGGGCGTTGCCTTCAGGACAGCCTCATGGAGCTTCAGTATGGGTTCCGGCCTAGGCTTAACACCGTCGGCATAGTAGAGGAATACGTCCTCACTATGTAGTATGGTGTTCTTCACCCCGGCCCTTACGTTAACCTCTATTTCCTTAATTATGTGTTCTATGGGCATGAACCTTAAGGGCCTTAAGGTGACTGAACAGAAGCGGCAACCCCTAGGACATCCCCTCATTATCTCCACTAGGCCGTTCACGCTAGCCCCCTTAATTATGGGGATCTGCTCCACAGAAGGGGTATCCGCTGGCCCGACGTACACGTAGTCCGGCAAAGGCTCGTCGTTTAGGGCAGCCTCGACAATGTCGGTGATCACTAGCTCTGCCTCACCATCAACTACGCACTCCACACCCCACTTTTTCCACTCCTCCAGTGCCCAGAGCCACTGCCACGCGGCAGGCCCACCAACTATTATCTTAACGCCCCTCTTTCTTGCCTCCCTGACGGCGGGGGATTCCATGAACTTACGGAAGGATACCCTGTTGACAGGTTCCTTGCCAGTCATCATCCACCATTCACAGCTTGGCGGCCCGTACGCGAAGAAGTCGTGGTGCCCTATCATCAATACCTTCATGGTGTCCAGGTGCTTGTGTATGTGGTCAGGGTCAACTATCGCCGCATCGTACCCGGCTTCCTGCAGTACTGCCTCAACCTTCCTGAGGCCGTAGGGCGCCTCTATGGGCCTCCCTAAACTATCAACCTTTAGCTTGGGCGCCGCTATCCACATCCACAACCACTCAGGTAACCCTATCGCCGGCCCGGTAGCCATGAATCCCAGAAATTCTTTGCCGTGATGATTGCTCATCATGGTTCTATCCGACGTAATGACTATTTCAAATCCCTTACGCGCACCCATAGTGAGTCACCTCCTCAGTACGAATTATCGTCACATTCTCGTAGCCGGCTTGATCCAGTGTTCGAATAAAGTCACTACACAAACCAGCCACGATTACGTCCGGATTATTTAGTTGTTTAATCAGCTCTAGCAGATCCTCAGGTCTAGAGCCAAAGTACCTTATACTCATGCTTAGCCCTATGTTCTCCTGAATAACGCTCCTCACTACCTCAAAGTACTCAGGTCTGCCTAGGGGCGTAACCACGTATATGAGCGACCTACGCCTGCCCTCGCTCACCGTCTTCTTGGCTACCTCGTTAGCTAGGGCCGTGGCTTCAGCTGAACCTACCCCCCTACAAACAACGAGCACTAGCTCCTTACTATCTCTCTCTACTCTTAACTTTGACTTAATTAACAACCGATTGACCATCTCCTCACACCTCCTCCAACTTGGTTAGGAGCGCGTGTAACTCGCTCTCGAGCAGACGCACAGTACTTAGAACATCTTCATCTTCAAGCTCGTCCGCTACCGACCTTAAGTACGCACGTATCTCGCTCAGGTGCTCGCGAACTAAAGCGACCACGCCCTCTGCTCTTGCTCGGAAGAGATGCCTTCTTCCACGAACCCTTATTCTCTCAATCAAGTACTTCTCCTCCAACAACCTTAATGCTAAGGAAAGGTGGCTTTTAGCATATCCTGTAGCCTCAACAAGCTCACTCAACGCCAGCGGTCTCCCCTTACGTATCAACGTGGACAGCACTAGTGCAGCGGCAAATGGTAATCTAAGCATCGTGAGTAGGTTCACCAACGGATCCATTGCTCTCCCCTATGTTCAGTATATTCCGAACATTCCGTATAAACATTACTCACCATACAATTAAGCTGGCGACGAAGGGTCCAGCACCCTATCCACAGTATTTAGCAGACCGTAAGACCTAATTACTCATTCTCAAGTGAAGGTGCGGGCATTGACGAGGATGATGCTGACGATCGCTGCCGCCATTGCAGCCCTAGTATCACTCGTGATATCACTTGGGTACCATATCCTAATATACATTAAAGCTAGGAGCAGTAAGGACTCCTGGATAGTTAGTCCTAAGGTGGGTAATCAATCCAGCGGAAGCGATAATAACAAGGTTAGGATCACTGTGATAGTTCCGACGAAGAACGAGCCCCTCGACCTGCTTGTCGAGGCTACCAAAGTACGTGCCCAAGCGCTAATGTCCGCGAGGCACTGCTCGGGCAATGTCCTTATAGTCTCAGACGATGATGAGGATTACGTAAGGAGATTGCGTCACGCACTTCATGGCGAGATTAACTCTGGTGTTGTTAAGATCTTGAGGAGAGAGAAGCCTACAGGAGGTAGGAGCGGCGCGCTAGATCACGGAGCTAAGATTGCTGACGGCGAGTACGTGATGATACTTGATTCAGACTCCAAAGTCACGGCTGAGACCCTCGACAGTATCTGTGTTGTTGCGTCCGAACTTAAGCCGCCAGCAATAATAGCTCCTTGGAAAGGCTACGCTAGGGAGCCGGGCCGTGTTTCTGAGGCAATGATCTTTAGCACTGATACGGTGTCACACCTCCTTTACAGGATGAGGGGTAGGGCAGGGTTCTTTGTTTTCCCGCTTGGTTCAGGGACAGCCATACGGAAGGATGTGCTTGAGGAGGTGGGTTACTGGGGTCCCAACATCATTCAGGACGATATATGGTTAGGCACTAAGCTAGCGCTGAAGGGGTACTTCCCCGTAGTGCTTGAGGAGGGTGAAACCGAGGTGCTCGTGCCGTCGAAGTTCCGCGCACTAAGAATCCAGCAGAGTCGCTGGGCATATGGGGCTTCCGAGGTTTTGTCGAGAACTCTTCACAGCATCATGGCCCACGCTAAGATGAGCTTAGGGAAGAAGCTCGAGATGATTCTCTACATGTTTCAACCCGCGTTAACACTCCTCATCCTAATAGCTACCCTCCTAGCATTCGCGGCCGCCGTGCTTGAGCCGGGCTGGAGTTTCTGGAAGGCACTACATAGCCCCGTCTTAGTTGCTGTTGCCTTAATCGCTGAAGCTGTGATCTTGGCTTACGTTATGCTACAGTTAAAGCTCTCAGATAAGACCGGGTGGATAACTGACGGGGCAAGCCTCTGGAAGTCGTTAGTGCAGTTAGGTAGGGCAGCGGCGATGCTAGGCGTGTTAATACCTGTCATGGGATTTCACTCGCTACGCGGTCTTCTCAGAATGAAGTACAAATACATAATAACGCCTAAGCGAGGGTCCGGCGTGGGGCGTGACTGGCTACCCTACGTCGTGCTCGTGGCATCGGCTATAGGAACAAGTCTCGCCTTGCTTAACCATAACATAGTGTCTCTCGCCATACTCCTCCCGTTCTTAGCTGTCTCAGCTTACTCCTCTGTAAGAATAGAGTAGCAACTAAACCAAGTACTAAGTACTAAACAGTTTAACCTCAGCCGCAATCCTACCTAGGGGTCAACGTTATGGAGTACGTGTTCACGGAGAAAGCCCCTAAGCCTGTCGGGCCATACTCCCAAGGCGTAAAGGTGGGTGCGTGGTTATTCATATCAGGTCAGATACCAATCGACCCCGCTACCGGTCAGATCATCAGAGACGACTTCAGGAAGGCGTCAAGGCAGGTTCTCGAGAACATTAAGGCAATAGTTGAAGCCGCGGGCGGAACCCTAGAGAATATCGTGAAGGTGACCGTGTACATGAAGGACATCGGTAAGTTCAACGAGTTCAACGAGGTGTACAGCGAGTACTTCAGCAAACATAAACCAGCCCGCGCCGTAGTGGGCGTCAGTAAGCTACCTAAGGATGTGGAGCTTGAAGCCGAGGCAATAGCGTACCTAGAGAAGTAGGGTGTGAAACCCAACACGCATGTATAGCACGGAGGGTTTTTTCGCTTTAACCCCATCACCTCCTATGACGGGATGTTATCACGTCATTAAGCGCGTAAAGTAGTTTACGATATAATTCAACGGCTTTCTTAACCTCAATAACCTCAACATACTCATCAGGCTTATGCGCCATGGACTCCTCGCCCGGCCCTAGACCCAGCCCGCTGACGCCCAGTACGCCGGAAACGTACGCTAGGTCCGTGCTGAACCTCCAAACATACTTCGTTGCGTACTGGTAGCTCCTCTTCAAGGCTCCCAACACCTCCTTAATCATTGACCTATCGTCATTCAGCCACGCTGGGAAGAACTCACGTGCACTCAGTTCCACGCCGGTCCACGTCCTGAGGGTCTCCTCCCTCAGCCTCGGCTGGCACGAGACGGCGTCACCAGCCTTAAGTAACTCCCCGCAAACCTTGCCGTAGAACGACAGCACGTCCTCAGGGTTACGGGACACGATGACCCTATGGTCAAGGGTCAAAACACATTGGTCTGGTATTTGAGGCACGTCCTCCGGCATACACGTAATTACGGAGGGGGTTAACGTCTCCTTACCTAGGGTAGGGTGCTCAGGGAGTCCCTGAGCCGCGTTCGTTGCGAGTATAGCGAATTCTGACGCACCAAGCAAAGCGTTCACGCCTTCCTCAGGCATTGATGCGTGTGCTGACCTACCACAGATCCTGACATCGACTACCGCCCTGCCCCTATGACCCACGCCGAGGTTCAGGCTTGTTGCCTCCCCAGTTATGGCTACCTCGAACCTAGTGCCCCTGAACACCGTGCCTAAGGTATGCGCGATAGCCACGCCCTCCGCCGTCTCCTCATGCACGGTGTATATGACGTAGAGGTCTATATCTACCTCCCTGAGGTCCTCCAGCGCTGATATCTGGGCCGCGATCCCGCCCTTCATGTCGGCCGCCCCCCTGCCGTAGAGCTTTCCATCAACCACTTTAGCGGCGAAGGGATCAACGTGCCATTGTTCTGGGTTCCCCGGGCTGACGGTATCCATGTGACCCTCAATGAGTACGGGGCCGAAACCCTTGCCGCGTAACCTAGCCACCACGTTACCAACCCTGTCTATGAAAACCTCATCAACACCCGCATTCAGCAGGAAGTCCTTAACAACTCCAGCAATATCGCCTTCAGCACCCGAGGGACTGGGTGTTCTGATTAGTTCCTTAAGCACATCGACCACATCCCGCCTCGACAACGATTGATTCACCTAACCCATTATTGGGCGTCTCCCCTCAAAAATTACGTGTTGTGTAGTTCTTTGAACAATTTATTTACGCTAATTACTTAGTACTCATAATATTATCAATATTTTTACAACATTTAACAACCTAATTCTCAGGCAATTAGGTTATATAAAGCGATAATTTTTGATACATAATACTAGGCGGTGTTGGAGTGCGTGATAAATACAACTGGAATGCTGAGAAGAAGCGATACCATGACTAGTAGTAAATCACGAATAAACATGAGGTCAGCCGCCCCTGGCATGTACATGGTACTCGACCTTCTAGCAAGAAGCAAGTGCGGGATGACGCTTTCAGAACTCGTAAGTAAGAACCCCAATAAAGCGGTTGAGGTGCTTCAAGAGCTTTACCCAGGGATCCCGAAGGTGCTTATAGATTCGTTAATTGCTTCAATAAGTGAGAATGAGGGAAGGACCAGGGGGAGGGGTAACTTAGTTTAGTCCCTTCCCCCAGCCCCTGTCACGTTTGCTCACAATGTAAGGCTAGTTGCGTGTACGAGTAACTGCTCCTAGTGAGCTTAAGTATTAAGGTTGGGCTGGGAAGATCATTCTAGGGTTGAGAGCCTTGAGTACGTGCCCATTCGAAGTTATCAAGGGCGACATAACCAAGGTTAAAGTAGACGCTATAGTCAACCCAGCTAACTCGTGGATGATTATGGGTGGTGGCGTGGCTGGCGCCATAAGGCGTGCGGGAGGGCAGGTAATAGAGTCAGAAGCGCGTAAGTATGCCCCTGTTCCCGTAGGTAGGGCGGTAGTAACTAGCGCTGGCAGGCTACCCTGCAAGTACGTTATCCACGCACCAACAATGGAAAGACCAGCCATGCGTACGACCATTGATAAGGTCAAGGCAGCTGTGCGGGCAGCACTAAGGGCAGCGGACGAAGTTCGCGCTAGGTCGGTAGCCTTCCCGGGAATGGGTACAGGGGTTGGCGGGCTTAATCCTCGTGAGGCGGCACTAGCCATGGTTGAGACCATAGTTGAGGAGATATCAAAGCTCAGTAACGTAAACAAAATTCTTCTTGTAGCTTTCAATGAGAGTCTTTATCATGCCTTCAAGGAAGCTATCTCTAAGAAATGTTTAGGAGAGCTGCGTTAAGAAAACCTAGAGTCGCAAATACGTGACTAACCACGTAGGCTGGTTGAATTTTGAGTTCTATATATGAAGTATTGCATAGATAAACAGTTGAATTATTGTTCTGTACTTAATGAACGTAAATTTTTTAGCTTTTCTAACAGAAAATATCTTTTAGGAGATAATAGAGAATAAGAAGGTGAGGTGATGTATAGAATGGCAATAAAGCTCTCTAGGACGGCCAGCGACCTCCTTCAAGAGATATTGGATAAAGTAGTTTCTACGAAGGTAGCCACCGCTAGGGTTGTGATCTGTGGTGAACTCCATGAATGCATGCTAGTAGAATTAATGGCCTGCGATGAACCCGAACATATATGTGTTGGCTTTAGATATGGTGGTGTATTGACTGGAGAAAACATGCGTAAGTTGCGGGAGTTTCTATTCCTTGAGTTTGACCTAGTACCCAAAATAATAAATTGCAGCCAATGGATACGGGGTTCTAGGGATGAGATGCTAGCGGTGCTTAAGGCTGTAGCCGAGAAGTTTCTTACAAGCACGGACTATGAGGCTGGTGCGGTTGCCGACATTAGGCAAGGTAGAGAGAGTTTAATATATATCTTAGGGACTGATCGGAAGGTACGTAAGTACGTTGTTAAGGGACTAGTCGAGCAATTAAGGCTTAAGAGGAAGTTCTTAAAGAAATTCCTAGAGCTCAAGCTCACTGGGGGTAAGACGGTCACCTTACCCTTGAGCGATAGTGAGGAACCCCTAGTAAAAGCCATTGTGGAGGGGGAGTTTCTGACGTAGTGCTGAGTGAAACGTGAAACGCTATGTGACTAGGGAAAAAGCATCGCCTACTTCCTTGTGAAAGCCGCAACCACTCCTAGGATAAAGCCCACAGTTATTGGGGCCACGGTCATTATGCCGAAGGTTGCCAGAACCCCTTGGATTACAGGCCACAGCTTCACCGCTTCAGTTCCGAGTTTAGCGAGGAACTCGTTGACGTTCCCACCTATGCTCCACACCGAGAGCACCGAACCGAGGACTATGATCGCTATCAGCGCTAGTACGTACTTCACTACCTTAGCTGAGTAGTAGCCTAGGGCGAAGCCTAGTAAGAATTGAATGAGTATCACCACTAATGCCTTAGGGTTGGTGAGTAGCTTCCCTATAAGCTCGTTAATAACTCCCTGCGTGCTGGCACCCGCGCTGGTTGTTGAGGTATTGCTTACCGCCGCAACCGTGGTTGCTGACACGACAAGGAGCACTACTACGAGTAGACCCGTCAATAGCGCTCTCGGTGAACCATCACCTACCAACTAATCATCACCGTGATTATCTGTTGTTTTGACTATTTAACTAATAGGTACCCCTTTCACTCTCGAGCATCCTTAAACCTAAAGCTACCGCTTTGCAATAGTGTTAATGCCTCCCTCCTTAACGCCTCATCCTCCCTGAAAACCCCCCGTACCTCCATAGTCGTTAGGTACATGGGTTCCTCAACACCCCTCACTAGCGCACAGGTATGTATAGCATCCACAAGCACCATTAATCCCTTGGGCCTTAGTTTTTCGTAGAGAAAATCCGCGACCTGCCTTGTCAACCGTTCCTGAACCTGCAGCCTCTTAGCGAAGGCATCCACGATCCTTGCAAACTTGCTGAATCCTAGTATAGCTCCGTCCGGCACGTAGGCTATGTGCGCATATCCAAAGAATGGCAGAAGGTGGTGCTCACATACTGAACGCACTGGTACGTCCCTCACAACCACCACACCGCTCTTCACACCTGTGTCAGATGCTCTGAACGTCTTCAAGTGCGTGGCGGGATCCTCCCTATACCCTGCTGAAAGTTCCTCCAACCACATCCTAGCGACCCTGACTGGCGTTTCTCTAAGCCCCTCACGCTCCGGGTTTTCACCGATGAGTAGAAGGAACTCACGAACCAATTCCTCAAGCCTCTTCGCCCTCTCGTTCATCATGACTTGCCGCCTCCAGCGCTATGGTCACGTCGGCGTTGAAACGTTCCTTAATTACGCGTTCTGCCTGAGCTATTAAGTGATTAACCTCATCCACCCTCGTGCCCGGAGGAACCCTTACAACCACATCACCATGTAATGTGGCGTCATCCACCATCCTCAGCCTTACCCTCACAGGCTCCAGCCCTAAGTCTCTTAACACGGACACTATACCCTGCACAGTTGGTTGCGGTGGCGCTGTATCACTAACTATCTTGATCACATCCCGCGTGATCAACGCTAGCTCGTAGAATATGTACGCAGCAAGGATCCATGCACCAGCATAATCGATTATGTAGGAGTACAGCGCACCAGCTACTGAGGAGGCTATCACAACGCCGCTCTCTATTAACTCACTGACTGTAAATACTGAGTACGGCAGGAATGCCCTCCCCCAGCGCCTAGAGAGAGCTATTACTACGGAGTACGTTGCGAAACCCAGCACAGCAAGTATCGGCGCGTTTATCGAAACGCTGTAGGGTTTTGGACTCATGAGTTCAGTGACGGCTATTCCAGCCACGAAAGAGTATGACATTAGCGTGAGTATCGTGCCGCCATACGTTAGCCTCCTATGACCGTAGTGATGATCCCTGTCAGGGGGCCTTAAGCTTCTCGTGAAGTACGTTATCGTAGCTGCTAGTGCCGCTAGGTTGGCAATCGACGTTAATGCATCAACCAGCAATGACTTAGAACCATAAACTACACCACCAACTATCTTGAACGTCGCAGCTAGCGTTGAGAGACCGAACAGCACAGCCAGCTTTAGGTTCCTGCTAGTCACTCCGCATCCTTCGTGATTGTTAGGTGGAGGCTTTATGATTTATGGGGGTGAGGGTGGGGGTTGGGGGTAAGGAGAGGGTTAGGAAGCCACGAGGGTAACGGTCTTCAGAACACCTGGTAGTCTCCTTATCTTAGTTATCACTTTGTCTAGCTTCTTTATTGACGGCGCCTCTATCACGGCAACTATATCGAACTCACCGAACACTAAATCAGTATATACCTTGACGTCATCGTCAATTTCCTTAATTTTCTCCGCGACTTCGTGGTCGGACCCTATTTCCACGACCATTAGCACGTATGCTTTGATACCTCTCTCCTCCTCGCTCAAGGGTGGGAACACCTCGGTATTAGTGTGTCTAGTGATATTTAAATTTATTTTTCAGTCTCCAAGTAACTGCTAATTAATAATTATGGAAATCATATTAACATTTAAACTATAATTTTAGGATTTGCGTTAAATCCTAACGTTTTTTCCTAGGATTGACGAGAGCCGCTTCTTTAGTTCCGAAGCCCACGCACTGACTCTTATCGATGATGGGTCAGGTATTGAGTCGGGGTCAAGGGGCCTTAAGTCGAGGACTGGGGTTCCGTTGAAGAGGTCGAGGCCCTTTACCTTAAGGAGCCTTCCGTCACGTCCTAGGAACTCGACGATATCTATAGCTATTGGGTTGGGACGGTCGGGGGAGTCCGTGGCGAAGACCCCAACTAGGGGTAGTTCCTTTAAGGGGATGCCGAAGCGGGTAAGCAACCTTGGCTTGACCCTAAGTACCTTTCTATGCCACGGCACTGCCCTGTGAAGCCACGCAATAATTATTAAGTGGGAGAAGCCCTCTATTCCCTCTAGCCCCGGTTCGTATTCCGGCAGTATCTCTATGATTCCCTCGACACCTCCACTTATCCATGCGTTTCGAACTTCATCGTCACTCGCGTTAATGCGTACGTACCCTATGGGTTCTATCTCTATTGGGATTTCCCAATCACGCTTCAACGTAACCACCCTAGAGATTGGTGCCCAAAGCTACTCATTAATGCTTTCCGCACATGACTTACTACCGTAAATGAAACTAGTACCATTGATTCAGAAACCTTGATTTCCCCGGCAGGCATAGTTTGCTGGGTGCTTAACACGTACGGGGGACGTGTTAAGGTAGTGTTCTTGTTTAAGCCACATAGGGTCGCACGTGAGGTACTGATTAACGCGGGATTCATTGTTAAGTACTACCGCGGTAGGGATGCCTTAACTGACGAGGAGTGGGTGACAAGCGAGCTTAAGAATGCGGACGTTGTTGTTGTCACACCATATCAGACGGTTGACGATTCGCTGCTCGCGGTAGCTCCTGAGTTAAAGCTACTTATGGTTCACGGATCGGGGTACGATCGTCTCGACCTCGAGGCCTTAGGTAGGCGTTGTGTGTGCGTGGCTAACGCACCCGACTACGTTGCGGATGCTGTTGCTGAGCACGCACTAGCGCTGACTCTCGCAGTTCTTAGGAACGTGGTTACGGGGGACAATTACGTTAGGTCTGGCGAATGGCGTGAGGGCGCAGCCCCCCGCAAGTTCTTGGGCCTCCAACTTGCGGGAAGGAAGGTCGGGATCGTGGGGCTTGGGAGAGTAGGTGCTAGGGCAGCAGCTCTGTTCAAGGCTGTGGGCGCCTCAGTCACGTACTGGAGCCGAAGGAGGAAGGTTGAGGTTGAGCACGCCTTAGGAATAAGGTTCGAGGGTCTAGAGGAACTTCTCTCAACCAGTGACGTGGTCGTGATTTCCGTCGCGCTAACGCCTAAGACAAGGGGCCTCATTGGACGTAGGGAATTGAACCTTATGAAGGAGGGGGCCTTGCTAGTCAATGTTGCTAGGGGTGAGATCATAGATATGGACGCGTTAATTGAGGCCCTCCAGGAGGGGCGGATTAAGGCAGCACTAGATGTGTTCCCTGAGGAACCCCTCCCGAAGGATCACCCATTGACGAAGCTAAGCAACGTAGTATTCACGCCTCACATAGCTGGCTACACCCTAGAGTCCGTCATATATACTGGGAGGTACGTTGCTGAAGCCATAATAGGGTACTTCATCGAAAGACGAGTACCTCCAACCGCATTAAACGCTGAGAGATGTGTTGAGTGCTTAAAGAAGCGTTTCAGTAAGTGATAAAGCGTTCCTTCCTTAAGTGAAGAAGTATAGGGCTAACGCAACAGCAAATAGCGCGACCCACTCCCCCGGCGCCCCCCTAAGTACCTTGAAGCCGTCGAGCGGCGGTATCGGGATGAGGTTGAAGAGCGCTATCCATGCATTGACGCTCCCCACAGCTAAGGCGTAATAATGCCATGGGAAAGGCAGCGCGGTTGATACTACTAGGGTTATGATGGCTACAGCTATGTTCGCTAAGGGACCGGCCTCGGCAACGCGTATCTCTGCCTTGGGGTTGCTGATGGGGTATAGCGCCATTATATAGACTGCTCCGGGGGCCGCGAACACGAATGTTCTCCCAAGGAACTTAGTTGAGAAGAGAGCCAGCGCTAGGGCCAGCGCTAGGCCGGCGTACCATGCCCTGTACTTGGCGTAGAGCCCATACCTCCTAGCTACCTGCCTGTGTGAGAGTTCATGAGCTATGAATGCCGTCGCGACCGCGACGCCCGCGATAGCTAGGCCTATTAGGTGCCCTGTGAGGAGGGATGCGGCTCCGAATGCTATGGTTAGGACAGCCCACGAAATGATTAGGTCGATAACTTCCCGTAGATCCACCTTCTTTCTCTTAGGTGGTTGGATAACCACCCACCCGTACCCATATCCTCCGCTTCCGTAGTATCCCAACGCTGTGCACACCTGGTTAAACTGAGTTGAAGGGTTAAAAGCTAGGCGCTACGTGCTCACACCACTTAACGCTTCCCGCTCCCTACCGAGTAAGTTTATTGCCACAGGCTCCTTTACGTGTAAGTCCAGTTGCGGGAACGGTATCTCGATCCCGGCCTCATCTAGGGTTGCCTTCACCTTAGCCACTAACTCCATGTAAGTCTCGAACCACATGCTTGTTGGCACCCAGCACCTCAGCTTAAGCACTATTGCTGAGTCAGAGTAATCCACGACATATACCTTAGGAGGCGGGTACACTAGAACTAGTGGGTGCTCCTCAAGCATCCTGCGTAGGGCCTCCCTAGCTCTCTCGATATCTGACTTGTAGGAGATACCTATGGGTATGTCTATTCTCCTAGCGACGCTCTTGCTGTAGTTGCTTATGTCCGAATTCATTAGTTTCTCGTTAGGTATCCTAACTAAGACACCGTCCCACGTCCTTATCTTGGTTGACACCATCGATATGTCCTCCACCCTCCCAACGTAGTCTAGAACCTTGATCGGGTCCCCTATCTTAAAGGGTCTCTCAATGTACAGCAATAGACCGCTGAAGAAGTTCGCGAAAACCGTCTGGGCCGCAAAACCTATGACTAAGCTCGCAAAACCGCCTACCATCAGTAAGCCCGTTAATTGTATACCGAACGGTGAGAGGGCCGCCACAACACCGATTAATATTATGCCGTAGACCACGATCTTCTCTATGCCCACGTATATGTGTGGTGGCACCTTAGGTCTTAAAGACCTTCTGAGCCAGTACCTTATGAACACTGCTACAGCTACTGTAACTCCTATGGCGGCAGCTACCCCTACGTATAGAAGTATTTGCCTTTCAAGTGCCGGTAAAGCTTCAAACATCGTGCCTAACTTATGAAGCATGTCCTGCGGGAACATCTTAAGGCCCCTCCCTAAACTCCATGTGGAAGTACCTCGCAGTATTGTGTTCGACTAGCCCGCGAACCTCCCTCAAACCTTCGGCAGGAGGGCTCTCCTCAACGCCACTTACGTACACGATGTTATCCCGAACATGTCCTTTCATGGTGCCATAGAAAACCTGGAGACGTGGACTCTCCCTCACGTAAAGCTTGAGCATGTTTAACCTAACGTAGATTCCCTTCACGACCTCCGGGGTAGGGGACTCGACAAGGATTTTACCTAGACCTTCAGCGCGATCCCACGAACTTGGGTTCGAGATAACGGCTGACTTAAACCACCTGCAGATGATACCCTCATATGGGGTGCCCACAACAGTATGTTTAACTCTGAAGGGTGATAGGACCTTCAATACTCTCTCCCCCGCAGCCACCCGCAGTTCGTATGGGATAGTGACCCACATACTAGTAGTTCCGGAAACAACTACTGGGGTCCCTAAATCGAGGTAGACGCACTCAGCTAACCGCACCGGTACGTGGGCAGGTAACGTAGGTTCAACGCCTATGGGTATATCGTCAACTAACACGAACTCCTCCTTAACGTAAGGATCCTCCACTAAGACCCTCCCAACCCGCCTCATTACTCTAGCGAGACCTACCCGTAACTCATTGTTCACTAACACTCCTCCCCCCTTAATTCCCTGCTAGGGACGAGTATGTTTAAATGAGGAGAGCCCTTACGGTTCAGCCGATGCATAGGAAGAACTGGTTGTATCAATTAACGTAACTGAATTTTACATTTCTCAATAAATTTTATACACGTAAAAACCTGAGTAAACTAAATTAAGCCTAGTATTACAGGATAACAGTACGTATCGAAAAAACTTAGAGAATAATAGGTGAGAGTCGTGCCAGGAAAGCGCTACGGTCTTCTAACCGAGAGGCAGTACACAGTCCTCAAATTAAGGATAGCGGGCAAAACCCAAGAGGAGATAGCCCGGATGCTCGGAACCTCAAGAGAGAACATATCGATCATAGAGAAGAGGGCTTGGCGTAAAGTCCGCCTAGCGGAGGAAACCCTAAGGTACGTCAAGGAGTTACTCTCAGTAGCTAAGGTCACCATACCGCCGGGAACCCACCTAGTTCAGGTTCCCGGAATGCTGATAGCCGCTGCAGATAAGGCTAGTGTGAAGTTAAAGGGCAACTTCACGAGAATATACGATGAAATACGATTCAGAGCCGAGGACTGCATCAAGGGAACCCACGTAGTTAAGCCAGTAACGGTCGTGATTTACAGGGACGGAACCTTCGAGGTTGTATCCGAGGACTCCCAGAAAAGCATAAGGGAGAAGGTCAGGAGCACCATACGTGTAGGGAACAGCCACTAGTGAATCACGTTTTAAACGCCCCTTAATCTTTTTTCAAAACACCTGATCGCTTGCTGGGGTATGTTACGATGATGCCTACTGATTTGCTAACGCTTTAGTGTCCTGGAAAATAAGTTGCCCTTACTCTCAACCACCTGTGCACACGTCCTCAACTTTTTCCTTGGCAAGCCGGTCCTTGAGCTTCACTATCGTCTTGAGCACCTCGATGAACCTATCGACCTCCTCCACGGTGTTATAGATGTAGTAGCTCGCCCTCACAGTTCCCTTAATGCCTAGTCTGTAGTGTAGAGGGTGTGCGCAGTGCCCTCCAGTCCTTACCGCTATTCCGAATAGATCGAGTGCCTTACCGACGGTATGGTAATGCAGACCCTTCACATTGAAGGAGACCACGCCGCCCCTTACCTCAGGGTTCTTCGGGCCGTATACGTCGACATCGTTCGCTAGCTCTTTGAAGCGTTTTAGCGTGTGCCTTACCAGTTCCTTCTCATGCTCCCTTACGTTCTCCATGCCTATCCTTGTGAGGTACTTTACCGCTTCGGCTAGCCCTATTGCCCCCGCTATGTTTGGGGTGCCTGCCTCGAAGCGCCATGGTAGGTCATGCCAGACCACGGAGTCCAGCGTGACGTCCTTTATTGTGTCGCCCCCTGACTTGAACGGCTCTAGATCCTCTAGAATATCCTTCCTGCCCCAGAGTATGCCTGTCCCTGTGGGGCCCAGCATCTTGTGCCCGCTGAAGGCTAGGAAATCGATCCCTAGGTCTCTGACGTCCGTGGGTGCGTGCGGTACCCATTGCGCACCGTCAGCCACTACTATGGCGCCCACGCTGTGGGCTATCTTAACTATTCTTTTCACGTCGTTCATCGTTCCGAGCACGTTGCTCATCATTGGGAACGCCACTACCTTCGTTCTCTCGCTAATCATTTCCTCGAGCATGTCGTACCTTAGTAGCCCGTCACCGGTTATGTCAACGTACCGTATCTTTGCCCCAGTGATTTCAGCAACTTTCCTCCAGGGTAGCATATTGCTGTGGTGATCCATTACCGTGAGTATTATTTCGTCTCCCTCACGGAGGTTCTTGAGGCCCCAGGTATGCGCGATTATGTTTATGCTCTCGGTTGTGTTGTACGTTAGTATTACTTCCTCCCACGAGTACGCGTTTATAAAGTGAGCTATGACTTCATGTGCTTCCTCGAACGCCTCGCTCGCTTCCTGTGAGAGGGTGTGGAATCCTCGGTGGACGTTCGCGTTATATTGCAGGTAAAACCTAGCTATGGCGGCAACAACCTGGATCGGTCTTTGAGTGGTTGCCGCGTTGTCGAAGTATATTAAGGGATTTCCATTCACCGTGCGTCTAAGTATTGGGAAGTCCTTCCTTATCTCCTCGACGTTAAGCCCCACCCTTGCTCGCCTCCTCTATTAGTTTCTTGAGTAACTTAAGGAGTGTATCCTCGTCCTTGATAGGCTTCCTTACTGGCTCACCTCTCTCCGCCTTCTCGGCACGTTCCTTGAATGTCGGGACGGCCTTCTCTAACTCGAGGTCAGTGAGAACCCCCTCGTACTTCTCCTTATACTTTATCTCACCATTCTTTACATGGACTAAGTACGTAGTTGGCGATGCATGCACGTCGAAGTACGTGAATGTCGCTGCCGCTGTAGGTGACACGCATTCCCTAGCAAACCATCCGCACAGCACTATCACGAACCTGTAGTCGTTAAGCCTCCTTGCGTGCTTCCTCACGAAGGGGTACCAGTAAATGTCGTATCTACGGCAGGCTGGACACTTAGTATTATCGAAATAAATAGTGTAGTAACCGTCATCCTTAGGGACGTACGGATCTGGGTCGTCCGAGGGCAACATCACCCACATATCGTCCTTGGGGTCATACAGGTACACGCCTTGCGGGGATGTTGAACCCACTTCCTTAAGTCGCGTTATCTTCTTCGCCACGGCTTTCCCCACATTATCCGTTAGCAGGATGTTTCAAATAAACTTAAACTTGATCCAAGTACAATACCTCAAATAATCATGATTATCTTTATACAACAGTTATGACCTTATAATAATTCACACACACCTGCCAATACGTAGGCGTAAGTTTAAGCAGTTCTAACATGATTAAATAATTTAAACAGGAAATGAAATGCTTATAAGCCTCCCCTCCCATTACAGAGGCTGAAAATAAATGGGATAAAGGTGATGGAAATGGCTGGACAGAATTTGAAGGTAGTGGTAGCTGCAATTATAACTTTGATAGTGGGTATAGGCATAGGGTATGGAATATCGTTAGCCACGTCAACGGGAGGGGGGCAGGCCTCATCCCCATCAACCTCGACTGGAGGGACAACCACCGTAACGGTAACTAAGACCGTGACCTCGTCCACTGGTAGTGGGACAAAGGTGTATAAGATCGGGTTCACGCTGCCGTTGTCGGGCGAGCTGTCCTCAGTG
Source organism: uncultured Desulfurococcaceae archaeon (assembly GCA_964399035.1). Taxonomy (GTDB): domain Archaea; phylum Thermoproteota; class Thermoprotei_A; order Sulfolobales; family NBVN01; genus WAOL01. Next base: position 25,805 of record CAYNPH010000097.1, read on the forward strand.
GGTAAGATGTGGGAGCAGGTAGCTAAGATGGCAATTAATGACCTCAACAAGGAGGTGCAGGCTTACGGCTTCAACGTTAAGTTTCAGGCCGTGATACTGGATGACGCCACACAGGATGAGAAAGCCCTGCAGAACGTGCAGACATTCGCACAGCAGGGTATTAAGGTCGTGATAGGGCCTGCCGCGAGTTCTCAGGTTAAGGCTGTGAAGAGCTACGCGGACTCGAACCACATAGTCATAATATCCCCGTCATCGACGGCCCCCACACTCGCGATACCGAATGACTACATATTCAGGACCGTGGGTTCCGACGCACTTCAGGCTAAGGTGCTGGCCGCGCTGGTCGAGCACGAAGGCATAAAGAAGGTCGTGGTGTTCTACAGGAACGACGAGTACGGTAACGCCTTCGCAGAGTTCTTCAAGAAGTACTTTGAGGGGAGCGGTGGCACCGCGATCCTGCAGTCCTACACTACGGGCCTCTCCGACTACTCATCCGAGGTGAACGCGTTAGCGCAGAAGGTGCAATCCAGTGGTGCCGAGGCCGTGGTGCTCATCTCATTCGATACTGACGGTGCTAACATTCTGTCGCACGCCGCCAACAACCCCGTGCTCTCGAAGATAAGGTGGTTCTCATCGGAAGGTGTGCACGGAGCGTCCGAGCTACTCCAGCCAAGCCTAGCCAAGTTCCTGATAAGCGTTAAGTTCATGGGTACTAGGCCGCAGACGCCTCACAACGTGCTGTACGAGCAGTTCGCCAAGAGATTCAAGGAAATGACGGGCAGTGACCCGCCCGTGTTCAGCGAGAACCTATATGACGCGGTAATGCTTGCCGGGTGGGCCATACTTAGGGCAGGCACCTACGACGGCGCCGCCATAAAGGACGCACTACCTAAGGTGGCGGCCCACTACTACGGGCCGAGCGGGTGGACGTACCTAGATGAGAACGGTGACAAGGCGTTCCAGCAGTACGCTATATGGTCGATAAAGCAGGTGAACGGCAAGTACGAGTTCAGCGACATAGGCGTGTACCAGGGAGGCACGGTGACCCTAACGTCACAGCCAGGCTAATCAAGAACAGCCCCTACTTTTTGATTGAGTCCATGCTCTCCCTTAACCTCAGCTTAACCTCTCACCCGCCATACGCGTAACCACGGTCTTCAGGAGGTGATGGCGATGGTGAATATGGATGCGTACCAGGTGCTGACCGCCGTGCACATCGCGTTAATATACGCGGTACTGGCGGTTCCGTTAACGCTTAGTTATAAGACCACCAAGATAATCAATTTCGTTCACATAAACTTCATTACGTACGGTGCTTACGTCGCTGTGCTATTATACGTATTCCTAGGTATTGACAACGTGTTCGTGGCTATCGTAGCGGCATTTGTGGTCGGCGGCATTATGGGCGTTATGGATAACGTTGCTGTCTTTGAACCCTTGAGCAGGCGTGGCGCTAACGTAGTGATATTGATGATAGCTTCGATGGGTCTCTGGATATTCTACAAGTACTTGATGTACTCGGTGCTCGACGTCCTGTCTAGGTTCGCTAAGGCTAACCTAGTGTCGGTGTTACTCAGGTTCGAAACCCTGCCTAGGGTCGTTGTCGGCGGGATACCTATAACGAGCGCTTTCCTAACCGCCGTCGTGACCGCTGCCGCGTTGGCGCTCATGCTTTACTTCGTTCTTGAGAGGACAGCGGTTGGGAAGGCTATCAGGGCGATAGCCGATAACCCGACCCTAGCCGAAATATCAGGTATTCCGAGGGGTAGGGTAGTTAATGTCATGTGGTTCATGGCTGGCGGGATGGCTGCGGTTGGAGGAGTGCTTTGGGCGATATTCGCCATAGCCACTCCCGAGGTCGGCGACACCCTAATACTGCAGGTATTCGCGATAGCCGTGATAGGTGGTTTAACCTCGCTTTCCCGGACGGCGTTGGGTGCCTTCATAATCGCGTTTGCTGAGAACCTCGGTATGGCGTTCCTTAACCAGGTCTTCGGCGTCCCCACGAGCTTCAAGCCCTTCATAACGTTCTCCACGCTACTGATAGTCATCATAGCGTTCCCGCCTCTAGGTGCCGGGGGTGGGTTACCGTATAGGTTCCTAAGGAAGAGGAGGTGAGACGGTATGCTACCCAGCTTCGATATCCTCGGGTTCCTGGTCTCGTGGGGCACGTTCCTAGGCATCTACGCGATTCTAGCAATATCCCTTAACCTTGAGGTAGGGCTGACCGGCATGGCTAACTTCGGTAAGGTGGCGTTCTACGGGATAGGGGCATACTTAGCCGCATCTCTCAGCGTGTACACCGTGCTCGCCGTGTATCACGTGGCGGCCGCGCCCTACACTACTGAAGGAATCATAGCTCTAGGCAAGTACGGTGGCGCCAACCCCGCCCTAGACTTAGGGATATTTGCAGCGTCACTCGTGCTTGGGTTCATCATCGCTGGGTGCGTAGGGTACTTACTGACGTACCCAACACTTAGGGTAGGTCCGGCGTTCCTCGGCATAACACTACTGGCGTTCGGGGAACTCCTGAGGATATTCCTGCTGAATTACCAGCCGCTCGGCGCTAGTAAGGGGTTAAGCGGCATACCGCACCCCTTCCTGTGGATCCCTGACCCCGTGCTTAGGGAGAGGCTCTACGTCCTCATAGTGTTGGGGTTCCTAGCGATAACGTTATGGTTCGCCGAAAGAATAACTAACTCCCCGTTCGGCAGGGTGCTTAAGGCTATTAGGGACGATGAGGTGGCGGCTCTCTGCATGGGTAAGCATGTGCCTAGGGTTAAGGCAACAGTTCTCTTCATAGGCTCGGGAATGGCTGGCATTGCCGGCGTCCTCCTAGCGTTCTACATGAGCTCAGTGAACCCGAACATGTTCGTGCCGGCGGTAACCTTCAACATCTGGGCCATGGTCATACTCGGGGGTATGGGGAATAATAAGGGGGCGGTGGTTGGCGCAGCAATAATCACGTTCGTGGACAGGATACTGACCTTCATAACCCCCAACCTAGGCATAACGATAATCACGCCTGACTACATCAGGTGGATGATCGTCGGCATACTCATCGTGCTTGTGCTGATGTTCATGCCCGGAGGACTAGTGCCGGAGAAACCCATCAAGACCCCGGCATGGGAGGCTGTGGAGGATCTAGAGAAGGAACCGGCTAGGGGAGGTGATGAGGCGTGACTAAACCTATACTCGAGGTTAAGGACCTAGCTAGGTACTTCGGCGGTGTTAAGGCGCTTGACGGAGTGACGCTGGAGGTACCGGAGAGAGGAGTGATAGGGTTGATAGGGCCGAACGGGTCAGGGAAGACCACGCTGTTCAACGTAGTTACCGGGTTCTACGTACCTACGCGTGGGGAGGTGTGGTACGCTGGGGAGAGGATAGACGGGCTTAACCCGAATGAAGTGTTCCTGAAGGGGCTCGTGAGAACCTTCCAGATTCCTAGGCTATTTCCCTCGCTAACCGTGCTTGAGAACGTCCTGCTGACCCCGCCAAGGCAGGTGGGTGAGAAGATCCTAGTCGCGCCATTCAGGAGTAGGTGGGAGAAGCAAGAGAAGGAGCTCGCCCGGAAGGCTGTAGCGCTCCTTAAGAAGTTCGGCCTCGGCGACTACGTAAGGGCTAAGGTGTCGGAGTTATCCGCAGCCCACATGAAGATGATCGAGACCATCAGGGGACTAATAACGGACGCTAAGGTCTACCTACTGGACGAGCCAGCCGCTGGCGTCGCATACACTACTGCGAGGGAGCTCTTCACGTTCATAAGAAGGTTAAGAGATGAGGAGGGCTTAACCTTCTTCATCATCGAGCACAGGCTGGAGGTACTCATGGACTTCGTTGACTACGTCTATGTCCTTCACAACGGCAAGCTACTCTCCGAAGGCAAGCCCGATGAAGTAATGAATGATCCAAAGGTAATTGAGGCATACATAGGGAGGTGATTAGAGGTGAGTGAACAGGGCGCACCAATACTTGAGGTTAAGGGCCTGAGGTCTGGGTACGGGAAGATGGAGGTGCTTCACGGCATTGACTTAGTGGTTAGGGAGGGCGAAGTAGTGGCGGTTCTCGGGCCTAACGGGGCGGGTAAGACGACCCTGCTTAACAGCATATTCGGGATAGCCACGATTCACTCAGGTCAAGTCGTCCTAGCAGGTAAGGACGTGACGGGGTTAAAGCCTCACCAGATAGTGCGGTTAGGCGTAGGGTACGCGCCTCAAACAAACAACGTGTTCCCTGAACTCACGGTCGAGGATAACCTAGTGATGGGTGCGTACATGCGTGGCAGGGACCCAAGCATCAAGGATGACATTAAGGAGATGTTCAAGCTATTCCCCGAAATAGCTAGGAGGAGGAACCAGAAGGCGAAGACATTGAGCGGTGGGGAGAGACAGATGCTAGCCGTCGCTAGGGCGCTTATGTCTAGGCCGAAGCTCCTCCTACTGGACGAGCCGACCGCCGGGCTAGCGCCTAAGGCTGCAAGCACCTTAATGCGTAAGGTCGGGGAAATAAGGAGCATGGGGGTAACCATACTCCTCGTGGAGCAGAACGTAGCTAAGGCATTGAGCGTTGCTGACAGGGGATACGTGCTTGTGGGTGGGCGCATAGTTAAGGAGGCCTCAGCAGACGAGCTAAGAAGCATTGAGATGGAGAAGCTATTCTTCTTGGGAGGGGAGTGAGTTCTCTGCGATGACTTGAACAATAGTCTTAATTTTTAACTCTGTGTAAACCCATTAATCAGGTGAGCAACTGAATGGTTAAGCTGGCAATAGTGGTTTCGGAGTTCAATTACGACGTGACCTACTTAATGCTTCAGAAAGCCGTCAACCACGCTAAGTTCCTCGGTGCGGAGGTCACGCACGTCGTTAAGGTGCCCGGGGCGTTCGAAGTACCTATCGCGGTGAAGAAGCTTCTCGATAAGGGCGACGTCGACGCCGTAGTGACTATAGGGGCTGTGATTCAAGGTGCAACGAAGCACGATGAACTCGTTGCTGGGCAAACCGCGAGAAAATTAATGGACCTCGCGCTCGAGTACGGTAAGCCAGTAACGCTCGGCATAATAGGGCCCGGCGCATCGAGAATGCAGGCGCTCGAGAGGGTCGAGGACTACGCTAGGCGCGCGGTGGAGGCAGCCGTCAAGATGGTGCGTAGGCTTAAGGCCGTTGACGAGCTAAGGTATGAGGGCGAAACCCTAACCATAGAGTGATGTAGCACCAACTAAGCGACGGCACCCCCTAGCTAACTATGTCCCGGTAAGTGAGGAAGCATGGTACTTGTAGGGACGGTGGCGTTCGAGGGATATAGGGAGTGGACGGAGTCCTTAGGACCTGACAGGGAATGGTTCATACAACTCGTGCAGGCTAGGACGTACCAGGTGATTCAGTCCTTCACTGCTGAGCACGATGGTATGGCTTTACCCCTCAGGTACGATATCCAGTTAGTGCTCCTGCCAGGTAGCGTCGACCCGGAGGCATTCATTAACGGCGTTAAGGAAGCTCTCAAACCATACAGTCCCACACCTGTCCGGGTAGCGTTACTCTGCGGTGAAATACCTTCGGTGCTCAGCAAGGTGCGCAAGTACTTAGAGCTAGGTGATTACTACGAGGAATGCGAACCTAGGGAAATCGCGGTAGCGCATGCTGACCTAAACTACTTCACACACATGACCTCTAGGGACGGGCCCTACTCAGCGTATGTCGAGGTGATGAAGCTCATCAACACCTACGTGGAGTCCCTCGCGGACATTGCCGTCGTTCAGTACTTAGGAGGCGATAACCTAGTTGCAATTACCGAGCCCTCAAACCTAGATGCGGTCATACAGGAACTCATTAAACCGAACCACATTAAGGTGGGGGTCGGTATATCGCACATACCTAGGAAGGCCTTCTCAGCCGCGGCTACGGCCCTAACGAGGATTAGGGAGGGTGGCAGGAGGATCAAATACCTTGTGCTAAGGGAGGGGTGAGGGCCGCCAGAAGCAAACCACCTTTAGGCGGCACGCATTTTAATGTGATTGAGACTTTCCCTTGGTGTGATGTGTGGTATTCAGTCTAATAGTGACGCATGAGCCAGGCATAGACAACTACCGTTGGGCCAGGAATCAACTCAGGCAAATAGCTGGTACTAAGTTAAGGTACGTTTCTTCCTACCAGTCAGTGATCCTCTATGACCTAGATGAGGATCCCCATGAGGTGGCTAGGGAGATAAGGGAGGCATTAAAAGGTGTTGGAACGCCCATCATAAGGGTCATACCTATAGATTACGTCACGGACCCCTACATAAGCGACGTTGTGGAGGTTATTAAGGAGAGCATAGCCCCCAAAATACCTGAGGGGACTAAGTTCCGTGTGACCCTCGAGGGACATCTTTACGTCGTGAGGGAGGACGGCTCCAGGGTGAGGATGCACACCATAGACGCCGTCAGGGAGATAGCGAGGTACATTGACAGGCCAGTGGATCTCGAGAACCCAGAGTTAGTAGTCCTCGTTAAGGTCGTTAAGTACATGCGGGGAAGGAGGAAGGCCGGCATATCCTTGCTCAAGCCTGAGGAGCTGAGGAGGGTCTCCGTATGAGGAGGCTCTTCGGGACAGCCGGTATTAGGGGCAGGTACTTGGAAGAGGTCTCACCCCACCTAGCGGTCGAGGTGGGGATGGCGCTAACAACGTACGTGAAGGCATCTAAGGTAGTTATAGGCGGGGATGGTAGGCTAACAACGCCTGTTCTCAAGCTAGCCGCGGCGGTAGGCGCTATGACTGTGGGGGCCAACGCGATCGATGTGGGGCTAGTTCCCCTCCCGACCCTAGCATGGTCCGTGAGGAGATACGGGGGCGACGGAGGCATATACATCACGGCATCGCATAACCCACCAACGGACAACGGCATAAAAGTATTCACCGCTGAGGGGATGGAGTTCCCCGAGAGGGATGAGAGGGAGCTAGAGAGGATAATCCACGAGAAGTCGTGGAGGCTCGCCGACTGGGACTCCGTAGGTAAGTATGAGGCAAGGCTAGGTGCGTTGGAGGACTACATAGAAGAAGTGAGTTCTAGGGTGATGCCAACCACGATTAAGAGAAAACCCAAGGTACTCATAGACACCGCCAACGGCGCCCCCTCACTAGCCACACCCAACGTGCTAAGGAGTATAGGTGCGGACGTCGTGACGCTAAACGCTAATGTCGACGGGAGGTTCCCGGGCAGGACACCTGAGCCAAGACCCGACGTGCTAGAGCCCTTCCTCCCCGTTGCTAGGGACGTGGGCGCGCATGTTTTCCTTGCGCAGGACGGTGACGGGGATAGGTTAGCTGTCCTTGACCCGGCTAAGGGCTTCATAAAGCAGGACAGAATCATAGCGTTAATAGCTAAGAGGAAGCTCGAGGAGAAGAAAGGAACTATCGTTGTGTCCATAGATGTCGGCAACGCCGTAAGGGATGTAGTCGAGGAACTCGGCGGTAAGCTCTACGTCGTGAAGCTAGGGAAAACACATGAAGGCCTACTCAAGAACCCTGACACGTTAATAGCTGCTGAGCCGTGGAAACTCATCGACCCGTCCTGGGGGTCATGGATCGACGGGATCTATCAAGCTGGATTAATAGTTAAGTGGATGGCTGAGGAAGGTAAGGACATAGGAGAGTTAATGAGTGAGGTGCCTAACTACCCTCAAGCTAGGTACTCACTTAAGATGCCTAAGCACGTGCGCGACCAGGTGTTCGAGGCCATGAAGGACGAACTAATGGGGATGGCTGGCGAGAACTCCGAAATAATAACGATTGATGGGTTAAGGGTGAACTTCCCGGACAGGTCCTGGCTACTCATAAGGAAGTCCGGGACAGAGCCCAAGATAAGGATCTACGGTGAGGCAGGGAGCCCACAAGCACTGAGAGACATGGTCAACAAACTCATCCATACCGCCACATCAACGCTCAGGAAGTTAGGGGTAAGCGAAGTTAAGGTGGAAGGCAAGATAATACCATAAAACGAGGGAAAATCCGGGAAAACAAGCACGTGGTTTTACACTTCTTAAAAACATGAGGGGTTCTGACCACCGCGTTAGAAGTTCTCGGCGGTGGCCTCTGATTCGCCACTCTTCGAAGCGGTCGGGACGGCGGGTAGGGCTGGGAAGGTCTCCTTCATGCGCTGCTCCGCTATCACCTTTGCCTCCTCTAGCACTTTCCTCGCATCCGGGCTCGTGTAGATTGGTGACGGGCCTATCCCTAGCATCTCACCCGCTTCCATCACGGTCTCCTGAAGTATGTCATGCACCTCACCAAGCTCAATACCTATCTCGGGGAGCACACCCCTTATCGCTGCCCTTATATCCTTAACCACCCCCACCACGGGGCCAAGCATAGCGGCAATGTCACCTATTTCTCTTATGGACTCAATCCTCAGGGATATCTGTTCGAGCGCCACCTGCACCATCAGTAGGGACTTAGCCACCTTCCTTAACTCCGCCACCTCATTAGCGTACATGGACGCCCTAGCCATGTCCTTACTTATGAGGGCATCTACAACCCTCTCAAACAGGTCCTTATCCCTAGCCTTAAGCCTCTCTAAGTACACCTCAAGCCTCCTAACCATCGAGTTAATCTTGTAATGAGCCATAGCTAGCCTCATCCTAAGGGGCTTCTCCTTCGTGAACGCGCTCTTAATCATCTGACCAACGGTTTTCTCCTTTCCCTTCCAGGCTTTCTCAAAGTCCTTAAAGCTGGACATAGGCTTACACACCGATAACAGACTCCCCACGCAGATTTACTTAAAAAGGAGGAACCCAAATCCTGTAGAGGCGCATACAGTATATCGATTAAACTCTATAAAGGAATTTCTACGGGTATCTCACACGTAACAAATACGAATTAAGTAGTTGCACTAGACCATTCAGTCAATTTTTAATTTACTAACTAATAAAATATACGTGAGGTGAGCCACAAATGAAGGCTCTAAGAAAAGGTATATCCCCAATAATCGCAACGGTCCTACTAATACTCATAGCGATAGCGACCGGCATAGTAATCTACGCATTCGCAACAGGCTGGATAGGAGGACGACTAAACCAAGGCTCAGGACCCCAAGCAGTACTGGTAGTGGAGTCAGGGTTCTACAATAGTTCCAGCGGTAATTTCGTATTGTACGTCAGAAATGATGGTGGGGTAGTAGCCAACATAACTAGGGCATATGTTACTGCACCTAACGGTAGCGTGATTTTCATTAACCTCGGTAAGGGATACACCGTAGATCCAGGTAGTGTAACCAAAGTACTTGTACCGTATCCCTCAGCAACTATTGGCTACGCTTACAAGATAACGCTAGTGTCAAGTGACGGTGCAGAAGTATCATACACAATAAGAGCCTAACAGGGAACCAATTAATTTTTGATCTTTTAGGGAAAACCACAACATCACACAATTTCTCCCTTTCTGTTTTCCACTGTTTATCACGAAGCACATATGAGGAAGGATAAAATGTAAGTATGTGGAGGAAAGTAAATTTGTTGATGTAAAGTAATTAAATTAGGAATAAAGTAAAGGTGCTAGCTATGCCTAAGGACGAAGGAATAATTCACAATGATGCCAATCCCAGCGTCATTCTTTCTGAGAAGGATAGTGAGAACTTTGAACTTAAGGAGGAGACCATTGAGGAGTACGAACTGGACGAATATACTAAGGTACGTATTGTTAGGTCTCCTATGGCTACTTCTTTTGGTGGTTCGCTGCAGTACGTTGTTGATACTCCACAACCAAGTGATGCGGAGAGGGAAGTTCTTGATTTTGTTAGGCGCTGGTTTATTGAGGAGTACCCTAGGCCTGAGCTCGACATCGATAAGATGTCAATAGTTATTGAGGAGGCCATAGAGAGGTTCGCCCCTAGGATCCTGAGGAAGAAGCTTAAGCTGAAGCGGAAGGAGAAGATAGATGAGGCCGTAATTGACCGCATTAAGTACATGGCTAGAAGGGACATTGTAGGGTTCGGTAAGCTCGAGCCTATGCTTAAGGACCCGAACATTGAGGACATACACGTCCTCGGTATCGGTAAGCCTGTATTCGTGTGGCATAGGACTTACGAGAACTTACCGACGAATGTCTTCTTTGTCGAGCCTGAAGACCTTGAACGTCACCTGCAAAAGATGATGTTGACTACCGGTAAGTTCGTGAGCTTGAGTCGACCGATAGTTGACGGCACGCTACCTATGGGGTACAGGATTAACGTGGTTCATTCCGTCGTTTCCGAGTTAGGCACCGCGATCACCATCAGGAAGTATAAGGAGATACCATTCACCGTGATCGACCTAGTTAGGTTCGGCACCTTAACGCCCGAGCTCGTCGGGTTCCTCTGGGTGGCTATGGAGAATAAGCGCTCCGTGTTCATTGTCGGTGAGACTGCCGCTGGTAAGACCACCCTGCTAAACGCCGTGGCGACCCTAATACCACTCAATATGAAGGTAGTCGTCATTGAGGAGGTTAGGGAAATTAGGTTGCCCCACCCTAACTCAGTATTCATGGTTACTAGGGAAGGCGTTGAGACCCTCGGTAAGGTAACGCTCTATGACCTAGTTAAGACTTCACTCAGGCAGAGACCTGACTACATAATCGTCGGTGAGGTTAGGGGTGAGGAGGCGTACGTGCTCCTCCAGGCTATTTCCCTAGGTCATGGTGGCTTAGGCACGATGCATGCTGAGGGTGTTGAGGCCGCTGTTAGGAGGTTAATGGCTCCGCCCATGAATATTCCTCCATACCTGATGCAGTTACTTGACGTCATAGTTCACGTGTCTAAGGTGAGGATAGGGAGGAGGATAAACAGGTACGTGCTAACGGCTGCCGAGATCTCCCACATAGACCCTGAGACTAAGGAACCCGAGCTTAACGTGATATATAAGGTGTCCGTGGACGAGCGAGAGGGCGCTAGGTTAGAGAGGTTCGCGCCTGAAGCCTCGATAACGTTGAGGAAAATCAGTGAGATACGTGGTTTAAGCATAGATACCCTCATAAGTAAGGTGTACCGTAGGGCGGACTTCATTCGAAGGTTAGCACTGGAGAACCCGCCATACGAGGAGGCGATACTCAGGCTAACTAACTACAGGGATTGAGGTGAGCTTAGGGGTGCTTAACACTCTCTACATCGGTAAGTCCAAGAGGGTTCACTACGCTGTTTCAGCCGTGCCGGCCGCCTTAGGAGCCGTGATTGCCGTCTTATCGTACCTTCAGTTCCTGCCCCTGAGCTTAATACTTGCAGTCATTTACACATTGATAATGGTTTCCATATCAGCATCCATAGCTTTCCTGCCTAAGTTCAAGGTAAGCTCAATGCTTGAGCACCTAGAGCTTAGGCTACCTCACCTTATACTGAGGCTGAGGACGCTCATAATGGCTGGTGAGTCCCCTCTCGAAGCCTTTCTCTCGGCCGCTAGTGAAGTTCGATCCCCCATCCTTGATTACTTAATAAAGCAGATAGCGTTAGGGGTAACCCCTGAGGAAGCCATTAGTGAGTTGCAGAGAGCCCTTAAGAATAAGCCCGTGCTTGACACGCTTAAACGCATAGTGCTTTCTCTCGGGATGGGCGAGGAGGCGATAAACTACCTTAAGGAGGAGTTCGACGCGATAATGGCTGAGAGGGAGTCAGGGCTTAGGAAGGCTATAGAGAGTCTATCAGTGATTGTCGAGATGTACATGTCGATAGGCGTGTTCTTCCCGGTCATAGCGATAGTGATGCTGGCGTCACTCTCAATACTCGGTAGTGGGTTCGACATCAACGCGTTAATAGCCCTCCTAATATTCGTGGCGATACCCCTATTCTCGGCGTTCTCCGCAATCATGGCTAAGAAGATCGTTGAGAGGGCATTACTATGAGGCGAAAAATCAACGCCAGCATAAGCAGGAAGGACCTCCGGATCCTGCTCCTCACGCTCCCTGCTTGGGCCGCGGTGCTCTATGCCGTATACTTAATAGTTATAACGAAGAAAGGATTCAGCCTCTACGACCCCTACGAGGCCTTAGGTATTTCCTTCATAATAGCTGTCTCACTGATACCGTCGGCACTCTTTGAGTATAAGTGGGAGTGGGAAACGTCTAGGGCGGAGGCTGAAATACCCTTGATACTGTCAGCGCTGGAGAGCGGTTTGAGGGCGGGTCTTAGCTTACCTGAAGCACTCAGGGAATCACTGAAGTACTCTAAGTACTTAAGGCGTGATCTTGTGAGGGTGCTTAATGCCTTAGCTGCTGGCGAGAGCATAGATTCGGCCATAAGGTACTTGAGGAGGGAGACGCCGCTCCTAGCCATAACAGCTGATTACTTGAAGGTCCTTGCTAAGGGTGGTGAAGAGCTATTCCGGACGCTTAAGGACTTTCGAGAGTCTGTTGAAGTGATAGTTGGGTACACGGGTAAGCTCAAGGAAGCCACTCGATCTTTCCTAGCCACGGTGTACATGGTGCTCATAGTTTACTTAATAACGACAGCAATCTTCCTTCAGACATTCCTATATCCGCTGGCCAAGGAATCAGAGAAGTTAACGATGCTCGGGAGGATAGATCCCTTAGCGCTCACGTCACTCATAATTTATGGGGCCCTAATAGAGTCGATACTGAACGGCATAACGACATCCTACTTCACGGGCTCCAGGTACCTCTCATCACTCTTCCACGCCTTAATCCTTCTTTTCCTCTCGATAATGGTGTACACGGTGCTCCTCTTTACCCAAGTGCCGCCAGCGTAAGTATGTTTAGTGGCGTCGTTCCCTAGCGAGGCTACCTTAACATCCCGCTTCTTGGGGTAAATTTTTATCATTATTTGTATGTATTTTACATTGGATGGTAATGTAGTAATGATTTGGGTGAGGAGGCTCTCCACTAGTGGTACTAGTGGCAACGGAGATCAAAAAGGGGAGGCACCCATGCCGAAGCCAGAGACCTTGCAGGAGATAGAGGAAGTAATCAACAGGATAATAACCCTGCTCGCGGGCTCCAAGAAAGCTAAGAGTACGTCCATAAAGTATCAGTACGTTACTGGTTCTAGGATGTCTGAACTCTTTATAGAGAATCCCGACGAATTCAGGGAGATACTCTACATGGATTACGGGCAATTAAGCGATGAAATCATTGCAAGGATCGTGGAGGCTCTAGCGGAAATCGTGCAGAGCGAGGAGAAACCTCCTTCAATGGACTCAGAGGAGTTTAAGGAGTACGTAGCCAAGCTAGCAATGAAATTAGAGAACCGTCTAGAGAGCACAACATTTAACATAACCAGTAAGCAGGGTAGCAACAAGGAGCATAAGTGAAGGAAATCTAGAGTACCACTAAACCACGCGGCATTCACGGAACATGAGGGATACGGGGGGTTAAAAAGGGCGTGATGTAAAACCCTCTCCTAAGTTGCGATTTATTTAATTAACGTCGCAAGTAAGCCTATAGTTAGGCACGGGGTGATCGCATGAATGACGTGTGTCCCACAGGGATTAGCGGACTCGATGAGTTTCTTAATGGTGGCATACCGAGAGGTAGCATAGTACTTGTTGCCGGTACGCCAGGGGCTGGCAAGACCACGATGGCTGCTAGGTTCATCTACGAGGGTTTAAGGCACGGGGAACCAGGTGTTTACTTATCGTTCCTTGAATCTAAGGCGGACTTCCTTAAGTTCATGAAGCTCTTGGGCATGGATTTTGAGCCGTACCTGAGGAACGGCATGTTTCAGTATATTGAGGGACTTCAATCCACTACTTTCGAAACGGCTAGAGAAAACCTCATAGAGTTCCTTGACGCCGTGGCTAGGATAGGTGCCAAGCGCGTCGTCATAGACTCGATAACCGCGATAACGCAGATGACTACTTTAAGGGGGGCTAGGGAGTTAATCAAGAACGCCTTAGTTCTTGGGCTGAGGCCCTACGAGGTTACGGGCCTCATCGTGGCCGAATTACCGATAGGATATGAAATCGTAGGGTATGGTCTCGAGGAATTCATTTTCGACGGCGTCATAATACTTAAGTCAGAATTTAGGAACGGCATTCTACGCAGGACGCTTCAAGTAAGGAAAATGCGCGGAACCGTAGTGCCTGAGGTAGAGCTTCATTACGACATAGTGACTGGGGACGGCATACGTGTTTACGCGCCAGTAAGGATTGAGGAGGTGGGGAAACCTAAGAAGGTTGAGACGATAACCCCTTTAGAACCCATTGACCGCGTGTTTCGTAACTTACGCAGGGGTTCACAGGTGCTCTTGATAGTTGATAAGTACGTACCTTCCCTCGCTGTGGGCATCCTCGCAGGTTTAGCGTTCGCCTACTCCAGCGGAGGCAAGCTACTTATAAGGTCATTCAGTAAGCCACCAGACATCGTTAAACATGTCATAGATTTAATAAGCAACGCCTTCCCGGGGAAGGCTAGGGCCCCGGCCGAGATAATTATTGAGTGCTTGAACCCGACGCAGGAGCCCTTGTACAGGTTAGCTCATAGGGCAAGGGATAATGAGTTAAGGGTTAGGCCGGACTACCTAGTCATAGATCCGGTGAGTCATATACTCAAGCTTTCAGGGAGCATCCATGAGTTCTATAGGGACCACATAAATAACATACTAATGCGCAGGAAACTAGGCATAACCACGTTCTATTCCTACGCGGACGCTGAGGTTAAGGGTCTTGAACTGCCGGTGGAGCTATATGACGTCGTCGTAAGGATAAAGCGTAAGTGGGGTAGGGTCGGGAGATGCTACAGCGTAGAGGTGTACGGCATATTGAAACCCGTTCCTCCAGGCCCCCTGACGTTCTGCGTGGATCCCGAGTGGAGGTTAGTGGTTGCGGAGGAGTGATATTGTGAGGTCCAGCAACGTTGACAGTAAGACTGAAGCGATGGTTGCTAGGTACCTAGCCAGCTTAGTTAATGAGAGGTTAAGGAAGCACGTACCAGGCCTTCAACTGTCGCTGAACATGTTCATGTACAGCATGTACGGCAGGTACCCGGGCGAGCTTATCTATAGTGACCCTAGAGCATTCATGACTGCCCTCAGGAAGTACTTCCGTGACCCAGACGTAGCCATTAGGTTGGTTAAGTATATACTCAAGCCACTGGAGGACTGCGGTGAGGAAGGTAGGGAAGCCCTACGTGCTTTACTTGATGGTAGGTGGGATGACTTTAAGCGCTTAGCCACGCTTGCCCTAAGGAACAAGGCTAAGAAATGGGCTAGGACGTGATTATCTACGTGCACCCATTTCTTTCCTCATCACTATCACTTCTTACGTTAGGTACGGGTAGCAAATGATGCAATACCTAAACAGCATGACTTACGTTATTAAAGCCACATTACCCTTACTTAACGGTGCTACCAAATGAGTATGGAGCGTTTTAAGGGGTTCTACCTTGACTGGCGTTCACTAGCTGAGAGAACCCTAAGCACTCAGGTCGAGAATCCTGGAGGGAGGGAGAGGTACGGCGGTATCGCGTTAACGGGGATGGGTGGTTCAGGCATTATAGGGGACATTATACATGTGCTGGCGTTCGAGTTAAGCGACGTACCGACGGTCGTTATTAAGGATTTCAGCCTACCTAAGTACGTTAAGGACGACTGGTTAGTCTTAGCAATAAGCTATTCCGGAAACACCAAGGAAACGCTAAGCACCGTTCACGAGGCCTTGAGCAGGGGCTGTGACGTCGCCGGGGTGTCCTCTGGAGGTAAGCTTGCGGAGATAGCTAGGGAGAAGGGATTAACGTACCTTCAGGTGGAGAGCGGAAGGGTGCCACGTGCTTCTATGCCTGCGTTACTTATAGGCGCGTTAAAGGTATTGAGGGTAAAGGGCATGGACTTCCCGCTACCCTCCCCGGAAGGGATCGCTAAGCTAGGTGATGTAGATGAGGCTGAATCCTTAGCGGAGTACCTCGTTGAGGGGCTTACTGGGAGGATCCCTGTGTTCCTGAGTGATGTGAGGCACTACCCCCTCGCGATCAGGGCTAAGAACGAGTTCAATGAGAACGCGAAGATACCGGCGAAGGTTGAGGTGCTGCCGGAGTGGGGTCATAATGACATCGTTGGGTGGGAGAAGTGGTTGGGGCCCTTTACAGCCATAGTACTTGAGCTTGGTGAGGGGGACAAACTCTTGAAGTTTGCAGCCAATTACCTGCGGGAGGTTAATGTGCCTGTTAAGGAGTTAGTAATGTCTGACTCCATGCCCTACGTGGATAGGGTGCTATGGTACTCGCTAGTGCTGGGCTTAGCCTCGCTGAAGCTCGCCGAGGTTAGAGGGGTGGATCCCGGAGTAACTGAGTCGATATCAAAATATAAGACGTTCCTTAAGTCATGGAGCCCTAATCCGGAGGAAAGTTCAAGGTAAAGCTAAACACAGCTTTTAACCTAGGTTACGCTGAGTAATAAAAACCCTTCACACCAATTCATTCACGGTGTTTTAACGTGGTTAAGACGTCGCGACTGCCTGGATTCCATAAGTTGACGCTTAAGGAAAGGTTAGCTAAGGTAGCTGAGCTTGCTGGCTTGAGCAAGGAGGATGTTAAAACATTAACAAAGGAGGGGCCACTACCCCTTGACTTAGCTGATAAGATGATCGAGAATGTAATAGGAACCATGCCACTACCTTTAGGCATAGCGACTAACTTCCTGATAAACGGTAAGGACTACCTAGTGCCCATGGCTATTGAGGAACCTTCGGTTGTTGCTGCCGCGTCTAACGCGGCGAAGATGTGTAGGGCTGGCGGAGGCATTAAGTCCTTAGCTACGGAGTCATTAATGATCTCGCAGATACAACTAGTGAATGTACCCTCACCGCATACCGCGAAGTACGTCATACTTGAGCGTAAGAAGGAGATAATCGACCTAGCGAACTCAACGAACCCAATACTCCTTAAGGTCGGTGGGGGAGTTAGGGACGTTGAGGTCAGAATCCTTAACTCGCCTGTGGGTCCAATGGTAGTGACTCACTTAATTGTTGATGTGCGTGACGCGATGGGGGCAAACACCGTTAACACGATGGCTGAGGCCGTAGCTCCCTTGCTGGAGAAGTGGACTGGGGGGAAGGTGTACTTGAGGATAATCTCGAACCTAGCTGACAGGAGGTTAGTTAGGGCGTGGACTAGGGTGCCGAAGGACGTGCTTGGAGGTGAGGACGTAGTTGACGGCATCGTGTACGCTTGGGCTTTCGCGGCTGCCGACCCGTATAGGGCGGCGACGCACAATAAGGGGATAATGAACGGTGTGATAGCGGTAGCGTTAGCGACAGGGCAGGATACTAGGGCGCTTGAGGCTGGAGCCCATGCCTACGCGGCGAGGAACGGTAAGTACGAGCCTCTAAGCGTGTGGGAGAAGGACAGGAACGGCGACTTAATCGGTTACCTGGAAATGCCGATGGCTGTCGGTACAATAGGTGGCGCGGTCAGGGTTCACCCCGTAGCTAAGGTGGCGTTGAAGATACTCGGCATTAAGACGGCTAAGGAGTTGGCTGAGGTGATGGGTGCTGTCGGGCTAGCCCAGAACCTTGCTGCCCTCCGTGCATTAGCGACGGAGGGGATTCAGAAGGGCCACATGAAGCTACATGCCAGGCAACTGGCTATAACGGCTGGTGCGAAGGGTGACGAGGTTGACGAGGTTGTTAAGGAAATGCTTAAGCGCGGCGAAATACGGCTCGATGTTGCTAAGGAGATACTGGAGGCTATTAGATCCAAGAGGTAAGGAGGGTGCGCGTCACTAACCCGAGGGGCTTCACCGCCTTAAACCTTTAACGATCCCCACGAGTTTTTCCACGCGATTCACTGAAATCCTGCCACCTTCCTTGAAGTAGGTCCCCACTATAGCCCCGTCAGCCACGCTTAGAAGTTCTGCAGCATTTTCGGGGGTGACGCCGCTACCAACTATGACAGGTGCCTTAACCGCGTCCTTAACGGCCATGACCTCCTTAACGTCCGGCGGCGCTCCCGTCCTTGCACCACTTACTATTACGGCATCAGCGCCCCCTCTCTCAACGGTTTCCCTAGCCACTAATTCAGGGGGTCTCCAAGCTAGCGGTGCCGCGTGCTTCACGTGCACGTCCGCGAACACAGCGACACGAGCCCCAAGGTACCGCCTGTACCGCATTAACTCGTACGCGATCGGCTCAAGAATCCCCTGATCCGAGACTACGGTCTCGGAGAGAGCATTAACCCTTATGAAGGACGCACCGCAAACATGCGCTACAGCCAACGCTTGTAAACCGCAGTTCCTTAGTATGTTTACCCCCACAGGTACCGAGACCCTCTTCACTACCTCCTTAGTTATAAGGGCCATGGACGCCACCGTCGCAGGATCTGCCACGTTCTTAGGGTACGGGGCGTCGTAGAAGTTCTCAACCATGATACCATCAACGCCTCCCTCCTCAAGTGCCCGTGCATCCTTAATGGCGGTCTCAATGATGTTGTCAATACTGACTCCCGAACCTGAGGGGGTCGAGGGTAGGGGCCCAACGTGAACCATGCCGATTATGAATGGCTTAACGCTGAATTCAAACACCCGCAACGCGTTCCCCACATCAAGTGACGTTATTGTAAGTATAATACCTTGACCCGCCCTACAGCGTTCATGCTAGTTCATTTAGCTAACCCCTCAAAAACGTACATTAACCCTTTATTGGTTAGATGCTAAAGTAAATACAAGGTGACATTAATGAAGGCTAAAATATTAGTGAAGGTCCCTACGCCCGCGGTGCTTACTGTCCTGCTGGCGCTCCTTACAGTTTCCCCGTTGCTAGGAGCGCAAACACTAGCAACTGGAACTTACGTCTATGCCTTAGGAACTGACGGTAGCGCCGACGTAAATATTATAGTAAGTAACGTGACCGGTCAAGCAATAATTTACGTGAAGGTGGATCCGGGCATACTACCGGAATCCTTAGTAGCGGTGGATGAGAAAGGCAATATCGTACCTACGAGCATCATAGGCTCAACAGTGGTGCAGGCAATACCGGCTAATCAGTCGACACAACTGTTCATAAGGTACGAAGCAATCGTAGGCGAGTCCTCCGGTGGCATGGTGAAGGACATCATATCTCCTGGAGGTCCGGCAACCATCAGACTACCAGCTGGGGCTGCTCTCCTATACTTCAATGGAACTCCTTCATCCATCAAAATGATCGGCAATCAAATCGTAATTGAGTACTCAAGCGCAGGCACCTATGAGATAGAGTTCACTTTACCACCACCGACAACGTCAACGACCTCCGCAACAACCACAGCAACACCAGCAACGACTACTACTACCACAACTTCGTCCACTGTAAGCACCACTACGCAAACAACATCGACAAGACCAACAAGCACGACTACCTCCACAGCAGTAACAACCACGAGCACATCACGACCAGCAACGAGCACCACCATACAAACAACAGTACCCAGCACAACCTCAAGCATCATAACACAGTCAACTTCAACTACAGGTGCGGCGACCAAAACCTCAACCACGTCTAGCACAACGCGAAGCACACAGGCAAGTTCAAGCACCACCGCAACTAAACCCATGTCAGGTCAGAGCAACATGACGTGGGTGTACGCGTTAGTAGCGGCAGTAATCGTCATAGTCATCATTGCGGCCGCTGCTTTGAGATCCCGTAGGACGCCCCGTGGCGGGAGCCCGGCTACGGGCGTGGGTGAGTTAATCCGTGCTGAGGAACTTGACGAACGCGACTACGAGATCCTGAAGGCGCTGAAGGAGGGCACGGAGACTATATCCTCGCTTGCGAGGAAATTAGGGCTGAGCAAGTCCGTCGTGTGGAGGAGGGTTCAGAAACTACTGAGGTTAGGGCTGATAAGTAAGGAGGATAAGGGAGGGAGAACCTACCTCAGCATAACTGAGGAAGGATTAAGGAAATTAGGTGAGCAAGCATGAGGAGACGTTCTGTTCCGAACCCCGTGGAACGCGGAACGTTCCTTAGGGGGTTTTTAATATCGAACCACTCCGCAAGGTTTCACGGAGGTGTGCAGGACATGACGTCAAGCCTCAGGAAAACCGTACCCGTAATATGGGCCCTGATAGTGGCGCTAGGCGTGTTAAGCCCCGCAAGCACCACGTTAGGAGCCCTAGCCCAAGACAGTTCGACCTCAACCACCGTGACACTAAATGCGAACGTTAACGTCTCGGTAGTGATGATAAGATCACTTAACATTTCAATACAGGTAGCGATTAGCAAACTAACGAGCTTCAACGTAAGTAAGAACAGCACTGAGTGGCAGCTGGTGAGGGAGGCAAACCAATCACTAAAACTCGCGCTTCAAGCAAACATGACCGGTAACTACAGCGCTGCCGTGAAGTACGCGCAGGAGGGTCTAGCGAAGATCAGAAAGGCCCTAGAACTACTGTCGCAGGAGTACAGCGTAAAGGCCAACGAGAGTATCATAGAAGCGATAAGGTATGAGGGTAAAGTAAGGGCCCTCAATAGGACAGCGCACGTGCTACTGAACGCAACCATAAGGGCTGAGGAAAAAGGCACCATCAACGTAACGGTTGCTGAGAAACTCAAGGCAACTCTCCAGAATGACATTAGGGCTCTCAGCGAGCTAGCTAAGTACCTGGCTAAGGTAGTGAATAGGTCTGAAACACTTAACGCGACCTACGTAGCCGATGTGCTGGAGAAGGTGGCAAAGGATCTAGCGAGCGTGCGTGAGACTCTCAACAACTGCGCTGCTAGGAGACTTCAGGAAATGGTGAGGATTAGGGTAATGGAGCAACTTAAGGCGATGTGGGAGGAGGTTAAGAAGATAACTCAGGTCGCGCAGGAGGCTCAGGAGCAGAACTTAACGGTGATGGCGCAGGAGTTAATGAAGATCGCACAGAACCTAACGCAGAAGCTGATGAAGATCGAGAAGGAAGTAATGAATGCCACTACGCCCATGAACATCTCTGAAGTAGAGAAGCTACTAAACATGACCAACCAAGTGAAGGTGCTGGTAAGTATGTCACACGAAGTTAAGTGCTGTGGCAAGCATGCAATCGACTTAAGGGCCGTAATGAGCGACTTAGCGAAGTTGAAGATGACTATAATGCAAGTAAACATGACGTACATGGAACTTAAGTTCATGACCAAAGGCATGAGCAGCGATATAATTAAGGAAGTCAATGACGTGGGTAAGCTTATGAAGGCACTGCAGGGCAACTACAGCGAGCTGGAAAAGGCGCTTGCGAACGGCGATGCAGAGAAAGTTAGGGAATGCCTAAACGCTATTAATGCAACAGCAACCCAGCTCAGTAACATGGTAAGTAAAATGATGCAGGAAAAGATGAGCGGACCTACCGCAAATCAAGTAAGGGTTATGCTGAGGAAAATGGATGACGATCTCAAGGCAGTAATGGAGCAGGTTAGGGAGAGGCTCCACTCAATGGAGAAAGTGGCTCAGCAGGCTCAGGCAAGTAAATCCGCGACCATCGAAGCCGAGCTGAAGACCGCCGTGAAGCAATTGGAGAGGGCGTTGACCATAGGTAAGGCAAGTAAGGCGCTGACGCCAACCCAGATAAGTAAGATCCAGAACGTTCAAGCAAGCCTAAGCAAAGTAATGACCCTCCTAAAGAACGGTAACACAGAGGAAGCATCGAAGATAATCAAGACAAGCATTGAGGTACTGAAGGAAGTACAACATGAGGTAAGCGTGAAGGCCGGCAAAGGCGGTGCAGTAGTCAGCACGGAGATTGAGGTAGTTATCGAGATACTCCATACTGTGCAGGCCATGATTGAACACTGATGAGGTGAGAACACCCAAACAAGGATGGGGCGGTGCCGCAGGGCCCAAACCCCCTTTTTCCCTTTCGGGAAGCAGGTTCCCCAGCTTAAAAGCCCCACGGCACCAGTACACTCATTTTTAAAGATTCACCGTATTATTTAAATGTGTGTAGCGCGTATTCAGTTCCTCTCAAGGAAGTCGGAGGGCGGGGTTCTTGTGGCTCTCTGAAAATGAGAAAAGAAAGAGATACGTTGAAGGTGCGGTGATCTCGGCGTTAAGGCTTTACAGGCACTGGAGGAAAAGAGGTGTTGGTTCTAAGGAAGCGTTTGCGAGGGCTGTTAGGCAGGCCCTAGGAATGATTGAGGCCAGCGGCATGAGGGAGGAGGAAGTTAAGGAATCTCTTGAAGAGCTGAAGAATATTATCGACGCCATACTCAATGCTATTAATAGGGAAAAACGTGAGGAGGAAAGGTAACATGCTTTTAATTAGCCTCGTTAAAAAGTATTGGCGTGTGGAGTTATGGCTGAAATAGGGGAATCCCTGCTATTGAGGGTGTTCTTCGAGACGGCCGATGGTGGTTACTACTCACCAATGTTCGAAGGTTGCTTTGAGGCTCTCCCAGTACCTGAGTTTAGGGGCCGACTCATAAGGCCAGAGGTAGCGGAGGAGTTCCGCTATGACAGAATACCATGTAGGTGTTTCCCGGACGATCTCTCAAGGTATTTACCCAGCGACTACGTCTTAGTTGGGGGATCCAGCTACCACACTAACGAGGTGGTCGCGCACTGGGATCCCAGACTTGACATAGGGGTTTACAGTGATTACTGGCGCTCGGCAGGAGGAAGAATACCCAAGAGCTTCAGGGAGTATAAGAAGAAGGAATGCTACATATTCTTCGCGGCAGGCTTAGCTAGGTACCCACGTGGATTCTTCAACATTAAACACGGGTTCACCGAGATCAGGAGGGCATTCATGCGTGCGGATCGAGGAGTCTACGTTGTTGCTTACATGAAGGTGGATGAGATAGCTGACTTAACAGCCATCGCCTCTAGGGAGAACATAGATATAGGTAAGGAGGGCACCGACAGAGTCTGGGAAATAGCAGTGAGGGAGTACGGAGAGAGGGTGATTAAGACTCCACACTATGCGCGCGGAGGCGACCTACCTGTAGTGATACTCAGTGAGAAAGGACACTATGGTTTCTTCAAGAGGCCTATACCGTTAATAGAGTGGTCAGGTAAGCGCAAGTTACTAAGCAATTACTCATACATGTTCGGGGTTAGGGGGCTGGAGGACAGGGTTCGTCAGAAAGCATTCGACAGAAGGAAGACCGAGGAAATCATAAGTACCTTAAAGGAAGAGGGTCTACTCTGAGTGCCTTCAAGGTAAAAGGATGCTGAACCTAACGCTTCAACCTAGCTAGTGACGGGTCGAAACCGAAGCGCCTTAAAACACCCTCAAGCCTTGCCCTAAGCTTCCCTCGCTCACCCCGCAACTTTATCAAGTACATTAGGGAGTAGCACGTTGTGAAAAGCGCGTGCAAGTACATCCCCAGGAACCCTAGGACACCTTGAAACCTCCTTGGCTCGCTGTAAGCCTTAATCGCTAAGCTCTCTAGCTTAGCGATGAGCCATGCGACAGTTAAAGCAATCGCACCTAATAGTGAGTAGGGAACCACATTCGTCGGGGGAGGCGTCATCACAGCAGCTATCGCAAGAGCAACCACGGCTAACGGAAATAAGGCGAATGCGGTCCAAGGAGGTAGGTCTGGAGGAAAACTCATTCCTATCATGTACGCACCTTCAACTAACCCTTTAACCCTAGACCTCTGCCACGCCTTAACCTCCTTGAAGCTTGATGGCATAGTGACCACGACCTCAGCGTCCGGGCAGTGACGGAACCTCACTCCACGCTTCATTGCTAGCACACTGAAGTAGAAGTCGTCGCTTCTTGCTGAGGGCGGATACATGACCTTACTAAATACGGTGATTTTCGTGAGCTTATTATTGCCTGGTGCGTGGCGCTCCTTAACGTAGCTGAAGAGCATGTGGTAAGCGTGGTACCAGAAGAATAACCTAGACCATGTGGACGTGTGCTTAACCTTAGTGAAGCCTGAGAACACCTCGTGGTTGTTGTCCACGCACTTAACTAGCGAACCAACGTATTTTGGCGTGTAGATGTTTTCTGAGTCTCCCCAAATTATGTACTGGTACCCGTGTTCCATAGCGTACCTCACAACCTCAGCGCGTGCCGGACCGACACCGCCCTTGACCGCTTGCTTCACTAGCTTGACGCAGCCATAGCGCTTGCTGAATTCCTCCACGACCTTGTCGGAGCCGTCTCTCGAGTGCCCGTCCATTACTAGGATGTCGAAGCATTCACATAACCTGCACTCCTCTTGATTAGCTAAGGTCTCTAAGCACCTCTTTAGTCCTTCGGCGTTGTCCTTATTCATTAGGACTAGCAACGCCTTACCTGCTAACGCGCTACACCCCCGCTACCTCAGTGGTCTTGCCTCTCGTTTAAGGATAGGGTTCCGCCGTGTTAATAAGGTCTTGCCCTCTAAACCGTTTCACGGATTCACGTATTCCTTTGCCTATTGTCAGTAGTTTAATTAGGTTCCTTATTGAGTACTTTGCCAGCACCTCTCTCTTGTAGATCCCTGTGAGCTCTATCGCTAAGCTAGGGGGGACTCCACGAATAACCGTGTTAATGAAGAACTTAACAGGTTCTGTTAAGCGCTTGAAGTTAATCCACAGCAAAGCATAGAGAGCAATCTCAGTGAGCGCTAGTAAGGTTGTAAAACCCAGCAACGCGATGGAAAGGATCGCGACGATCTTAGCGAGCGTTACTCTCCATTCCCTTAATTTCAAGATCTCCCACCTGTGAGCTTCACTCCATGCTGACTAAGACCTTCTTTCCAGCTTTCCTAACCTTCACTAATCCCTTATCACTGAGCTTGCGTATCCGTTCGGTCACTATCCTGCGTGACGCCATTCCCCTCACCTTCCGCACTCTCCTAGTAATTTCACTCACGGTTAGCGGTTTGTCGGAGACCGCTAATACCTCAAGTATAGCTATACTTATTGGGTCACTAATGCCAGCAACCCTGGCCAGCTCCATTACCTTCGACGCCATTCTCACCGCCTTATGGGCGGGGAGGAAGAAAAACATGGCTAGTTCCACAGCCAGCGAGGCTTCCGGATCTGCGCCGGAGGTGATTAGATATTCCTCAAGTACCTGAAGCTTACGTAGTACCGTCTCTAACAACCTCTCTATCCTGACAAGCCTCTCCTCAGGACCGCCTCGTTCACCCTCCCCACCCAACATCGTTTCCCCATAGCACCTTCTCTAACTAACGAAGGGAAAGATTTACATTGGTCTAGCCCACTAGTTTAACACGGGTAAATCCAGGTTTGACGCCTGGGCGGGTTCCCCGAGGGGGGTTACGACTCCCCCTCCCTTTCTTCCTCGGCTTTCCTCTCCTCTAGGCTAGGTTTTCTAGCGCTCATGAATCCCCTACCCTTAGAGAACATCTTTATTAGCATGGAACCTAGGTCAGCCATAGCTGTCCTCTTCCTGAAGTATTCTAAGGTCATTTCACGTGCCAATTCTTTGTCGATCCCTGCCTCGATTAGGTGTTTGTAGAACTGAGCCACGTCCTTACCTATCTGATCCCCGCTGAGCCCGCCTGTTATGGCTTTAATGAGTTCCGTTATGGGTTCCTTAAGATCCCTTAGGAACTCTGATACAGCCATCAGTGGGGCCTTAACGTCCCAGTATCCCTTCATTACATCCTCCATTCCTCTGCCTGTCATGCCGTGCTCCTCTAACGCCTTCCTAACCTTCTCTTTTATAATCTTCTTGGTTTCCTCGTCCATGTCTTGAGCATCCACTTTTGTAATCACTAGCTTAGCAATGCTCTCCGCTAACTCCTTTTCTGCGTCCTTCACGCTCTTACTCTCTTTCTCCGACATATTATTACCTATGTAAGTCTTCAATGCTCCCAGTATAATATGTTAACCGCCTCCTGGTGGGCAGGAAGTGAACAACGCATGACTGCACTGATTTCACGGTAGTGCTTACTCTTAATTAACGGGCTGATTCTTGTTTGATAAAAACGGTTAACTTATTCACGTAATAATTTTAGCGTAGCCCATCCCTTAAGTAAGGATTTAATACTCCATCATCGGGTTCAAACATTTTTTTAAAGGCATGCCTTAATTACATCTCTTGGTGAATACCAACCTTGTCAAAGACGGCCTTAATAGCCGGATTCGTAATAGCTGTAATAATCGTTGGTATTGCTGCCTTCTACGCCGGAATGAGTATGGCACCAAGTAAGACAACTACAGTTACCACGACTGTTACTGCTAGTAGTGGTGGGGGAGGCACTGCAGCTACTGTTACTAAGACCGTCACCACGACTGTGAGTACTAGCGGAACTACTCCCTCTTGGACACCACCAAGCAAGATAAAAGCTGCTTGGATTTACGTAGGCCCTGTCGGTGACTTCGGTTGGAGCTATATGCACGACCTTGGCAGGAGAGTTGTAGCGGCTCTATATAAGGACTGGCTCAAAACCACCTACGTAGAGAGCGTCCCCGAGAGCAAGTTAAAGAGCACTATCGAGTCACTCATTCAGAAAGGGTATCAAGTATTCTTCACCACGTCCTTCGGTTACATGCAGGGCACACTTGATGAGGCTAAGCTACACCCGAACCTGATGTTCTTCCACTGCAGCGGTTACTTAAGATACAAGAACATGGGTACGTACTTTGCCGACCTATATCAGATATACTATCTTGATGGATTAATTGCCGGGGCTTTAACTAAGACTGGTCATATAGGGTATGTGGCTGCGTTCCTCACGCCCGAGTTAGTTAGGCACATTAACGCATTCGCCATAGGAGCTAAAGAAATAGGTGAGCAACTAGGTAAAAACATACAGGTTTACGTAATCGAAATTGGTGCTTGGTATAATCCTACAGCAGCAAGACAGGCAGCAGAGACCCTTGTTAATCAGTACAACGTAGATGCAATAGCATATACCGAGGACTCAACCGCCATACTTGAGTATGCCGAGCAGTTATACAAGCAGCAGCACAAGCAGATCTGGGTCTTTAGCCACTACAGCCCAGGATACGTGTATGGCCCCGATGTAGTAGCTAGTGGACAGATAGTTAGGTGGGAAGTAATATACGCGGACATACTAGCTAAGATCAAGGCCGGCGTATATACACCATATAACCTAGAGAATGTGGACTACTGGGATCTCCTTAACTCAGGCGCTGTAGAATTTGGATGCTGGGTCTTCCCGAACGGCACCGTAATGCACATCAATCCTAAGGTCATACCAATCCTGAAGAACATACAAGTAACCGACAAACTAACCGGCAAGAAGATGAGCGCCTATGAACTAATAATGGAGAGATACTACGAGATGAAGAACGCACCCATGCTAAACGCCCTTGACAGCCTAGCAATTACCCACAAATACATGAACATAACCAAGGTAAGCATAGGCGGCAAGGAGAAATACTACTACATAGCTCCAATATTCGATCCATTCACTGGTCCACTAAGTGGTTATAACATAAAGACCCATGCTAAGGTAACTGTGCCGGCTGGCGAGAGGCTGGGACATGACGCACTGTGGACTATGCAGTGGTTCGTTGACTGGGTACATATAGTCGGTAAGAAGTAATTCAAGGTATGGGTGAGAATCCCATGGCAGATGTAATAAATCAAACTAGTTTTTCACAATCACAACCCCATTTAGGGGGAGAAATAACTATTTTAGTTAGGAAACTAGTTAAAAGATTTCCTGGAGTTTTGGCCTTAGATAATGTTAAGTTCGAACTCCGTAAAGGGGAGATTCACGCACTTCTCGGGGAAAATGGAGCTGGAAAAACCACGTTCGTTAAGATACTTTATGGTATTTACATTCCAGACAGCGGCGAAATAATAGTAAATGGTAAGAAAGTAATCTTCACATCCCCACTAGATGCCATAAAGCATGGAATAGCGCTAGTGTCGCAAATTCCCCAGATCATAGGCTCGCTCACGGTTAGTGAAAATATCATACTTGGCCTTGAGAAATACGGTATGATGGCTAACGTACGTAAGATTGAAAACTACATCAGAGAACAAAGCAAGGAAATAGGAATTCGTGTAGACCCGAACACTGAGGTGTGGAAACTCAGTTACACACAAAAGCAGCTGGTAGAGTTGCTACGCGCAGTCATACTTGGAGCTAAGGTGCTAATGCTAGACGAAGCAGTCACGTTCCTGCCTATTCGAGAGAAAAGAAGGTTCTTCAAATTCATGCGCAGATTCGCTGAGCGTGGAGGATCTGTTATACTAATAACACATAAGATCCCCGAAGCACTGGAGGTTGCTGATAGGATATCCGTGCTTAGGAGGGGCAAGTATGTAGGTACTGTCGAAGCGAAAAATGCGTCAGTTGATACTATAAGGAAGATGATGTTTGGTGAGCGTTCATCGCAGATAACCTACGAGAGATTGCCTCTATCAAAACCTAGCGAGAAGGTTGTTCTGGACGTGAAGGACGTGTGGGTGATGGGTGATTACGGAGCCTTCTCTGTGAAGGGTGTTAGGCTACAGGTGCGGGCAGGGGAAGTATTGGGTATAGCTGGTGTTGCTGGTAACGGTCAATTGGAATTAGTGCAGGCGATCATGGGTCTCAGGAAAGTTAGGAAAGGCAAGATCCTGATCAGGACTAACGGAGACGTTATAGACGTAACTAACAAAGGCACAAGCAAAATTAGGAGCCTTGGCGTAGGTTACATACCCGACGAGCCGTTAAAGTACGGCGTGTCTATGGAGAACAACATCGAAGAAAACCTAGCGATGCTCCCATTAATATCTAAAGGAATAATTAAGTGGGGACAGATACGTAAGAAGGCTCAAGAACTGATAAACGAATTTAAAGTAGTAACTCCTTCTAGCCGAACACCAGTCAAGCTTCTATCCGGCGGTAATATAATGAAGGTATTAGTCGGTAGGGAGCTTTCGGTCGCTAAGAAGCTCTTAGTGGCTTATAACCCTACGAGGGCCTTAGATGAAGTGACCGCAGTAACTGTTAGGAAAATAATTAAGGATAAAGTACTGAAACATAAGCTAGCTGTACTACTAGTCTCAGAGGACTTAGACGAAATATTCCAAGTGAGCGATACGATAGCCGTTATGAGTTCAGGAAGGATAGCAGGCGTATTCCCGGCTGAGAAAGCCGATCGTGAACAAATCGAAAAGTTAATGGTGATGTAAGATGAGGGTTATCGTAACTAAAAGGGTTAAGCCGTTAAGATTTGGTGGTATTATAATTCCGTTTTTATCTATAGTTATAGGCATATTCCTAGCTACCCTAGCCCTCTACGGGCTAGCCCGTGTACCTCCCCCGCTAGTATATGGGGCAATAGGGCAATCCCTCATATCTCCTCAGATGCTTCAAACCTTCGTTATGCTAACCATACTTGGTGTAGCTCTCATAATACCATTCAGTGCAGCGGTGTGGAATATTGGTGCAGAGGGACAGATCATCTGGGGTATGATAGCCTCTGCGTTTATAGGGTTATCCGTTGCTGTTAGGTACATAATGGTATCGCAGGCGGAGCTACCTAAATATACTAACATGCCTGGGATGTTCGTTCTCCCAACACCTACGGTATCGGGCGCATATGCTGTTGAAGCACTAACTATGAGCCCTGGGGCCGCAATAGCGTTGATGCTCATATTAGCTGCCATCTCAGGGGCTGTGTGGGCACTAATAGCGGGTTTAATGAAGGCATACCTAGATATAGATGAGGTTGCAACGACATTAATCATGAATTACATAGCATATTACGCGTATAATTATATAGTATATGGTCCTCTTCAGGGAATCACGATATCCACTAGCGGGTTCGGCCTCTCCAATGCCTTACATCCAGAGTTAAGGTTTGCTAGGATAAGTACAACCACGACAGCCACTTGGGAAGGAGTAGGGCTCATGATTGCCATATTCGCCATCGCATGGTTTGTATTGAGGCACACCACTTTCGGGTTAAGGCTTAGAATACTGGGTTCGAACCCGAACGCACTTAAGGCTGCGGGTATAAATGTCCGTAAATATATAGTCCTAGCACTAACCATTAGTGGCGCTATAGCTGGCTTAGTAGGCACAATACTCTTCGCTGGCAACCTTTATCAGTTAATAAAGATAAAAACGATAACAACGCCACCCACGCATAACATAGGCTACACTGCTATCCTAGTGTCATGGCTCTCTATGCTTGACTTAAGAGGCGTCCCCATAGCTGCTTACATTGTAGCGAGCTTATTCCAGGCCGGTATAAACCTGCAATCCTCACTTGGTGGGGTTAGTGGTGGTAGCGCTATGATTAGCAGCGGTGCGTTAACGTACGTTCTAATAGGATTCGTACTGACCACATTCACCATACTGAGGGTGTTCTCAGAATATAGTATAAGAATAGTACGTGAAAAGAGGTGAGCCCGCATGAACCCCGCGTTAGTAACCTTAATATTGGGTGTGGGTCCGGCTTTCGCCGCATATTACTTAACAGCTATAGGGCATGGACTCTTCGAAAAATCAGGCATACTTAACTTAGCCATCGATGGTGTATTTACCGTATCAGTGGCTGTGGCATATGTGATTGCACTATTCGCTGGTACGGCTATCGCCGGATCTGTGGCCTCCCTAATAATAGCTGCCGCGTTCGGTGTATTTATAGCGTACCTAGCAACCAAGTTACCTATAAGTCATGGAGCCATAGGCTTATCAATAATGTTCGTTGGATACGGATTAGCCGCGTTAATAGCCGTACCTATAAGAAGCCAAGTAAATGCTGTGGTGTCGTACCCGCTAAGCGTGGAAACAGACGTAGGTTTCATAGTGTTCTCCATAATACTGGGTATACTAGTGCACCTAATGCTCAGCAGAACCAAGCTAGGTGCAGCAATAAGGGCAGCAGGTGAAAACCCACACGCAGCATCAGCCCTAGGAGTTAACGTGCTTAAGGTAAGGGTCATAGCAGGCATACTCGGTTATGCACTAATAGGGTTAGGAGCATCATTCTACTTCCTAGCGTACACGCCAGCACCCTATAGTGAAGGCATGGGGATGGGGCAAGGATGGATAGCATTCGCCATATCGTTATCGGCAGGGAGGCACCCCCTGCTAACGATACTTTCGGCGGCCGTCTTCGCAGAGCTTCTCTATAATAAATTCGTCCTTCAGGGGTACCTAGGGCTATCAGTGCATGTAACAAAGATGATACCGTACCTAGCAGCGTTAGTTGCTATGGTGATATTCATGGTAACCCCATTGAAGAGGAAGTTAGCACCGCCGCGAGCCTTAGGGAAGATCTACTTCAAGGAGGAGAGAACTGTCTAAGTCGGATAAAGCTAAGGCGATATTACTTTTTATTTGGTTAAACTATTAAGGACGAATGTTTTTGAGCAATAAACTAACTTCATCCGCGAACTGTTTTAAGTCGTAAAGCCCCGACGCCTGTAGCGGCGCTACTCGGAAATCTAGGATAACTTCATTATCACTACCTACGTACAGCAGTAAGGTCACAGGTTTTTTACGCCCTAAACCGAACATACTACCGCGAACCAATATAGCGTAAGTACTTGCTATCTCACGTTGTTTATATCCTAACTCATTACTCAGGAACTCAGTTGCCCTACGAATAAACTCAGGTACGCTCATTTCCGTTAAGTTCACGCGGCATATATGTCGAGCTAGGCTTAACGACCTACATACAGTGCCTTCATCAATAACATATTTCTCCATTAAGTATTCTTCTTCATTGGTCTTAGTTCTCGTGATACACCAATACAGTATACCACCGCCAAGTAGTACTAAACCCGCACCGATTAACCAGTATAGAATGCTGAACGAACCGACCCTCTGAGGATAACATATGATAATACTTGCATTCTTAGGTAACGAACCCTTTATACAATATACTCCAACCTTGTTTACAGCATATTGAACAGTACATCCGCTAATAGTAGATGAGTTAACCTTTCTTAATTGAGGTATCGAAACACCAGTACCTTTCACACATATAATCCCGGGCTTACTTACCACGAAACATGAATTACTCACGAATTCCACACCAGCACACTCTACAGCACTATAAGTCAAGGCAGCATAGACTGTTACTATAATTCCTGTGATTAGCAATACTAATCCAATACGTAACGCAACCCTAGGTTCCACCTCAATCATCACGCCTTTAGACAGAGCCCACGAATTTTAAGGTTAGCCTACTTTTGATCCTGGTGTGATCCCTTGAAGGCAGTTGTGTTTGACCTTTTCGGTACGTTAATAACAAGTGATTCTGATGAGGTGGCGCATGAGGCTCTCTCTAAGGCATTAGCGGAGATACACGCTAACGTTTTTGATTGGGAAGAGCACATGAGGATATATAGGGAACTAGTTGGGCAGGGCGTCTCATCCCTTGACGCTACCTGGGAGGCCCTCCTAAGATCTCTTCACGGAACCATGTCAGAACCGCTGGTGAGTAAGGCTGAATTAGTTAGGATGCATACCGAATTCCACGCCAGGTACGCTAGGTTACGCCCAGATGCAATCCCTGCTCTAAAGAAGGCTAGGGAGTTCCTTGATAGGGTCGGTCTAGTTACTGACGGGGACGGTGAGATTGTGTACGCCGTTTTGGAAGCGGTAGGGATTCTAAAGTACTTTGACGCCATAGTCACGTTTAATGACTGCCACGTGAGGAAACCTGATCCATGTTTATTCCTAACATGCTTAAGGAAGCTAAGCGTGAGACCTGAGAACGCGGTAATGATAGGGGACAGATGTGCTGATGTTGAGGGCTCCACGAAGGTCGGTATGAAGGCTGTACTCCTAGGTAGTTCTAAGTACTGCAACGTTAAACCTCATGCGGAGGCTAATGACTTACTTGAAGCCGTTGATCATGCGTTAATTTTGCTTGGAATACGTTGACACATAAAACATTAGTTAAGGTATGTGAACGGTATCATTGATTATATTTATCCTGCATCTAATTGAACTACTTACATGGGAACATCTTGATACTACCGACAGTAGGTGTAAACATCATATAAAGGTTGGTATTCCATGAGATCAAATGCAACTTTTATTCCAGTTCCTTAATGAGATTCAGTGGTGCACCACATGGTGAGACATGGAATACCACTTCTAAATAATTAGCTTCATCGAAGCATAGTTTCTTGGTCATTAAATTAATAAATCCTCCAGATAAAAAGTCTACGAGGTGCCTCATTTGGCGAGTGAGAGACAGGATGAGAGAGAGCTTATTGAGAAATTATATTCGTACTTTCTCTATAGAAGATATTTGAACCCCTCACTTATTGACTTTATTGACCAAATACAAAGTTATGAGTACGTGCCGGAGATAACGCGGGTCGCTGATGACATGGGCATTCACGCCTCAACAGTGTGGAAATTTATGAACTTGCTGAAGAGTAAGGGACTCCGGTTCCTAGGCGTGGTCGAGATATCTAAGCTGAACGCTGAGGTCATAACGATAGTTCTCAACGAATACATACCCTACGAGAGATTATTTAAGTCTCTAATGAGGGAATATGCGCCCGTGCTCCCATGGGGTACCGCTATAACCTACATAATACCGAGGGGTACGGCGGAGACTTTCCTGAACGAATTACTTCCCACGCTTCCTAGAGAACCTAAGGAGGTGATTAAGTCAACATACTCCATAATCGGCAGGCCGAACCTCAAGAGGTATTACGATGTGAAGAGCAGGGAGATAATAATTAATTGGGAGGACCTTGCGAACATGATTAGGGCTGCCCCACGCGAGTCAATACCGAGGGAGGTTCAGCGTAGAGGGAGGATAGACGATATAGACCTATTCATCCTCCGGAAGCTGGAGATCAACCCGTTTGAATCGCTAAGGAAGGTTACTGAGGAACTCAACAAGGAGATGAAGCCCGTATCGCCAGTAAATTACATCAGAGTGCTTAGACACTTCAAGAACCATATCGAGGCAAGAGGGGTGCTTAAGGGAGTGAAGTTAGATACTACGCCCCTTTACCCGTATGACACGGTGTACGTGAAGACCATAATTAAGGGTAATCCTGCCGAGGTTCACAGGGTATCGAAGGTGCTTACAACGCATCCGATGTTCCCTGAAGCGTTCCTTAATCCGTCAGAAGGGGTTTCGGTGATTAATGCATTCATACCGCTCACCAAGCTCTTCAGCTACAGTAAGTTCTTGGATAGCTTAAAGAGCGAAGGCTTACTCAAGGAGTGGAGCGTGACCTATCTTGATAGGGGCAGTTGGAAGAAGTTTGCACTACCTATAACGCTGTTCTCGAAGCCTGTGAACGTACTCGTGAGGGAGGGTGGTGATGAGTTCGTTGAGGAGATCGATGTTAGTGTGTCAATACCCCCATTAAGTAAGTTAAGGAAGGTGAAGAAGGGTTAGTTTTCCATTCAATATACGCACTCGAAGTCTTCAGCTTCATAGTGTGTCTTCGTAATTTACTTTATTGCTCACTACTTTAATTTCGACCGACTTAGTGATAATTTTTACTACCGGACGAAGTAATTAATGCTAGATTGTTCTTAAATTTATTAGCTTACCCTAAACTGATTGTCTCTGGGATCTTGTTTGAGGATTAGGAACATCCCAACCTTGGATGATATCCAGCTGAGTGAGCGGAAGGTATTAGTTAGGGTGGACTTTAACTGCCCCCTAGATAGAGAGGGAAATATACTGGACGACTCTAGGATGAGAGCACACGTGCCAACGATAAAGAAGTTACTTGATAAGGGAGCGGCTGTCGTGGTAACAACTCATCAGGGGAGGCCGGGGAATGAGGACTTCAGGGACCTGTCTAAGCACGCCGAGGTATTTTCGTCATTACTTGGTGAGGAGGTGAGGTTCGTTGAGGATGTTATGGGTCCTGAAGCTAGGAAGCAGATAAAGGAGCTGGGCTACGGGGAAGTGCTGATGCTTGATAACGTTAGGTTCGTTTCGGAGGAGGTTGTGGAGGCACCGCCTGAGGTTCAAGCTAAGACTTACTTAGTGAGGAGGCTTGCACCGCTTTTTGACTTGTTCGTTTTCGATGCGTTCGCAACGGCCCATCGATCCCAACCATCAATAGTTGGCTTCCCGATGGTGCTCCCCTCCGTTATGGGTGAGTTGATGAGGAGGGAGCTTGAAGCCCTACGAAGGGTTCTAGAGGCGTCGGAACCTCCTAGAATATTTGTGCTCGGTGGCGCGAAGGTGAGGGACACTATTAGGATAATTGAGTACCTAACCAAGAACGGGATAGCCGACAGGATACTCACCACGGGTCTTGTGGGGCTGGTGTTCCACGTAGCTAAGGGAGGGAGGGTAGGTAAGGTAGTTATGAAGTTCCTTGAGGAGAAAGGCCTGCTGGGACTCATACCGAGGGCCCGCAGGGTAGTACTCTCAGGTGCGCCCCTTGACACGCCCTATGACCTAAGGGTGCTTAGAGATGACGGCACGGTAGCGGAGGAGACGGTCCATAACCTGACGGGGAAACCCATGGATGTGGGACCGTATACCGTCGCCATGTACTCCGAACTAATAAGGGAGGCTAAGGTGGTGGTGATGCGTGGGCCTGCAGGGCGCATCGAGGACCCTAGGTTCCGCTCGGGGACAGAGGACCTGCTTAGGGCTGCCCTGAAGAGCAATGCGTTCGTCGTGATTGGTGGGGGACACCTTGGTGCGATGGCACGTAATCAGGCTCGGGGGAACATCCACATTTCAACTGGCGGTGGTGCCCTACTTTTCGCCTTGTCAGGTGAGAAACTCCCTGCTGTAGCAGCCCTTGAGGAATCTGCCAGGAGGTTTCTTAAGGATCAAAGGAGAGGAGGTGATTCAGGTGGGTAGGGTTCGCGTCGGCGTTAATGGGTACGGTACTATAGGTAAGCGCGTGGCTTGGGCCATCATGAAGCAGCCAGACATGGAGTTGGTCGGCGTAGTTAAGACGAGGCCGTCTTGGGAGGCCCTCTCCGCGGTAGCGAGGGGGATAAAGCTATACGTGCCCGAAGGGAGGGAGAAGCTCTTCGAGGAGGCCGGAGTTAGGGTGGCGGGCACTCTCCAGGACCTAATTCAATCCGTTGACGTTATGGTTGACGCTACGCCAGCAGGTGTTGGTGCGTCCTATGCGGGAATATACAGAGACGCTGGTGTTAAGGCCGTGTTCCAGGGTGGTGAGAGAGAGTCCGTCGCCGAGGTCAGCTTTAACGCCCTATATACTTACGAGGCCGCGTTAGGTAAGGCATCAGCTAGGGTAGTATCCTGCAACACCACCGGAATACTGAGGGTGCTTTACGCGTTCAAGAAAGCAGGTACTGTGCGGAGTGTTAGGGTGACCATAGTTAGGAGGGGTGCTGACCTAAAGGAGGTAAAGAAAGGACCTATCGAGGGCTTACTACTGAAGCCCGCTAAGCCACCGTCACACCACGCTGAGGACGTGCGGAGCGTTGCCGGGCGTGACCTAGACATAGTTACATACTCAATCGTTGCACCAACCACACTTGCACATATGCATGTAATGTTCGTGAGGTTCGAAGGTAACGTCAGTAAGGAAGACATCGTCAGGGCCTTCGAGGAGACCCCGAGGATCGTGCTGCTTAAGGCAAGCATAGCCTCCTCGACGGCTGAGGTGAGGGAGCTTGCCCGTGACCTTGGCGGGCGTGGCGATATTTATGAAGTAATCGTGTGGCCGGAGAGCCTATGGGTTAGGGGTAACGAGGCGGGTATCGCATACATGGTTCATCAAGAGGCAATAGTGGTTCCGGAGAATATCGACGCTATACGGGCCATCACGGGAATAGTTGAGGACGGGGCCCGGTCGATAAGGTTAACTGACGAATCACTGAGTATTGGTAGGTGGTTACCGTGACGTACGTTAGGGAGCCAACCTACGAGGTTAGCTTCCTGTTCAGGAAGGTGCTGGTCCCTATAGACGGGTCCGCTGCAAGCATGAAGGCGTTGGACGTCGCACTGGACTTCGCGAAGAGGTATGGGTCACGGGTTACTGTAATGATAGCTAATGACGGCAGCGTTGGGGATGTTAACTCCATCGTCGAGGACGTCGAGGCTAAGGCTAGGGGTGCGGGCGTACGGGTTAAGGTCTTGGTGACTGACGTTGATGTTGGGCTGGAGTCTGCGGCAAGCAAAATACTTGAAACCGTTGAGGAAGGGGACTACGACCTAGTGGTACTCTCAGCAAGGGGAAGGAGCGCCAATCCCGAAGTGAACATAGGTTCCGTAGCGCTTTCAGTCATAGTGAATACCGCGACCTCAGTCATGCTGATAAGGTAATATCCACGCTAGGTTGTTACCGGCAAGTATTACCGGAACCGCCCTAAGCCAGACGAGTTTATTTGATTTCCACCTTATAACCTGGAATCAAGACCAGATTGATTTAGGGGTTACTGAGGTCATGGGCAGAGCGTGTTGCGCATTAATCCTAGCAACTAAGGTCCTCGGCGTATCCGCCTTAAGGGATCCGCTACTAATTCATAAGGCAACGTACATCGCCCAGAAGTTATTCGGGCTTAAGTTAGGGTACAGGTTTGCTTGGCTCTCAAGCGGACCGTACTCAAGGTCATTATCCAAAGAATTAACGACGACCAGCCTCCCGTGCCAATGCACCGTCAGGAGCATTGAGGAGGTCTCCACCAAGGTTGCTGATCTCATAACGCGTGTCTGTAAAAGCACAGGACTTCCCCCTCACGAAGCGCTGGACGTTATTGCCGGGATCGTGATGCTCTCGATAGAC
Source organism: uncultured Desulfurococcaceae archaeon (assembly GCA_964399035.1). GTDB lineage: Archaea > Thermoproteota > Thermoprotei_A > Sulfolobales > NBVN01 > WAOL01. Next base: position 63,293 of record CAYNPH010000097.1, read on the forward strand.
GTGTACCCCGTACCGAGCGACGTAATCGGGGAACTGAGGCGCAGGAAACCATCACTCCGAAGGGAGGCGATAGACTCAGCTGTTAAGGTGTTATTCCCCTACCTACGGGCACTTAAGCAAAGAACGCAGTAGCTGCTTCTCCACGCTCCCGGAGGGCACGCTAATTACCTTATTCACCCATTGTTAGGGTAGGTGAGGGCATGGGTGACGTGGTGAAGTACATCTACGATGAGGTTCACGGCTACATACCGTTGACCGACCTAGAGCTCCGCATAATTGACACGCCTACTTTCCAGAGGTTAAGGAGGGTTAAGCAGCTTGCGCAAGCCTGGTTTGTCTACCCTGGTGCCGTCCACACGAGGTTCTCCCACTGCCTAGGAGCCATGTACCTAATGGGACGCATTGCCGGTAAGTTCTCAAGGGAGGGTCTCATCCCGAAGGATGACCTTCAACTACTGAAGGTTGCCGCGCTACTCCACGATGTCGGTCACACACCGTACTCGCACGCGATTGAAACTTACTTCAAAGAGAGGTTTCAAGTGACCCACGAGGACATAAGCGCGTGGATAATAATGGAAGATCCACACATTAAGGACGCGTTGAACGAGTACGGCATCGAGCCTAGGGAGGTCGCCGCCATAGTGTCAGGAAGGCATAAGGACCCGACATACAACATGCTATTAAGCAGCGACTTAGACGTTGACCGTCTGGACTACCTGCTACGTGACGCTCTTCACACAGGGGTTAAGTACGGGTTAATAGACATCCACAGGATAACGACCACGTTAACGGTGGATGAGAAGGGATACGTAGCGGTGCCCGAGAAGGCGGTTCAAGCTGCTGAGTCCTTCTACATAGCTAGGCTCCACATGTATAGGTCAGTATACTACCACAAGACAATAACCGCCTACCAGCTCCTCATAAACGCCATATACGAGGAAATGATTGAAGAGCCTAAGGTGAGGGAGATCCTAGGTCCCTTCACCACTGGCGACGGCGTTCGGAGGGCTGTTAGGGCGGGTAAGATCTACCTGTGGGACGACTTCTTCATAGGTGGGTTAATGAATTACGTGATGATGAAGGGTCTGGGCGATAATGTCTTGAGGAACTTAATACGTCTTTACCTGGGGAGGGAAGGGTACCACACAGTCTTAGACAGGATAACGTATAATCCTCGTGAATTAAGTGAGAAGCTAAGTAACGCACTCACAGAATTCAGGGGAAGGTTAAGGAGCGCTGGTGTAGGAAGGCATAATGTTAAGCCCTACTTCGATACCGTGACGATAGTATCCGAGGAGAACTGCGTTAGGGTGGTTGCGGGCACCGGTACTTCTATCCCCATAACTAGGTTCCAAGCCTCAATAATAAGCAGTATTCCGAAGTCCATGGGGATACTGAGGATCTACGCCTTACCTGATTGTGCGGAATACGTGCGTAAGTTAAGTGTGGACCTCCTTAACCATTACGTAAGCGTCTGAACCGTCGGGATAGTACTTCTGCTTAACGCCAACCATCTTGTAGCCGAATTTCTTGTAGAGCCTTATGCCCTCCTTATTGCTCTGCGATACCTCCAGGTATATTCTCTTGACACCGTCCCTGAGGAAGGCCTCCTCAAGCACCTTAAGTAGCGCTGACCCTAGACCACGCCTCCTATGCGAAGGCAACACCGCTAACGACATGACGTGGCCGGACCCATCCTCCTCCCTAACCCCAGTTACGTACCCGACGACGCGGTTACCGCACTCAGCTACGAAGAAGTACTTCGGGTAGAGCACCAAGAATGTTATGAAGGCTTCCATAGGGTACGGGTAGGGAAAAGACTTAACCTCAACCAAGTATATGTCCCTCAAATCACTTTTCCTAGCCCTCCTGACAACACATTCTTGGGATACCCACACCACATCCTCGCTCAACATCCCCACCCAGACGGGTATCTTTTTAGGGAAGCATTAAGTGTGACGACTTCGTCCTACTTTACCTCTAGCCAGAGCTTCATGATCTCATCGGTAACGTGCGGGCTCTCGAAGTCCTCTACACTACCGTCTGCGTGAATTAAGCGGAGCAGGTAATCGCCTCTTTCAACCACCTTACCCACGATGACAGCATCTACTCCCGCCTCCTCTCTAATCACCCTCAGTGCGTCGCTCACCTTATCCTCTGGAATTGACGCAAGTAATGCACCGGAGGACAGCATCTTCAGCGGATCAACACGCATTGCCGAAGCCAGTAACTTCGTTACCGGGTTCAACGGTATTTTGGCCTCATCAACTATTATTGAGGTGTTGGAAGCGTAAGCTATCTCCGTTAACCCACCGACTACCCCACCCTCTGTGGGGTCGTGCATTGAATTAGCGAGCCCGTACTTAGCTAGGGTTAGGGCCTCCTTAACAACACTTACCTGCCTTATCAGCGCCTCCCCCTCCTTCACAGCTCTCCAAGGAACTCCCTTACGGAGTAATTCGTCCTTGAAGTCCGAAGCTAGGACTGCTGTCCCCTCTATCCCTGCCGTTTTGGTCATGATTATCACGTCCCC
>CAYNPH010000098.1:0-3007 GCA_964399035.1 uncultured Desulfurococcaceae archaeon
ATACACCGTCAACAGCCCTGACAAACCTCCTGGGCTTCATCGTTATTATTTCCTTTATCCCCCTCCTCAGGGGGAAGTACTTCATCAGATCCCTGACCTTAACAACTGGCTCGGACATCCCTCTCACCCATACAAGTGGCAGGCTACGAAATGACCTGGCTCGACCTCCTTGAGTTCAGGCTCCTCCTTCCTGCACTGCTCCTTAACGTACTTGCATCTTGGGAAGAACCTGCAGCCCGGCGGTGGTCTCACTAGGTCCGGTGGGACGCCCGGTATCCACGTTATTTTCTCCTTGGACCTTATCCTGGGTATTGACCTGAGTAGTCCCTGCGTGTATGGATGGCGTGGGTTACCGAATACCTGATCTGATGACCCTATTTCAACAATTTTCCCAGCATACATTATGGCTACCTTATCGGCTATCTCGGCTATCAGGCTGAGGTCGTGGGTGATGAATATCATGCCCATATTGTACCTCTTCTTTATCTCCTTGAATAGGTTCATTATCTGCGCCTGCACGATCACGTCGAGGGCGGTGGTCGGCTCGTCAGCTATTACTAGATCAGGGTTAAGCAGTAACGCCATCGCTATTATTACCCTTTGTTTCTGGCCGCCCGAGAGCTCGTGGGGGTATCGCTTCATTATTGTCTCGTCTAGGCCTACCGCCTTAAGTATCTGAGCTATCCTCTCCCTTGCCTCATTTTTGTTTATTCCCTTGTGAATCATTAATGGCTCGGCCAGCTGATCCTCTATGGTGAAGACCGGGGTCAACGCGTTCATAGCACCTTGGAAGATCATGCTTACTTTCTTCCACCGCACCTTCCTCCTGAGTTCATGCTCATTGAGCTTCGTTAGGTCTATACCGTCCAGAACTATTTTCCCGCCAGCAATCCTGCCAGGCGGGGGAACTAAGCCTAGGAGGGCCCACGCCAAGGTGGATTTACCGCAACCTGACTCGCCAGCGATTCCCAGCACTTCACCGCGTTCTAGAGAGAAACTCACGTTGTCTACCGCCTTCACAACTCCTCTTAGGGTGTAGTAGTAGGTTTTCAGTTCTTTTACCTCTAGGAGCGCCACGCCCGCCACCTCACCTGATTAATTTCGGATTAAGTATCCTGTCTAGCGCGTAGCCAATGAACACGAACGTCATGCCGACCACCGCTATACCGAGTCCTGGGGGTATGACCCACCACCAGGCACCGTTGAGTACTGCGTTACCGGCCTGTGCATCGTGCAGTATCTTACCCCACGTAACCACGTTCGGGTCGCCCAGCCCTAGGAAGCTTAAGCCAGCCTCAGCAAGTATCGCACCGGGCACTGAGAGCGCCATTGACGCGAACATGTACGGCAGTATCTGCGGGAACACGTGCTTGAATATTATCCTCCAGGAACTCGCACCTATCGCTCTAGCTGCTTCGACGTACAGGTTCTCCTTTATCTGTAGCACCATGCTCCTTACCGTGAACACTAACCCAACCCAACCGAAAGCTATCAGGATCCACACGATGTTCCAGATGTTCTGACCGAAGAAGTATGCCAGGATAATTAGCAACGGCAGGACGGGTAGTGAGTAGATTATCTGTGCTATCCTAGTCATTACGACGTCGGTCCACCCGCCGAGGTAACCGGAGATAACGCCGTACATGACGCCTATGAATGTGCTGATGACTGACACCACCAGACCTATTATGAGTGCCCACCTAACGCCGTAGATGAATGCTGGCCATAGGTCCCTTCCCTGAAGGTCTGTTCCGAGCAGGCCGTACACACCCAGCGCTTTAGCCTTCTCTATTTTGAATACCGGCTTCGGGAACCCTTCCGGCACCTTTATGAGGAACTTAAAGTACAGGACGTACTTGCCTCTCAGCGGTGGCGCTGTGCCCGCAACTATGTCTTTCTCGGCTTTAGACATTAGGAAGACCATAGGGTCTATATACACGCCCTCACCGATACTTACGTTAGCGACCTTCAGTATGGGCCCCAGTATGGAGTTAATTAATGCGGGGTTCCTCGAGTTAAGGACTGAGCTTATGTAATCTCTTATGGAGAACCTCCACGTCGTGTTTGCGAGTATCACCTTATACGTTTCAGTTCCTGAGGTGTTTACGGTTGTCGGTATTGTCAACCCGGTTAGGAGACCTGGGCTCATCATATCCGCGTACTGGTTAATATTGAACGGGTTGGTAACGTTAGACGATGCCCCTGGCGTTAACGTGAGCGTTATTCCGTCAGGCCTCACTAACTGAATGTTTATCCCCTGCACTAACCCCTTCCTCAGGACTATAGGGCCTATCTTTGATAGAACAACTATATCGCTTGGCGGGACGTCCGCCTTAAAGTCGTATACGACGCTCCTCTCCACATATACTAAGTATCTGAAATGTAGGTTCTTCCTCAGGTTGTCTAGTAATGCCTTCCTCTGATCCTCAGGTAATTGCCTCAGTGCCTTCGCTACGTCGGGGTTCATTAGGTCAAGGTACTTCAGCAGATCCTTGTCGTTCTGCATGTCAAGTACTGTGTAGTTGCCCGCACCGGTGCTCAAGTCTTGAGTAACCGCGTACTTTACGGAGGAGAACATGTTCACCCATGCTGGTGGCGCTAGCTTAGGTAACATTTTCTGATCCCAGTACTCGCCATGACCACTCCAGTTAGCTATGTCCTGCGGATTAGCGATTAGCGGGAATGCCAAGGCCACGCCTATTAGTATGAAGAGCAGTATGAATCCAACTAAACCGCTTTTCACTCTCTTTAATTCCCCTAGGAACCACCTAATGCGTTCTATCTGCGTGGACATTACCTAGCACCTCCCGTCATGCCTGTCCTAACTCTCGGGTCTAGGAGAGCGTAGACGAAGTCCAGTAACACAATGATCACGACGAATAGGAAGACCGTCACAAAGGTGGCGGCTATTAGTACGCCAGTATCACCGTTCTGCAGCGCTACCCAGTACGTTCTACCCATACCCGGCCAGGAGAACACCGTCTCCGTTATGATGGCGCCTCCTAAA
>CAYNPH010000099.1:0-6250 GCA_964399035.1 uncultured Desulfurococcaceae archaeon
TCGATGTCGACGTGGGCGGTATTTGCTGCTGGCTCGTTACAGGCGTTGATGTGGTGGTCGATGATCTCCTCAGGAAGAGTGGCTGGTAGTAGAGCGTCACAGCAATCGCTGCGCAGAGCGCCAACACAGCTACCACAAATACTGCTTTCCTCGTTCCAAACACCTTGCTTTGGACTCCGCGAACACGTTTAAAAGCTTGCGTATCTATCCATCAAGCCACAGCTAACCCTTCCTCAGGAACCTAAGTAAGCCACCACACTCATCATACTTGTCCTTTATATTCTCGTTTTACGAGAAGTATCTAAGGTTTAAGCACTTCATTGATTTCCCCTCTCCGGAGTTCTTCCAATAGGAAGGACTTAATCCCCTCCAAGAGTTTAAGCAGGTCTTCCACCGTCCGCACGGGAACGGACTTCACGACCTTATAATCACCGCTCAACTCCCCCTCAACAAAGTCAACGACCCCGCCAAGCAGGGCCGAGCCCCTGTGCCTAAGGCAGAACTCCTCAACCGCAGAAAGAACGCAGTCAAGCTTCTCCGGCGGCGTCGGAACGTAAACGAAGTAATCACAGCACACCGGCGCAACACAGCGACCCCTGTAATCATCCCTGCACGCGAGCTTAGTGGCCAGCTCGTAATCCTCGACCCCCGACTCAACCCCGCAGTACTTAATGCAGACCCACCTCATTCCTCACCACCCCTCCTCCTTCTCCTCCATGGGCTTTATCTGCGTCAACGGCGACTCCTCTATCTTCCCCTCGGTTCTCGTGTACTCGGGTAGTTCTTCGAATCCTATGAGTCGCAGTACGTTTTCCGCACTGTTTCCAACAAGTTCGAGGAAGCGCTTGTAGTCCCCCGAATCGACCTTAACCCTAACGACGGAAGGAACGACCACCCACAGGACAGAGACCTCGTAGTCCGCCGGACGGGCAAGAAGGCGGACGTCCTCCTCCGGCCGAAGCTCCCACACGAACAGACTCCCCCTCAAAACGAATACCATCGTGGCATCCCACCGCTCCCAATACTCCCCACGGTCGATGCTACCGTGAAAAGCGACACGGAGCCTCCGCCCGTTGAACTCCACTACCCTATCCGCCCTAACCTCCATGGGCGGGACTTTGTTGAGAATCTTAATGAGTTCCGACCCGAGCTCGGGTGCCCTCTTCAACCTCTCCTCCTTGGGGACTTTCCCTAACCACGCAACGAACTCTTCGAGAATCCTCTCGCAGGCTTCCAATACGATGCTCTCGGCGTCCTTCGGCGTGACCCTAATGCGGAAACCGGGCTCCACCCTAGCGTGGGGTAACGCGTTCCTTAAGATCCAGCCGAACGCACCCGCCCTGAAGTTCCGCTTAGTCTCCGGATCAAGCTCCTTCGCTTTCCCCTCCGGCATTCTACATCACCCAGTACACAATCCTAAAGGTGAATATATTACTGAAAGCTAAAAGTCTGTCTTCCTTTATTAAGTGAATTTGAGGTGAATTATTTTATACTGCTTGCTTCAATACATCGGTAAGCGACGCTTGTTATGCTATTAGCCTCATCAAGGAAAAGGACCTTAATGCCTGTCGGGTTGGAGGCCCTTCGCATGGTGAACATCTTGATTTTCTCTCGTATCACGTTGATCCCTCTGTCGTCGCTGGCGTTCAGTTCGAGGTAGTCCTGCTTGACGAACTTTCCAATAAGCTCCTTCTTGGTTTCCGCGACGACCATGGACACCAAGTCCCGGAAGAACGCCTCAGCGAAGCACGTCTTCCCCGTGCCGGGAGGCCCGAAGAGCAGGACGTGAGGCATGTTGCGGACTCGACCCAGATCGAGCCATTGCTTGAACCATTCCTTTATCTCATCGTGACCGACTATCTCGTCCAAAGTCTTCGGCCTGTACTTCTGGATTAGGAGGCTTGCGTTGTTTCCGTTGTTCGTGTTCACGGTGCTTCCCCGGAGTAAGGTTTCCAATAGGGGAAATCCGGTTCAGTTCACATCCTCGTACCGTCGCTGAACAGCTTCGGGAAGCGCTCACGGAACTTACGGAAGGCCTCCTCCGCCAACTCACGGTCACCGGCCCTAAGGCTCAGCATATACAACGCGAAAGCATCCAGATCACGAACGACCAGCTTAAGCTTCTCCTCATCCGTCATCGAGAGCGGGTCATCCTCAAGCCGCAGGAACTCCTCCGCCACCCCCAGCCTCGGCCCGTACTTCTTCACGAACTCGGTATGCACGGGGGCCATGGCCTTGATGACGGCGTCCAATACGGTGGCCCGGCTCTCTTCCCTGACCTCGCGGAGAACCTCGCGGGGAACCGAGAACTTACCCTTACGCAGCTCGGCGAGAACCTTAGCGGCCGACGCCCTCGACATGACGCCGAGCAACTGCTCGACGACCCCCAGCTTCGACGTCTCGGTTATGCCGTACTTGCAGAGCACCCACATTCCAATAGTGTTGCCGTCGCTGTCCCTAGGCACGAAAAGCCCGGAAAGGCAAGTGTGGGGCGCCCACACCAAAAGCGAATGAAAAACGACCTGCGTGTACGCGTCCGCCGCACCGAGGAACTCCGCGAGTCCGTGCGCGTAACACACCATCGCCCAGACCTTATCCTTCGGTGCAAGGTAAATGTCGCAGTCCCCCACCGCGAAGAACGGGTCGCCCTGCCCCAGGTAAACCGAGTACTCGACTGACCTCATCTACTACCCCTCCCGAACACGTCCTTCCAATAGGCTTCTATGCCCGGTCAGCACCCGACGACCGCCTCCGCCTCGGCGGACACTTAAGCCCATGTACGAGCCTACTAATCCCTAGCATGAATGATGGACGTGCGACCCACCTCTCAATCCCCGACAATGTCCATCACCACCTCCGGGGGCGTGAAGGAAGCCGGGAAAACCTCGAAGAAAACCATCGCCCCCTCAGCCCACGACTGAATACGCACGCTAACACGCACCACGTCAGACACACCGCCGAAATCACTCGCTCTTCTCTCCATCGCCCTTAGGTTCCCGATGGTGAGCTCCGCTATCCAATAGGCGGCTATTTCCGCTACGGTGTCCTGCGTGAAGTAGTGCCATGAGACCGACCTGTTGTACTTGTCGTTTATGTGTATTTCGACCTTGCCGGGCCCCGTTATCTCGATCGTCATTAGCTTCGGGAGCTCCTTCAATAGGAAGTCCAAGTAGTGCTTCGCCTCCTCCACAGCGGGCTTCACGTACTCGGGAATGTACCGCTCGTTCCTTATGGTCTCGTATTCATCAATGCACTTCACGAACTTATCCCACTCCCCAATATGCTCCATGCACGCGTTAGCGATGAACCCCAACCGCTTACTCTCCAACCAATGCTCAACCACCCCGATAGCGAACCTCCCGTCCATAACCATCGTACGGAAGGCAACGACCGCACGGGCTAGGGCTTGGTCGAGGGCTAGGTTGATGGGTATGCCGGGCATCGCCACGTAGTGCCCTATTTTTGCTTTAGCCCCTTCGAGGGCTTCCAATATGCGGTTCACGGCGTCGTCCTCGGAGTCAACTACGTGGAAGCGTATCCTAGCACGTCTGGAGAGCATATCCCCCTCTTCCTCATCCTTCGACTTTCTCTTCCAGAACCACGGCATCCTCCCACGCTCCCGGGAATCGCACTTATCAATTAGGTAAATTATGCGAAACGCTTAAATAATGGTATCGCCCTTTTTCACCACTAACTAAGCCAAAGACGTGTTTATGGATCTAAAACTACGTAATAATGTCTGTCTCACTTGATCCCTTACCCTAGTCAGTGATGTTTTTGTCTTAAAGAACGCTTGCTATCAATGTACTTGATTACCTCAGAAGTGCTCTAGGCTCTTTGATAAGAATTATCCTTAAGCTTCCTCTACTTTATTTTTTCCGTAATATGCTCGGAGTTCACGGAACGCCGTATTAGGTCGCCGTACATGCCGCAGATGTTTTTAATTAGCTTCTCGAAGTCGGACTTAACCTCCTCAACCGCCGAGGAAACGACGGAATCAACCGAAGACATTAACGACGCCCTCCACGATGTCCCACGTCCTCTCAAACATCGGGGGCGAACCGACAGGCGATAAACCCGGCACCAACTTCTTACTATCGGGTGGAGGCCCCCACACCCACACGCACACCTTACCGATCACCTCAACCCCCTTACGCAGCCACTCCAAAGCCTCATGAAGCCGAAGCTTCACACGAACGACCACCGGCTTCGGTATATCGAACAGGAAGTACGTACCGCCGACCACTCCTATAGGGCTTAACAGGAAGGTCATGAAGTCGTGGAAGTCCGCGTTCTGCAACTGTTCTAGCGTGATCTCGTATTCTTTACCGAACCGACTGTGTATTTCTTTTATTTGCCGTGCGAATAGGGCTCCGTATATTCGTGCGGGGCCTTCCCATTTTTTCCATTCGCCTTTCACGGCTCTTTTCCAGAAGTTTACGAATGAGTTGGGGTATTCTATGACCTGCTGCACTTCGACGAATTCTACGGTGACGTACTTTTCAATAAGGAGGTTGAGCTCCAGATGGTAGAGGCTGAGCTTCCGCCCGAACAGGAAGCCCGTCTCCAGCGACGTGAGCCAAGGCCCGAGCTTAGTGCCGTCCAGATTCTTAACCACGCCCGTAACGAGGTTATACGGAACGAACGACGGGACTTCCTCATCCTTACTCAGCACCACACCCTCCGGAAGAACCGGGACGTAACGAGGTAAAGCCAGCTCCAGAGCCGCCTTAAGCGCCACTTCAACCACCGTTGACCGGTCTTTCCAATAGGAGTTCTACGAAAAACAATTAAAAGCAATCACGCATAAAGCGTTCCCCGTCTACCGTTACTTCTCGATATTTCTAGTTATTTTTGTTTACGGTAGGCGGGTCATTACGCCCTCCCCCGCCCAGCACCCCGCAGGCACCTTCACGCCAGCTCTGCTTTACAGGAGTTCCCGCTCGGCACCCACGGGGCTGGGCTGAGCGGCAGTTCCCTCCGAGTAACTCATGCATACTGTATTTTATAAACCGGCCTAGGACTAAGACCATCACAAATATTCAAAAGTATTCAAAAGCAACGAAACCTATCATAAAGACCGAAACAGCCTTCATTGATTGCCTGCACAATGACGCGGTGTTTGCGGAGCACGCGGAGAGCATCTATTGATGAGAGGAGGTAAGTTGAGAGTAGAGTGCTAGTATTACTATTGATGTTGTTTCTGTGTTTCGGTCACTAATGTTTTCACTAAATATTGTGTTTCCGTTAATGGTTTCGTAGTTTGTGAATACTCCTCCGCTGGTTGGGTCTTGGGCTCTAGCGAGGATGCGCATCATTGTGTCTGTCTCGTTGCTGTATTTTGCTGGTTTCCCTAGAAGTCTGTACGCGTATATTGCGAGTGCAAGCTTGTATGTATCATAGAGCTTAGTGCTTCTAAAGGATTTGTCTCTGAAGCCTTGACCGTCCCACATCTCCATAGCTCTATTGAATAGGATCTGGGCTCTTGCTCTATTGCCCTTGATGGCTGAGTTTATGGACTCTATTAATAACCAGTCGGCATACTCTTCCCAGTCCCGCATCACGGTTCCGTTCCTTAGCTCCGCCGCTACCGTTATGCTGTTCTTCTTCGCGATTATTACCATGATGCCGTTCCTAGGCACATCATCTATGGATACACCAGTAAGAACCTCCCATCTGTTTGATTTTAAGTACCTGCCGAAGTTCTTCATAAGGTTCTTCTGAATGTCGTTTGCTAGGCTATCGAAGCCGCATATCCTTAGTGCCTTAACAGCCACCATATTCGTGTTCACGTAGGCCATATAGTAATCCCTAACACGAGGGCTGTAAGCCTCTCTAAGCAAACCAACCTCAGCAGAATACCGACTAACGAGAAACTCGCAAGCCTTACTCACGTTGAAATATGCAAGATAGTAAATTTCATGATGAACTTCCCTATGTAAATAACTACTAACGCACAGCACAGCAGTAAGTACAAGTACTAGCAGGGACAAGCTACGTAATCTTACATCCCCCCCACAACCTAGTGTAGCCCCCTACCTATACCTCATCCCCTGAATTAAGTCCTTAACCTAATTACAAGTTAAGATCCCGCTACTTCAGGGTGGCTATGGTGCGGGGGGTGGGATTCGAACCCACGCAGGCCTCCGCCATCGGGGCCTCAGCCCGACCCCTTTGACCTGGCTCGGGCACCCCCGCCCAAGACCTATGTTAGTGATAACGGGTTTTAATGCTTTTAGCGTTTAGTGGT
>CAYNPH010000100.1:0-9219 GCA_964399035.1 uncultured Desulfurococcaceae archaeon
CACCCCAAGCCAGAGGAGGCCCTCTCCGACGGCCCGCAAAGCCTGACGCCGGAGGACTTCGCCGCACTAATGAGGGAGTTGAGGGGGTTCGGGTGGGTAAGGTAGTGCTTGAGGCCGAGTTAAGGAGGTCATGGAGAACCAAGGTAATCATCGGGTGCGGGACCCTCGCGGAACTGCCTGAGGTCCTGAACGAGCTGTCCCCACCCAACACGTTAATCGTTGCCGACGCCTCCCTCAAACACACCTGGCTACCTAGGGTAGCGGCCCTAGCGAGGGAGGCTGGGACGCCGGTCAAGGAAATCACGGTTGGTGAGGGCGAGGGAATCAAGGACGTCGAAACCCTCGTAACCCTATGGAGGGCAATGGTCGACGCCGGACTAACAAGGAAGTCCGTCGTGATCGCCGTTGGCGGGGGAGCCGTCCTGGACGTGGCTGGGTTCGCGGCAGCGACCTACATGCGTGGCTGCAGGTTAGTGAATATCCCCTCAACCCTCCTAGCCCAGGCCGACGCCGCCGTAGGGGGTAAGACGGGGGTTAACGTCGCGGGTAAGAACACTGTGGGCGCGTTCCACCACGCCGACGCGGTCATCATCGACCCATCACTCCTGAGCACCTTACCGGATACTGCGTTCAGGGCTGGCTTAGCTGAGGTCGTTAAGCACGCCGTGATTGAGGGTGAGGCGGGGGTGAGGAGGCTTGAGTCCCGCTTAGCGAGCGTGTTAAGGAGGGAGCCCCGCGCCCTCGAGGACGTTATTGCGGGGAGCGTTGCCCTGAAGCTGAGGGTGGTTGAGCGTGACTACGTGGAGTCCGGTGTTAGGGCGGTGCTGAACTTCGGTCACACGGTGGGGCACGCCCTAGAGAGGGTCACTAACTACGGGTTAAGTCACGGGCAGGCAGTGTCGATAGGGTTGAGGGTGGAGTCCCTCATGGCTACTGACCTACTCGGCTTCCCGGAGGCCGAGGTCTCAAGGATCACGTCACTCCTGAGGAGGGCGGGGCTACCAGTGCGTGTGCCGGGAGTGAGTGCTGAGGAGGTAGTGAGTGGCGCGCGCCTAGACAAGAAGTTCGTAGATGGTAAGCCGCGCCTACCCCTACCCCGCAGGTTAGGGGACTTCGAGATCGTGACCCTTGATTGGGAGGGGTTCGGGGAATGCTTGAGGAATGCCTTAAGAAGGTGTGCCTAGTAGCCACGGGCAAGACCGTCGGGGCGCTTAGGGAGGCCGCGTTAAGCGCCCCCACTAAGTGGGTGGAGTTAAGGCTAGACACCCTCGCCAACCCAGCAACCCCCACCGTTAAGGAAGGCGTTAAGTCACTGGTGAGGGAGCTCAGGGTTGCGGGTAAGGAGGTGATCCTCACATTAAGGGACGTTAGCGAGGGAGGGCACTTCAGCGGCGACGTACGTGAGAAGGTAGCGCTCCTAACGGAGCTGGCGTCCGCGTCACCCACACTCGTGGACGTGGAGCTTAAGTCCCCCGCCTACCCGGAGGTCGTTGAGGCCCTGAAGCGCTCCGGTGTGGGCGTGCTTGCCTCAACCCACCACCTAAGTAAGCCCTTAAGCAGGGACGCCTTAACCAGGTTGGCTAGGTACGCGCTCGCCTCAGGCGCCAGCATGTTTAAGGCGGTCTTCCCTGCTGAGGGGCTCAACGACAACTTAATCGCTCTTGAGGCATGCGCGGCGTGGGGAGGTAAGGTAGTGTCCTTCTGCCTAGGTAAGGTAGGGAGGGTCTCAAGGCTTCTAGCGCCGTTCTTCGGCGCGCCATTCACGTACGCCTTCCCGGACGGCGGGACACCCGTGGCTGAGGGCCAGTTAAGCGTTGGTGAGATCCTGAAGCTCTGGGACGCGCTGGGGGTGGTTAAGGGGTGCGGGTAGCTAAGCTATACTTAATTGGTCACCCAGTCAAGCACAGCGTGAGCCCGCAAATCTACGCTAGGGCTTTCAAGGAGTTGAGGGTTAAGGCGACCTACGACCTAATCGATGTTGATGAGCAAGGCTTACCCGCAGTCATCGCTGAGCTGAGGGGGAGTGAGGACTGCTTAGGCTTCAACGTAACGATACCCCATAAGGTGAGGGTTAAGCACCTACTCGACAGCGTTGAGGGCCCGGCACGGGTGATAGGGGCGGTCAACACCGTCGTGAGGTCGGGTGAGGGACTCACAGGAATCAACACCGATTGGGTAGGGTTCAGGGAAGCACTCAAGCGTGTTGCCGGCACCGCGACCTACGGCAGGGCACTCATAATCGGTGCGGGCGGCGCAGGCAGGGCCGCAGCCTACGGGTTACTGGGCATGGCGGACGAGCTAATCATAGTAAGTAAGGGAGGGGTCACGGCACGCTCCCTAGCTAAGGACGCCGTGGCGTGGGGCTTCAGGAAGGCCGTCGGGCTTAAGGCGAGCCCTAAGACCTGCGTGTGGGCAGCCCTCAGATCCGACCTAATAGTTAACGCCTCCCCAGTAGGGATGGTCGGGCATGAAGGCACCCCCGTGCCTAAGGAGGGGCTTAGAAGAGGCGCGGTAGTGCTCGACATGGTGTACAACCCCCTCGAGACAGAGTTGCTCAGGAACGCTAGGGAGGTCGGGTGCGTCACCGTTGACGGCCTATGGATGCTCGCCTACCAAGCCAACGAGAACTTAAGGAAGTGGTTCGGCGCCGAAGTAAGCGTTGATGCCCTCAGGGAAGAGGGGTTAAGGGCCTTGAGGGCCGGGGTAACCGAAGCGAGGTGAGTGACGGTGACGCGTTCCGGCGTCGGCGAGTGCCATGGAGGGGTGAGCGTGCTGAACGCCATCCCAACGGGCATTGGAGGGGCTTTAGGCGTGGGGTTAAGGATTAAGGCACGCGTCACCTTAACGGATAACCGTTACGTGTTGCGGGGCTCATCAGTGGTTAGGGGTTCGCCAGAGCCCTTAAGCACTAACGTGCTCGAGGCGGTCCTCTCAGTCGTTAACGAGGTCACAGGGTACTCCGGGGGTCTAGTGGCGGAGGTTGAGTCCGAGATCCCCGTCGCCGTGGGTTTGAAGAGCAGTAGCGCTTTAGTGAACTCCCTCATCATGGCGTGCCTTAACGCGTTGAGGGTCGAGGTACGGAGCGTCGAGTGGCTTGCCGCGCTAGGCGTTAAGGCATCCCGCCGCGCGAGCCTCACGGTGACTGGCGCCTTCGACGACTCACTAGCCACCCTGGGATCCGGGGTGTACGTAACGGATAATCACGCATTAAGGGTCATCAAGCACGTGGCGCTGGCGGATGGCGGCCTGCACGCCGTGCTCCTCATCCCCCCGACACGTAACCCCATACAGTCAGTGAACCCTGGTAGGTTCAGGGAGTTGAAGCCCTACTACGAAGTAGCCGTTAAGGAAGCCCTTAAGGGGGAGTGGGTGGCGGCGGCAAACATTAACGGGTTGCTAACAGCCATCGCGACCGGTGTGAACCCGAAGCTACTGGCGTGGACGCTGAGCCTAAGGGGAGTCATCGCGGCGGGGGTAAGCGGTAAGGGACCCGCGCTCTACGCGTTAACCCGCGACCCCGAGGCTGTGGCTGAGGCGTGGATCGACGCTGGCTTAGGGGGTGAGGTCATCGTCACTAAGGTTCTGGGAGGTGGCGGTGATTGAGGGTAGTCGTGCACCCGGTTAAGGGATCCTTGAGTGGGGTCGTGATGGCGCCGCCGTCGAAGAGCTACACGCACCGAGCACTATTCGCCGCGCTACTAGCTAGTGGCGAGTCCCGGGTAGTGAATCCCTTACTCTCGGGGGACACGGCCGCCACGGTGGAGGCGGTGAGGCGCTTTGGCGGCTCAGTGGACGTCAGGTTAACCCGTGCGGGGATGGAGGTAAGGGTTGCCGGGGTTGGCGGTGTGCCGCGTAGTCCGCCCTGCGTGTACTGTAGGGGCTCGGGAACCACGTTGAGGATAGCCACGGCCGTAGCCTCACTCTCTAAGGGCCCAACGCTCCTCTACGGTAATGAGAGCCTCAATAAGAGGCCAGTGGCGCCACTCCTTAACGCGTTGGAGTCCCTCGGCGCGCGCACACTATCACGCAACGGTAAGCCCCCGGTGGCGGTGGCCGGGCCCATCAAGGGCGGTGAGGTGGTTGTTGATGCTTCCATGAGCTCGCAATTCGTCACGGCCCTCCTAATAGTGGCCCCCACCATAGGCTTGAGAATCACCGTAGCAGGGAAGCTCAAGTCCGCCCCCTACGTCGACGTGACGCTTAAGGTGCTTGAGGCGTTCGGCGCGAGCTACTCACGCGGCGGTAAGGGGAAGGTATTCGAGGTTGATGGCGGGGGCTACACGCCGACACGCTACGAGGTTCCAGGCGACTACTCATCCGCCGCCTTCATAATGGCTGCCGCGGCACTAGCTGGTGAGGTAACGGTCAAAGGGTTAAGCCTGAACGACCCTCAAGGCGATAGGGCTGTGCTAGGCTTCCTTCAGGCCATGGGCGCTGAGGTGATGGTTAACGGCGATGCTGTGAGGGTCGCGTCCACCGGCGTGCTTAAGGGAGTGGCGGTGGACTGCAGCAACACCCCTGACCTAGTCCCCGTGTTAGCTGCCCTCGCCCCACACGCTAAGGGCGTGACTAGGGTCGTGGGTGCGGAGCACCTAGCGTTTAAGGAGACGAACAGGTTGGCGACGCTAACACGCAACCTCAGGGTGCTAGGGGTTGAGGCGGTGCCGACTGAGGACGGTATCGTGGTTAGGGGAGGGCGCGTGCGTGGAGGGGTAGTGAATTCATTTGGCGACCACAGGGTGGCGATGGCGATGGCGGTAACCGCGCTGAGGGCTGAGGGCCCCGTAGTGATTGATGGTGCTGAATGCGTGTCCGACTCCTACCCGAGCTTCTTCGACGACCTGAGGTCGTTAGGGGTTAGGGTCGAGGTGATTAAGGAGTGATCGGGAAGGCATTCAAGGTCTCGATCTTCGGCGAGAGCCACGGCACGTGCGTAGGTACCCTCATAGAGGGCTGCCCTCCCGGCTTAAGGGTGGACGAGAACTTACTGCGCACCGAGTTAAGGAGAAGGAAGCCCGGATCCTCCCTCACCTCACCGAGGCGTGAGGAGGACGAACCCGTGGTCATGGCCGGAGTGTTCAGGGGGAGGAGTACGGGGGCACCCATACTCATAATAATATATAATAGGGATAGGGATTCCTCCTTCTACGAAGCAATCAAGGACACGCCCAGGCCCGGCCACGCTGACTACGTTGCGCGCGTGAAGTACTGGGGCATGAACGACTACAGGGGCGGCGGGATCTTCTCGGGGAGGTTAACCGCAGCCTTAGTGGCTGCCGGCGCCGTCGCTAAGGAACTGCTGAGGAAGCACGGAATCCGCGTTTACTCATACGTCGTTAGGATTGGTGATGTGGAGGCTTCCGTGGAGCCTAGGGACTCCCCCGAGTTCAGGGAAGCGATCGACGCCAGCCCAGTCAAGTGCCCTGACATCAAGGCATCTAAGCGCATGGAGGACTTAGTGAGGCGCGTTGCTGAGGAGGGGGACAGTGTGGGCGGGGTTGTCGAGACCGTGGCCTTCAACGTCCCGGTAGGGCTTGGGGCGCCGCCAGCGGACACTCTGGATGGGGACATAGCGAAGGCCGTCTTCGTGGTGCCGGGCGTTAAGGGCGTGGAGTTCGGGGCGGGGTTCAGGATCGCTGGGATGAGGGGTAGTGAGGCTAATGATCCCCTAGTCCTCCGGGGAGGTGCTGTGGTCACGGAGACCAATAACTCGGGCGGGGTTAACGGCGGGATAAGCAACGGCGCCCCCGTAGTCTTCAGGGTCGCCTTCAGGCCCACCCCAACGGTTAGGAAGCCTCAGAGAACAGTTAACCTAGCCACGCGCGAGCCCGCCGTCATTAAGGGTTGGGGGAGGCACGACCCATGCATAGCTATTAGGGCAGCCCCGGCGGTCGAGGCGGTCACAGCCGTGGTGCTGGCCGACCACTTACTCAGGTGGTACTCATGGGAGGGGATGCGCTCGAAGATCTTAGGCTGAGGATCGACGAGGTCGACGGGAGGATAATTGAGCTCCTAAGGGAGAGGCTGAGGCTATGCACCCTAATCGGTGAGGTGAAGTTAAGGGAGGGCTTACCGGTGAGGGACGCGGCGAGGGAAGCCGAGGTGCTTGCTAGGGCGGGGGAATTCGCCGAGGTGTTCAAGGCGATAATCAAGCTATGCAGGGAGGCTCAGGAAGGGTTAAGGAGTTGCGGGGGTGACTGACTTCGTTCAGCATACACGAATTCTTCGCCGAATTAAGCCGGGCTGGGATCCCGGTAAGGCTCGACGCCGGTCAGCCGGACATACCTCCCCACCCGGAAATCCTGAGCGTCCTTAAGTCGAGGGTTGCGAGGGAGTTAGGGTACGCACCCTACAGGGGCGTTGAGGAGCTGAGGGAGAGGATCGCCGAGCTACACGGGGTGTCCGTTAGGGAGGTCGCGGTAGTCCCCGGCGCTAAGGCGGGGGTAGCGGCCCTAATACACGCGTCACGCGGTGTGGGTGTGGTAACGCCGCACTGGCCCGGCTACACGGCCGCGGCCAAGCTCTTCAGGAAGCCCGTAACCCTCGTTAAGGCTGACCCGAGGAACTCATGGCTCCCGACTCCCAACTCCCTCGAGGGGCTGAAGGGTGTGGACACGGTCATGGTTAATTACCCTAACAACCCGACTGGGGCGGTGCTCGATTCGGGGACCCTGCACCACCTACTGGACGTAGTTAACGACGCGGGCACCACCTTAGTCTCCGATGAGACGTACAGGGACATAGTCTTCGAGGGTGACGAGCTAATCATGATTAACCACAGGTTCGAGCGCACGGTATCCATCTACAGCTTCTCGAAAACGTACTCCCTCCCCGGGCTGAGGGTGGGTTACGTCGTCGGCGACCCGGAACTCGTCAGGAGGGTCTCGGAGTTCGTGGCGGCGACCTACACCTCAGTACCGGTCTTCGCGCAGCTAGCGGCCCTCAAGGCCCTCGAGGTTAGGGACGAGGTCGTTAAGGTCATTAAGCGGGCGTATCGCAGGAGGGCTAAGGCATTCTGCGGCGCCCTAAGCAGGAAGGTCTTCGACGTGGTCGAGCCGCGCGGCGCGTTCTACGTGTTCGCACGCATCAAGACAGGCTTAAGCGGGGTCGAGCTAGCGCGCAGGCTGGTTAGGGAGGGCATAGGCGTGTTCCCGGGCGAGGCGTTCGGCGGCGGGTTCAGGGACTACGTCAGGGTCGCTTTAACGGCCCCGGAGGAGGTGCTGGTTCGGGCGGCACGAGTGATGAATGAGGTGGTCAGGCCGTGAGGGTCGGGGTGGTGGGTGCGGGTAGGGTCGGGCTGACCCTCGCTAAGGTAATGCTTGAGGCCGGCGTTGAGGTGCGCGCCCACGACGTGAGGGCGGACGCGCTGAGGCGTGCTGAGGCCTTAGGTGTGGTCCCGCACACTGGCTTAAGGGAGTTAGCGCTTGCGAGCGACCACGTAATCGTCTCGACACCGCCGCGCGAGACCCTCAGAGTACTTGACGCTTTGAGGGGGTTAGCGCGTGAAGGCATCCTTAAGGGGAAGGTGGTGTACGACACCCTCACATTCAAGGAGGACGTGATCCCCGCGTACAGGCGCTTCCCGCCCGACCTTAGGGTGTCCTCCATACACCCACTCTTCGGCCCCGGCATGAGGGACCCGAGCAAGCACGTGGTGGCCGTGACGCCCGTGCCCGGCAGGGAGGGCGACTCAGAACCGGTCACGGAGCTCTTCAGGAACCTGGGCTTCAGGGTCGTGGTGGTTGACCCTGCAACGCATGATGAGGTGATCTCCGCGTACCTAGGTATCTCCTACGCCGTGGCCGTAGCCGTTGCGGGAACCCTACTCAAGGCTAGGGAGGGGAGTAAGGAGTTGCTGAGGGGCCCGCACGTAGCGTTGCGCGGGACGACGTTCACGTTCCTCCTGAACCACTGCCTCTCGGTAATGAGCGACGACCCCGCATTCATTGAGTACGTGCTCAGCAGGGAGAGGGTGAGGGGGTGGGTGGCCGCGCTCAGCAACGTGCTTGAGGGGCTGCTTAGGGAACCCAGCAAGGCAAGCGTCATCGCTGAGGTCTTTAAGGAGGTTGTGGGGGAGGGCGAGTTAAGGAGGGCTTACGGCTCCATGTACTCCTTCCTGGAGGGGGTAAGCCGTCCTTAAATATGGTTAGTTGTTTATCTTTTGAACAGTAAGTTATTTTATCTTCTAAAATCAGAGGAAAAGGAAAGGTAGCTAGTAGTGAGCGTCTCTAGCAGTAAGCAAAAGGAGGCACTGCGTGTTGCGACTGCCCTGACCCTAGTGGTCGTGGTCGTGGCCGCACTAACCTACGGCGTCATTACCGCGCCCACGGCAGGGGCTTACGCGCGCGTCAAGGTGGTTAGGGCTTGGTACGTTGACGTAGGTTCCGGCGTCCCCTACTCCATAGACGTAACTCCCGACGGGTCGCTCGCGGTCATAGCTACGGATTACCCGCCCCGCCTAATACTGGTGAGCACGGATTCAGGGGAAATCATGGGTGAGGTGAAGAACGTGTGTTCCGAGTGCCTGCTGAGTTCAGCGACGATATCGCCTGACGGGTCACGGGTGGCGGTCATAGCGGCTAGGAGTACGGGCGGCGACAACTACGTGTTCAAGGTCGTGACGGTCTCGCTTAAGACGCGTAAGGTCGTGTGGGCGAGTAAGGAGTTCCCGAGCTTCGGGTGGACCCTCAGGTACTCGCCAGACGGTAAGTTAATCGTGGTCACATCCGGTGACGGCGATAAGGTGTACGCCTTACGCTCCGACACGGGCGCGCTGGTATGGACAGTAAGCATTAGTGGTGCGGAGAAGGTGCTGGGCGTGGCGACCTCAAGCGGGGGCGTGTACGTCACGTACCTCACGACCGACGGCGACGGCGGCGTGATGCTCATCAGCTACGGAGGGAAGGAGGTCAGGAAGGTCACGGGGCTTGAGGGAACACCCCTAATCCCCTCATTAACCCTAGACGGGAAGCTACTCACGATACCCCTAGGCATTTCCAAGGGCGGCGACACCTACGCAGGCAAGGTCGTGGCCCTGAACCCCTCAACCCTTAAGAGGCTGTACGAGAGTCCCGAGCTAAGCGACTACGTGTGGGCCACAACCCCAATCCACGAGGCAGGCGCTAACGTGGTCGCCGGGATAATAGATAACGGCACCGTATGCTTCTTCACGCAGTGGGACCTGAAGCCAATAACGTGCGCGAGGAACAAGGGCTGGGC
>CAYNPH010000101.1:0-4970 GCA_964399035.1 uncultured Desulfurococcaceae archaeon
TCTCCGTTATGATGGCGCCTCCTAAAGACCCGACAATGCTTAGTGCGCTCATCGTAACGATCGGTGGGCTTGCCGCCCTTAGGACATGCTTGTAAAGCACGGTTCTTTCGGGTAGGCCCTTAGCCCTAGCGACGTGGACGAAGTCTTCAGTCATGACCGATATCACCACGTTCCTTATGGTGTAGGCCCACCCGCCGAACGCTACTATCACTATTGTCAGTAGGGGTAACCACATGTACTTAAGCCATATCGGTATTGAGTAAATCCAGTATAGGAAACCGCTAACATGCTTCGATAACTCAGCTAGGTCCGAGTAGACGTCTATACCCGCGAATGGTGCTACGCCAAGGTCGAAAGCGAATATCAGGAGCATTAACATGCCTACCCACCACATCGGAAGTGATGCCGAAATCATTGCTATCGTTGAGATTACCCTGTCCGCGATTCCTCCGGCCTTCCTGGCTGTCTGCAACCCTAGGAATATACCTATTAGAATACAGATTATCGTAGCCGTAGTGAACAGTATTATCGTGTTGGGTAGGGCAGCCAGAATCACGTCCTTCGCGGTATTCCCTAACGCACCGGCGTAGTGAGCCCTAGCAGGGAACATGTCGAACTTCAGCATGATCGACCATAAAGCGAACCTTAGTATTCTAACAGGTTTTGGTTCCAGCAGACCTAGGTCTCGCCATATGGTCATGTTGATTTGCTGAAGCTGTGTTTCGTTCAGCTTTATACCTCTCATCTCATATTGCCTTACTTTTGCTTGGAAGAGTTCTAATGCATATCCTTTTAGTTGTTGTTCGCCCTGCTCAACGAATATTGCTGAGATTATGAAGGCGGCGACAATCAATACGATTAAGGCGTTGGCAACGGCCTTCACAAGCATTGTGCCCATACCGGCCAAATAACAACCCCTCAGTGAAAATCCACCAATCAGTTTTTAAGTCTTATCTAGTTTCGAAGCTTTTTGATAAAGATTCATCGGGTTTTCTAGGAAGGCGTAGACTATGGTTTGCTTAACTCTTTAATGTTTTAAAAGAATCGAATGCGAAGATTAAAAAATATTAAGTGTTTAAATGAGTCTATCGCTACTCACGCTTATTTCCTCTTGACGGCAAAGCCTATGATTAAGCCTATGATGAAGAGTATTATCGCGGCAGCCGCTGTTATGCCCCAGTTCGTGGCCGTTACGGTCTGCGTTGTGGTTACGGTTGTCGGCACGGTCGTGGTCTTCATTAAGGTGCTGGTCGTGGTAACGGTCGCGGTTGACGTAACTATCTTCGTCGTCGCTATGGTTACCGTACCACTTACCGTGGTAGTTGACACCACGGTTGACGTCGTGGTTGTCGGAGTCGACGTAGTCGTTGTTGTTATTGCACCTAGGCTTGTCATCTCAATGTTCTTAATGACTGTGATACCGGACTTCGGATGGCCAATGATGAGCTGCACTATGTAGGCTCCAGGCTTGCTCATGTACTTCGCCGTGAAGTCACTTGATAACGTTATTGAGTACACTCCGGCCTTCACAAGCTTGATCGCATCGGCAGGTAGGTCAGTTACGTAAGCAGTGCCGTTTGATGTCACTTTGTAGAGCTTCGCGTAGATTATTGCGTCGCTGGGCTCCTCAACAGCGAAGCTCGGCAACAGCCTGTATAGCTTTATCTTCATGTTCCAAGTGTAGGACTTACCAGCTATCACTAGTGACGGCGGGTTGGGCTCGAAGCCAACGAATGCTGGCTGATACAGCTCGAACTTCGTGTTCCAGTAGCCGGGCGGATACACGTAGTCGGTGAACCACTTCATCACTAGGGTTCTTGAGTTCGGGTCGTAGGAGTCAACGTAGAATGGACCGTTGCTGATCATGGCGTGACCGTGGTCCTGGATGAACTTAATGCCCGCGTCATACTCGCTTACTGAGTACCCGGTTAGGCCTGGGAACGTCTTCACGTAAGGTGGTACGTAGCCCTCGCTCTTCAGCTTCTCCATCTCGTTCATTACGTCCTTAGCATGGTTCGGGTTGATGAAGCTTATACCGGTGGTCTGACCTTCCCTGTCGGTCCAGCCGTAAGGCACGGTACCGCCAGTCGGCACTACGGCGTTAGCTACTAACTGCTCGGCAGCGCTCATCTCGTACCATGGCATGTCTGGCCAGAACACCACTGTTGAGGCAATTAGTGATGGGTACACGTCTAGGTAGTCGGTGTAGATTGCTATGGCGGTGCTGTTGATTATCTTTATGCCCTTGATTAGGGACATGTAATATGACATTGATTCCTCTATCTCTGGGTCGTAGTACGGGTCTGTGGTGTTGCCCTTGCTGTCATCGCTTGACCACTCCCAGTAGAATCCGTACCAGTACAGCACGTCGGCCAGCGTGACTGGGTTGCCGTCGTGCCACTTACCTAGGTTATAGTTAACTATTACCTCGGCCTCAACCTTCTTGCCGGCGTCAGGTGATTCTACCCACTTCTTCACGCCTATGCTTGAGTTGTAGACGTATGCGTCGTTCGGTACTGTTACGTTGTAAAGTACTTGATATCCCTTAACCCTGATTGGTACGGGCATACCGTTAATGGGTGAGCTGTAGAAGGCGAAGTCCCTGACTAGCCTGCCCATCAGCTCGCTGTAGACGTCAGTGAACCCTAGCACCGGGTTCCATGCGCTCATGAAGAGGGCGCCCTGGGATGAGTACTCTACCACGGTTGCCTTACCGTCCACGGTCTTTAAGGTTCTTAAAGCCCACGGTGTCCAGATACCGCTGGCAACGCCAGGCACTAGCTGAGTTACCCTGTCCCTACACACGGGTGCGAACTCCCAGTTCTCGGTGATGAAGACTCTGGGTGACTGCCAGACACCGTCGTAGAGCATCTCCTCTATCTCCTTCCATAGCTTGTCAACGTTCTTCTGCGTGTATGAACCGTAGTAGAGGTCTAGGCCTAGCTTATACATCGTTGCGTTGTACCAGTACCACCACTTAGTGATCCTGTGGTTAGGTCCGTAACCCCTTAGAGGGGCGTAGAAGAACGCGGTGTCATACCTAGCCCAGATGTCGATGTCCTCACCCATGCTCACCCAGCCTTCAGTGTACAGGGTCCATACCACGTTACCTAGCCTTGAGGACGTCGTTACTGGGTTGGTGCCGTAGATCACTGGGGTGACTACGGACCTCTCCCTCTCGATCCTCACTACCTTGAGGTTCCAGTACTGCTCCATCCAGGTGGAGATCTGCCTACCAACCTCGAGCCTCTCGTCCTCGACTCTAATGACGAAGTACACCGTTACGGGCTCGCTGCTACCATCGGGCTTCACGAAGTACCAGTACTTGCCGGTTGGTGATGATGAGTCGGGCTTTAGCACTAGCATCATGTTATACTTCTTCAGGGTCTCGTTAGCCTTCTTCATAGCGTCCATGAACAGCTTAACCGCCTTGTCCTTGTCACCGGTTGGCGTTAAGCCTAGGTCAGAGTAGACATGCTTTAGCCTGTCGTAAGCAGGGTGTGATGGCCTTATCGCGCCGAGCGCTGGGGCGGCGCTACCTCCGTAGATCCTCCTGATTATTAGGTCCCTGTCAACTAGGAAGTTAAGCGCGAACCTTATCTCTCTGATACCGAATGGGTTGAAGTGTAAGTTCTTGTAGTCCTTAATGTCAGTTATGTTGACCCAGTTGCCCTTCTGCGGGTTCCAATAGATTAGGCCGGGTAGTTGCTGGCCTGGGTAGCTCGTGTCTAGGAGCTGCACCTTGCCAGGCGCGTTCGGGTCGATGACGTTGGATGCTAGGTTAATGCCTATGTCAACGTAAGTAGTCGTTGACCTAATCAACTTTAGTTTACCCAACACTGCGGGGTCTAGCCCCTGGTACTGGGGTAGCGGGGATGACCAAGCGAATACATCTGCCTTGCCGTTGGCTACCTCCAGTATCGCGGCCTCCCTGTTCAGCCTGACCTTCCATGTTATCTCGGTCACGGGCTTGCCTGAGGGGGCCTGCGCTGATGCCTTGAAAGCAGCAACAGGGATTACAGACACAGCAATCAGTACCAGTATTAGAAGGGGCACAATTATTTTCCTGTTCATAAGGTCACCTCATATATTGATGAATTGCCATCCTTTTTAAGCATTACTTAAAAGTGTTCTTTGAAGCCTCTACAAAAGTGCAATAAAACATGATAATACCCAAATAAAAATTTACTTAGATAGTATAAACTCACTATGCATAATCAAAAATTTTTGACATGTTTCACGAAAAAATCCTCCTCTCCTTGGCGATTATGTATCGTTAAGTAAACATAAAATCATCGCTCTACCCCCGATACTCTTTATATTGTTGTTAATTCACTATCCACCTGAGGCGAAGATTTTTGTACCCAGTAAGGAAGTCCAATAAGCCACCATATATATACTGGAAGAAGCTCGTGGTGATTGGGCTTGCACTGTTAGTGGTTACCATACCCTTAGCTGTGATGGCCACCGAGATAAGTTACTCGACGGAGTTCGTGGAACGAGGCCCCGTGACTTCAGGGGAAAGGATACCTAGGGCGATGCCTCCAGCTAGCGTGCTGGCCGGTGTGGAGTCGTTCGTAACTAACTTGACACTCAACGTAATCGGTTGCAATTTAAGTCAAGTTAATGTATCGATATATGGGACAAACAAAAGTATCATAACTGAGGTTCGGCATGGTGTGGCTTCCCTTGCGTTATCTGGTGCTGAGTTTCTCAGCGTATCAGTGCCCAGTGACTGCAACGTCACGTATACTTACGTAATAACTAAGTTAAGCAGACCGTATTCAGCATTGGCGTTTGTTTCCGCTCTCACCTCAGTTGCGGGAGCGGTTATGGGTGTGCTTGGCACCATACTATTCATAAAGCAAAGGCATCTCATGAAGGCGGAGGAGAAGTACCTCTGAGTTGTTAATGGCTTCACTTAATTAGCTCCGTACCCCAGATACATACTGGATGATGAGGTGGGCAGC
>CAYNPH010000102.1:0-3604 GCA_964399035.1 uncultured Desulfurococcaceae archaeon
TACGTATGTTTTCCCTCCCGAACTTATCTCCGTTTCCAAGGCGTAACTCTATAATAGGGAGAGGAAATCTATACGTTAGGGCTCATAGTTGAAGGCGGAAGCAACCATAGTACTAATCGTGTTCGTACTTGCCGTACTTTACGGCGCGTTGCTCCCCCCAGACTATAAATCGAGTGTGACATCTTCCACTAAAGAAGTATTGGCGCCAGTATCTGATTTCGTTAAGAAAAACCCTGTCAAGACATTCCTTTCTCTGCCATTCATTATATTCTACAATAACCTGAGGGTAGCTGTGGTCAACCTCCTTCTAGGCGTTACATTGCTGGCACCGCTAGGAATAGCTTGGTTTAATGGATTCATAGTAGGATCCATAGCAACATATGGTGACGTCACTAGGAACGTCATATTATTGTTACCTCACGGTGTGATTGAGCTCACAGCAATACTGTACTCAGCTGCGCTCGGTTTGAAGGTAGGTGTTGAACTTGCAAAGAAAGCCTTGTTTAAGAGAGGGTCACCTCTTGAGGCTTTCAAGTACGCCTTAAGTAAATTCAAGCTAATATTTATCCTCTTACTGATTGCGGCAGTTGTGGAGTCGTACATCACCCCACTAATATATTTTCTGTACGCTCTAATCACGGGTAGTAAGATATGAGTAGTGAATTATGTAAAAAAGCGGCACTGGCCTTCATTAGCGCGTTATCCTGCTATCTACGGACAAACGCGCTACGTACCATCAAGATAGCTTCATTAACAGGTCAAGATAAAGTGAAGGTCTCACTAAGGGCGTTCATGCGCTGTCACGATCCATCCTCGGGCTTCGCTAAGATAGAGGAAGTGGTAAGTACTTTAACTAAATGTAGTGAGGATTCGTGGATACAGAAACTCGGGTGGGACTACATCCTAGTTGGAGAGGAACTGTACTTCATAATCCCCTTAAGCAACCTCATAAAACTAACACAAATTGACGATAACGAACTAATGCACACCCTGCTAAAAACACTGAGTCCTGACTAGCATACAGAAACAATTTTAGCGACCTCAAGAAACATCAAGTAGAGTTAAAAATTGATGAGAGTCATGCCCCCTGACAGGTGATGAGCATTAGGGGTAGCTGATGCCTTTTACGTCTTAATTAGCTTCCTAGCGTCCCTTTTAATTGTCGGAACTGTTGTTACTACCCCATCCACTCCTGACTCAACTAGCTTAACATAAGTTGCTATATCGTTTACTTGGTATGCAATTATGCGGATTTTACGTGCCCTCGCCTCTCTGATTAAGCGCCCTCTAATCAATGCTGGCGGAATAAGTATAAACTCTGCACCTAACCTCGCGTATTGCGTTGGGCTTGTTACGGGCTTAGTTAGGTATATCCCTACGCTAATATCTTTTAAGTCACCATGTTCGGTCTTGAAGGTCTTTAATTCCTCAGGTTCATTAAATGCCAGGAGCACCTCGAATTGATTTATGTCTACCTTTTCTAGGATTTCTCCGAACACATTCCCTAGTCCCACTAGTAGGATCTTACATCCATCCGTGAATACTCTCCTAACAATATCCAGCGACTTACCTATGACGTCGCTGTTCTCTTCGTCAAAGGCTATTCCATCTATGTACTTTCTATTACGTGCTATTTCCTCTACCTGCGGTACTGACCCGGTCACTTTGAGAAAAACCTCACATTTCTCGGTGGTAGGCATTACGAAGCACCACATATCATTTAAGTCTCGGGAATATTAAAGTCGAAGTCAAGTCAAGGGTACAGGGATGGAGGAGAAAAAGTTCTAGTTTTAGCCTCCGTAGTATGCCGATCCTGTTATCATCCAGTCCTGGAACACGTACTCATCCGTGAGTGCATAGTAGCTGTTGTAGTACTTGTAGTATACTGTATAGTACGGCATCATGGTGTCGTAGAACACTATCAGGTCTACTCTGGGCTTCGAGAAGTCCAGCGCACAGCTTAGTCCACCCCACTTTAGCGTGTACCTATATATCATGGATGGATTACTGTAGCTCGTAGGTGTCACGCTCAGCGTACTGTAACTACATAGCCCCTGCGATGAGAAGAACGGTAGAGACGCCTGACTGAACATGAAGTTTATTGAGGACGCCCAGTAAGGCAACCTTACGTACGTTGTTAGTTGCCCTTCCGTCGCCATTACGCTATCCGGCAACTTCTTAAATCCTGGTATAGCCCTCACATACAGTCTGAATCCCTCCGTTGAGCTACTTCCTCCAAAGAGAGCAGTCCTTACTAGGATTGTGTAAATCCCTACGTTCGGCTTCGGGGTGGGGTACTGTGCGTCACGGTAGGTTGTTAGCGGGAACGTAATTACCGACATGGTGTTGGCTGTCTTGTACCTGCCGGTATCCATCCATAGGAACCTACCGCTACCTAAGTAATAGTGGAAGGATGCACCAGTCCCGTAGTACACTCCTGCGAACTGACCGTCGGGACCTAGCGTGTACGTTATTAGGGATGTATACTTATTGTACCATTGAACTTGTAGTTGCAACATCCACACTTTGGGGTCAGCCACGTTCACGTAGAAGACTCTCCAATCACCAGACTCATACCTCCAGTCCCAGGCGTTGTCGCCTTTCAGGAAGCCCCATGAGTACGGCACTAGCGTTGCTCCAGCCCCGCTATTTACTAGGCGTGCCCAGCCAGCTCTTAGAGTCAAGTACACTGTGTAGCTTAAGGGTACGTAGTACGTGGTTGTTGTGCCATCAGCAAATGTTACATCTAGCTTAATGTAGTCTTGGTAAGCCGTTGGTGCCGCATATACGGGCGGCCTTATTCTCCCTTTCACCGTCACCGTCGAGCCTGCCTTAACTATTATGCGTCCTCCAGGATACTTAGTGTACAACCTGACCCAGTAGTCAGGCTTGAATCCATAGTATGTTACCGTGACTCTTACATACTGGTTTCTTAGAGTGCTGCGTGCTGGTGAGTAGTCATCACCCCTACTTATGAACACCCTGAGCAATAGCTTGGCGTTTGGTCCGTACTGCTCTAGGAGTTGAAGCGGTAGCTTAACCTGCACTAGGTTGTGGTTCGACAGTGAGTACCCGAAGTTTACAACAACTCTCTCATCAACGTCGGGAACACCGTTATGGTTGTAGTCATCTATCCATACATATGCTATTATTCCTACGTAGTAGTCTGCGTAGTAGTCGTTGTCTCCGTCAAATACCTGGTAAGGTAGTACAACATCCGCTGTTAAGTACTCTGTATTCTTGGGTATCTCTGACGGAGTGATTGTTATGTACTTGTACGTCCACGACTCGTCTTGAGTCAGCGTGAATCTCAGGTAGTAATTCCTGCTACTGATCTTAACGGGCCTAACGACGCTTGCCTTTACTATCGCTGGCGAGGCAGTTGGGTTCTCTATATTGAATGTGAAGTACTTTATACCTCCTCTCGGTATATCAGGTACGTATATGCTGTAGGATTTGCCCTGCATGTACGTTGTTAGGAGGTCATAGGGCGATATGGGAGGCAGTATTACGCCGTACCAGTAGTACATTAACAGGTCGCAGTAGTCGAGCCACATCCACGTCCACATTCTGGCCATCTTGTAGGCGGTGTTCTTGTAGAATG
>CAYNPH010000103.1:0-24489 GCA_964399035.1 uncultured Desulfurococcaceae archaeon
TAAAGTACGGCAAGTACGAACACGATTAGTACTATGGTTGCTTCCGCCTTCAACTATGAGCCCTAACGTATAGATTTCCTCTCCCTATTATAGAGTTACGCCTTGGAAACGGAGATAAGTTCGGGAGGGAAAACATACGTAGCTCTGGGGCTCGGGATTCAGGAACATAAACGTAGTAATGGCTAATGGAGAAGGTGATGCCGATTGCTACGGGTGATTCGGAGGGCAGGGGCCGTCAGGATGGAGAAGTACTTGACTAGGTACACTATTGAATGGTTTAGGGAAAGGTATGGCAGGTTCACACCGGCACAGCTGATGGCGATACCTAGGATTAAGAAGGGCGAGAATGTATTAATATCATCACCTACTGGCACGGGAAAGACGCTTGCAGCTTTCCTCGCGTTAATCGATGAACTGTATCGACTGGGTGAGCAGGGGAAGCTTGAGGAGAAGGTGTATGTTCTCTATGTTTCTCCCCTGAGGGCGCTGAACAATGACATGAGGAAGAACCTAATACCGCCAATACTGGGGATCCGTGAGAAGGCGAAGGAGCTAGGGATAGAGTTACCTGAAATAAGCGTGGGCGTTAGGACAAGTGACACTACGCCTTCTGAGCGGCAAAGGATGTTGCGTCACCCTCCCCACGTACTTATAACCACGCCTGAATCACTAGCAATAATAATAACGGCCCCCAAGTTCAGGGAGAAACTCAGAAGCGTTAGGTGGGTAATAGTAGATGAGATCCATGAGCTAGCGTCCAACAAGAGAGGCGCGCACTTAAGCTTGAGCCTAGAAAGACTTGAGGAGTTGGTCGGGAGTAGGATACAGAGGATAGGTTTAAGCGCAACTATATCGCCTCTTGAGGTTGTTGCGCAGTTCCTCGTAGGTTATAGGGACGATGGAAAGCCTAGGGACTGCACAGTCATCGATGCGAGATTCTTAAAGCCCTTAAGAATAAAGGTGCTATGTCCTAAGATAGATATCGTGAGAGCATCAGCAGCGGAGATAAACGAGGCCATATACGACCTACTCAAAAAGATAATTAGCAAACACAGAACGACGCTAATATTCACGAATACACGGAGCGCCACGGAGAGGGTAGTCTACAAGTTAAAGAAGGTGCTAAGTAGTGAGGGCGTTGCTAACGCGGATGACATAGAGGCGCATCACAGCTCATTAAGTAGGGACGTCAGACTCGAGGTTGAGGATAGGCTCAAGAGGGGCGAGCTGAAGGCGGTAGTCTGTTCATCAAGCCTTGAACTCGGTATCGACATAGGTTACATAGATGCCGTTGTGCTACTTAGTAGCCCTAAAAGCGTCACCCGACTAATTCAACGCGTGGGGAGATCGGGTCACAACGTAAGCGACGTAAGTAAGGGCTACGTGATAGCGGTGGATAGGGACGACCTAATAGAGGACACAGTGCTAGCTAGGCTAGCAATGGAGAGGAAGCTAGACAGAATAAGAATCCCTGAGAAGCCGCTTGACATGCTAGCTCAACACTTAGTGGGTATGTCGCTCGAGAAAAAATGGAGCATAAGAGACGCCTACCGTGTCGTGAGGAGATCGTTTAATTTCAGGAACTTAACGTTCGATGAGTTCATGCGCGTACTAAGGTTCCTCGCAGGCAGGTATGAGGCTTCATTCACAGGACTCGCCGTCTACTCTAAGATATGGTTGGATGAGCTTGAGGGTGTTTTCGGCAGGAAGAAGTCGGCCAGGATGATATATTATTTGAACTCAGGCGCGATACCGGACGAAGCCAAAATAAAGGTGCTCCTAGACGGTCGTCGGTACGTTGGGAACCTGGATGAGGGATTTGTCGAGTACCTAGAGCCCGGAGATATTTTCGTGCTTGGAGGGAGAACGTATCAATACGTGAGATCGGAGGGAATGAAAATAATAGTGAAGCGAGCCGATAATCAGAGACCCACAGTACCGAGCTGGTTCTCCGAAATGCTCCCACTCTCCTTCGATTCAGCCCTAGAAGTGGGGAAGTTCCGAGGATACGTAAAGGACCTAATCACTAGGCTAGGTTACGAGGAAGCAGTAAACATTATCTCAAAGCAATATAAGCTAACAAAACATGCCGCAGCCCAGATAGTAAGTTACGTATGGGAACAAATGAAGTACACTGGAGGGATAGTGCCGACGAATAAGGAGTTAGCGATTGAGATATGGGAAGACCCGCAGGTAAACGGCACCGACGTAATCTTTCACTACCTCTTCGGAAGAAGGGTTAATGCGGCGCTATCTAGAGCCTACGCCGCAGTATTGAGTAGAATCGTCGAAGCCAGCGTAAGGGTAACCGTAACTGACAATGGCTTCATGTTAACTGCTCCGAGTTATGCACACGTAACTGAGAATGATGTGAGGGACTTACTGAATAGTGTGCGGAGCTCTAACTTACGACTAATACTGAGGAAAGCCTTACGGAGAAGCGAGATACTTAAGAGGAGGTTCAGGCACGTTGCGGAAAGATCCTTTGCGATACTGAAAAACTATAAGGGCGTAGAGACCAATATTAACAGAAGACAACTCAATTCCGAGACTCTCTTACGTATCGTAGAGAAAATCCCCGGGTTCCCATTATTAGAGGAAGCATACAGGGAGGTGATGGAAGACCATATGAACGTAAGTGACGCTGAGAAGGTACTTCAGTGGATAGAGGAGGGAGAGGTAAGGGTCACTATATTCAGAAGTTACGATGCACCATCACCCTTCGCGCACAACATAGTTGCGCAAGGGTACAGTGACGTGGTTCTCATGGAGGATCGTAAGAAGTTACTTCTCCGCCTCTATGAAGCCGTTATGCGCAAGGTTCGGGGGTGAGAGGATGGAGGAGGAAAAGGTATTATTGGTTGCTGGGACGACGAAAGATTATGTGAACGGTAAGTTAAGGATAGGTGGCTCAGCTTACTACGCATTAACAGCCCTATCACATATTGACGTCGAAGCAGTAGTACTGACTAATTCGTCGTTCTTAAGGAGGGTGTGCGGTAAACGGGGACACCACGTTATAATAACGCCAAACCCTGAATTCGATATTATATACGAAATAACGCTACCTGGGGAGAGCGGTGAGAGGGATCTGAGACTACGTAGCGAAATTAAAGCCTTCTCAGATCTAATAAGTGAGGTCATCGATAACGGTGCCTTAGACGGTGTCAAATCAGCGCTAATCTCGCCAGTAGCTCAGGAAATTACTGTTGACGATGTGATACTGATTGCTAAGCACGTACCGCACGTAATAGTTGATATTCAGGGTTTGGTACGCATGTTTGACCCTGAGGGACGGGTGTGGATCGACCATAATTTGAGTCGTGAGGTAATTCGAAGATTACGCAACGAAGACATTGTGATAAGAGGTGAGATTTCGGAGTTCCCGCCGGAGTGCAGGGGTCCGGCCTTAGTTAGGTGTATTGAGGGTGGCAAAGCCCGTGCAGTACAGACCATGGGTGAGGGACCCATTTATGTTGCGTATCCTGATGGGCGTTTATGCATAGCTAATGCACTTGACCATGCATATGGAGATGACATAGGTGCGGGAGATGTCTTCTCAAGCATTGTTGCCTTACACCTGAATAACCATGAACTTAGATACGCGGTCGCGGCGGGAACGGCAGCCTCCTTCCTGAGAATAGCTAGGTCAAGAATACCATGGTTTTCTAGGAAGGAACTCTATACATTAAGCAAGAAAGTTTTAGAGTGGATGCGGTGCTTTCAGTAGGAAGCAATTAGTGCACCTAATGACCCGGGGTGGTGTGGCTGATAAGCATAATAGTGCCTACCTACAATGAGAGAGAAAATATCGAGGAGCTGATTAAGCGTATCGACACCTCGTTAAGGAAGGAAGGTCTAGAGTATGAGGTAATAATAGTCGATGATAATTCACCTGATGGAACAGCTGATGTTGCAGAGAGCCTCAGTTCCGAATATCCCATAAAGGTGGTGAGGAGGCCCGGTAAATTAGGTCTCTCCTCCGCAGTTCTCGACGGATTCAAGGTGTCTAAAGGCGACTTAGTAGTCGTTATGGATGCAGACCTCCAACACCCACCGGAGGTTATCCCGAAGTTAGTGAGGGCTGCCATGGACGGATGCGACGTAGTGATAGCATCCAGATACGTTAAGGGAGGATCAGTAGGAGAATGGTCGGTACTTCGAAAATTAATATCGAAAGGCGCAACGCTAATAGCCCGCATACTCCTACCCCAAAGCCGAAACGTGAAGGACCCCATGTCTGGTTTCTTCCTATTCAAGCGTGATGTCCTGGAAAGATCCAATGGGCTGGATCCCAAGGGCTTCAAAATACTGCTGGAGATCCTAGTCAAGGGGCGCTACAGGAGTGTCTGTGAGGTTCCCTTTAAGTTCGGCCAGCGCTTTAAGGGACAATCCAAACTAGGTATGAAAGAGATAATCAACTACGTCGTTCACGTACTGACCCTCTCCCCCTCATACCTAAAGTTCGCTATCGTTGGGGGCATAGGGACTATAGTGAACCTAGCTGTTCTGTACGTGGAGAGGTACTTGCTAGGCATACCACACGTAATCGCTGCCCCCATAGCGATTGAGGTCTCAGTACTGAACAACTTTACACTAAATGACCTTTGGACCTTCAAGACTGCGAGGAAAGGTAGTTGGGTATCACGCCTAGTGAAGTTCCACGGATCAAGCGCGGCCGGGATCCTAACGCAGATAAGTGTCTCGATAGGGACGTATGAATTCGTGGTGCATAACTCGATTCTAGCGCAACTGCTGGGTATAATCATGGGGTTCATACTGAACTACATGATTAGTAGGAAGTACGTATGGAAAAGTTAAGTAACTAGTTACGTTGTGGTGCAAAACTAAAAAGTAACTCATGCCTGCTTCTTAAGCTCTATGGCGTACTTTATAGCCTCTATTATCTGCTTGTAGCCGGTGCACCTGCAGATCACGCTGTTAAGTATTTCTTTGATCTCCTCCTCAGAAGCGTCAGGCATGTTCTCAACAATCCAGTGCGCAGCCATTATGAATGCTGGGGTACAGAACCCACACTGAAATCCGAATTTCTCTATGAATGCCCTCTGTACCACTGAGGGCTTACCGGGCTTTGATAGGCCCTCTACAGTGAGGATTTCAGCACCGTCAGCCTCGGGGGCCAGGACTAGGCACGACTTAACGAGCTTCCCATTCATTATTACCGTGCAGATACCGCATTCTCCCCTCAAGCACCCTGCCTTAACGCTGTTTATGTAGAACTTCTCCCTTAGGACATCAAGTAACCTCTCATTAGGCCTAACGGCAACTTCCTTCTCAACACCATTTACCTTTAACCTAATTGTTATGGTTTCAGCCATCTTTACTTCACCCCCAATAACTTCCTGAGTAAGTAAGCCGTCACGTACTTCACGAGGTGAAGCCTGTATTCCCTCGTGGCTCTCACGTCACTTATTGGGCTGACCTTACTTAGCACGATGTTCACGGCCTCCTTAATTAGCTTAGTAAGCGGCTCATCTCTCTTGAATAGTTCCTCGACCTCCTTCACATAGACTGGTGTTGGCGCCACTGAAGCGTAGGCTAATCTAACCACACGCTCAGCAGGGTTATTCGGGTTAGCCACGAGCGCAGCTATGCCTACCAACGCTAGGTCCTCGGCCGACCTAACGGCCTTGAAGTACTCTCCCTTAGCCCCTGCAGGAGGTTCAGGAACTATTATCTTCGTTATGACTTCGTCCTCCTTCATCACGGTCTTCTTAACTCCTGTGAAGAACTCCCTTAGGGGTACTAACCTACTCCCGTTAACTGAGGTGAGCTCTACTTTCGCGTCGTAGACTAGCAAGGCTGGCGCTGAGTCCGCAGCTGGTGATGCGTTAGCAATGTTGCCTGCAAGTGTTGCTCGCTCCCTTAAGGCAACGTCAGCGATTTTACGTACTGCGTCCCAGAGCACGGGGTACTTTTTCTTTAAGAGGCTGTTTGTTTCGAGTTCTCTGAGCGTTACTGTCGGGCCGATTATCAGCCCTGAACCCTCCTTATACTCAAGTACGTGTAGTTCCTTGATACCTTTAATGTCCACCACGTGGGGAGGTCTCTTAACGCCCATCTTCATGTCAACGAGCAGGTCTGTCCCGCCGGCAAGTATTGCGGCATTCCTTCCTAACTTGGCCTTAAGTTCCAGTAGCTCCGCGAGCGATGATGGTCTATGGTACGTGAATGTGGGGAGGATCGTGCGGAAAGCGAGCACGGTCTTCATCGCTCACTCACCCCCTAGGAGGTACTTGTCAAGTTCTTTGAGTAGCTCTGGCCTCTGCTCCTTAATGGCCTCCAGCAGGTTATCAGGCGTTATCGGAAGCTTCTTAATCCTCACGCCGATCGCGTTGTATATAGCGTTAGCTATCGCCGCGGGCCACGCAATCATTGTTAACTCACCCACCCCCTTGGCTCCGTACGGGGCGTTCTTCTGCCCAACGCCTAGGAACTCCGCAACCATCTCTATGGGGATGTCGCCTGCCCTAGCTACCTTATAGTCCGTGAAGTTCGGGTTCAGCAGGCGACCGTCCTTAGTGAGTTTCAGTTCTTCGTTAAGTGCTATACTTATGCCCATCACAGCACCTCCGTATGCCTGTCCTAGGGCGAGGCCCGGATTAATTACTGGGGTATCAAGCACGGTGACCGCCCTAAGCACCCTAACGCGCATGTTCAGCAGGTCTACCTCAACCTCCACGGCGCTCGTGCCAAAGGTCATGAAGGGCTTCGGCTCGCCCTTCCCGGTTTCTGGGTCAAGGTACGTTGTTTGGGAAGGTACGTGAGAACCGCGCCCTATCAGCGGGCCATGTATGGCGTTGCCGTTGGGTAGCGTATATCCTAGCGCCATCTCGGCTAATGATATGCATTCCCATGGTTTGCCTTTAACGCATGCCTTCCCGTCTTTGATCTCAATTTCATCCTTGAACACGTTGAATACCCTGGCCGCGATCTCCTTCATCTGGTTCTTGAGGTCGTCGAGTGCACGCATTAGTGCTTGACCCTCCGAGAATAGTCCTCGTGATCCTACAGTCTGCCATGTATAGGCAACCGAGTCTGTTGACCTTATTGGGGCGACCCTAACCTTCTCTATCGGTATCCCTAGTTCCTCCGCAGTTATCTGGGCCAACGCGTTGATAGTACCTTGACCCATCTCGCCAGTACCTACTAGAACGTCAACGGAGCCATCCTCATTAACCTTAACTATGGCTGACGATGCGGCATTAGGTGGCTGTACCGGCCCTTTCCAGAAGGACGCTATTCCTATCCCGCGGAACTTCCATGGCTCATCGGGTTTTTCTGGCTTCTTCCCCCAGCCTATCAGTTCCGCAGCCCGTTTCATCGTGCCTACCGGGTCTCCGGCATCTTCCCTAACACGTACTTGGGTTGGTAAGTATGACTTACCGGGAACTATTGCGTTCTTGAGCCTAAATTCGAGTGGGTCCATGCCGAGCTTCTCAGCGAGCTGATCCATTTGTTGCTCGAACGCGAAGTGCATCTCCTGCATTCCGAAACCACGGAAAGCGGTTGTCGGTACCTTGTTAGTGTACACTGTTATTGAGTCCACATGAATGTTTGGCACCTCATAGGGTCCCGTTGGGACGAAGCCCACGGACCTCCCTATGTTGACTGTGTAGTCTGCGTAGGCTCCAGCGTCTAGGTAGTACTCGCCATAGTGTGCCACGAGCCTCCCATCCTTGGTGGCACCGGTCT
This sequence comes from uncultured Desulfurococcaceae archaeon, assembly GCA_964399035.1. Lineage (GTDB taxonomy): Archaea > Thermoproteota > Thermoprotei_A > Sulfolobales > NBVN01 > WAOL01. Next base: position 7,717 of record CAYNPH010000103.1, read on the forward strand.
TCATCTTGAATAAGTACCCAGCCCTCTGCGCCATGAAGAGGAAGTTCTCCTCCCTATTCAGCTCCAGCCTCACGGGCCTGCCACCAAGCTTCATGGAGAAGAGTACTGGTATGTGTTCTAGCAGGAGGCCTGCTTTGCCGCCGAAACCTCCGCCGATGAATGTATGGTGCACTATGACCTTACCGGTAGGTAGTCCTAGGGACGCAGCGAGAAGGTGTCGCACTGCGAAGGGTGATTGATGTGATGACCATACCTCTACGGTACCGTCACTCATTACTCGGGCAATCCCTACCCAGTTCTCCATGTATGCGTGACTTATTAGGGGCTCTCTATACTCACCCTCAACCACGACATCTGCTTCCTCAAACCCCTTCTTGATGTCGCCCTTACGTAATTTCAGATAATTAGCGATGTTAGTTCCTGGCTTTGGGTATATGAAGGACGCGTGCTTGTATTCCTCCATGTGCTCATGGATTAAGGGTGCGTCTGGACGCAGGGCATCCTCTATTGTAAGAACAGGCTCTAAGGGTTCGTACTCAACCTCAATGAGTTCCGCAGCCTCCTCCGCGGCCTCAGGAGTCTCAGCAACAACACCAGCGACAGGGTGTCCATAGTAGAGTACCTTCCCACGTGCTAGGACGTCCCTATCTGCCGCATATATACCTACCTTAAATGGGAAGTCCTCTCCTGTGAAGACCCTAATAACTCCCGGCACTTTCAGTGCCTTCGAGTAATCTATCTTCTTTATCCTTGCGTGCGCGTAAGTCGATCCCACAAGCTTGGCGTACAGCATGCCCGGCAGCTTCACGTCATAAGCGTAAATCGCGTCACCAAATACCTTAGACACGTCTTGTCGGGGGATGGGCTTCCCTACATACTTATAGGCCTTCAAAATTTTCACCTGAATTTTTCTTACTATTAATAACTGGTTTTTAGTTAAAAATGTTTACGGAAATACCCCTAGTAAATAACTTCTATTTCTAGATTAGGGGAATATCCGTACCGCATAGTAAATGAGGTTAATTACTAGATTACGTCCTTGAACCAGCTATAACCTAAAAACCTTTTGGATTAAGTAATGTGTCGGAATAATTACGTTGAGGATCTCGACGCATAGCATAGTGGAGAAACATGGTTTGAACGTGGAGACATACTGTGAGGAAGGCTCGGAACCTGAGAGAAGCGAGGTAAAGTTCTCTGATATCTTACCGGAACTCCGCAGTGGTGGACCAAAGTGTAGGTCCCTATCTAACCAAAGTCTTTACATGCATCAACTAGAGGCGTTGAGAATCCTTGAGGAAGGTGAGAACGTAGTTCTAATATCAGGTACAGGCTCTGGGAAGACGGAGGCATGGGTAATACATGCGTTAGCAACAGGAAAAAAGGTGCTTGCTGTCTATCCAACACTGGCGTTATCACGAGACCAGATACTGAGGATCAAGGAGTACTACAGCGCTATTGGCGCATCCCATCGTGTCGTTATCGTTGACGCTCCAGCGTGTAAGCACTTAGGCAGGGACAATATTAGGAGGCGTGTTAGGGCGGCACTAATAGTGATAACGAACCCGGCATTCCTAATGAACGATTTGAAGAGGGCGGCAGTGGATCCACAGTCATCAATACTTGCTGAGTTTGTGGGTGTTGCTGACGTCATAGTCGTTGACGAGTTAGACTTTTACGGATCGCATGGTGCGTCATTGATAGTAGCGATGATTGAAGTCATCACTAAGTTTCTACGCACAAGTAAAATCCCTCCTCAGGTGGTTGTCCTAACCGCCACGCTCGGAAATCCTAAGGAGTTCGCAGCCATACTGGAGGGGATCACAGGTAGGGCAACAAGGATAATTCACGGGAAGCCCTTCAGATTAAGGAACTGCGTGTACGTGATTCTAGGCAAGGACCTCGAGAAATTAAGGGAGAAGCTACTGAGACTAACTAGAGGCACATACTTCTTCAAGCGGTACCGTGAATGGCTTGAGAACCCTGAGCTCTTTCACAGAAACGCGCACATCCTAGTTAAGGAGGCTCGCCGCTGCGGCATCAACGTGAGCGTACCGTACTTCGACCCCGCAGAAATACTGAGTGAGTACCTGCGGGACGATGTAGTCACAGTTGTTTTTGCCCCGAGCATCCGCGTAGTTGACAAGCTAGTAAAGCGGGTAAGGTCACTACTCCCTCCCAACCTACAGCCTCTAATTCAGCCTCACCACCACCTGGTCCCAAAGGACGTCAGAGCAGAGATAGAAAAGAACGCGGCGCACACACCACCTAAAGTTAAGGTTATCGTAACAGTGAGGACGCTACTGCAGGGGATTGACCTTCCCACAATAGGGAGGATAGTTCACTACGGATTACCAGTGGAGACCCGAGAGTACTGGCAGAGAGAAGGAAGGAAGGGGAGACGTAGGGAGATTGGTGAGACTGAAACGATCATAATACCCGTGAGCCCGTGGGATCGGGAGATCCTAGCGCTGGGTAAGGAGGGCATTCGATCTTTTGAGGACCTATCGTTGGAGAAAGTTTACGTTATTGATGGGAACAAGTACGCCAGGTTATTTATTTCACTCTACAAGCTCTTCTCCGACATCGGCTTAAATCATGATGACATCGAGCTACTCAGTGAGTTAAAATTACTTGACTGGGTTAGCGGCAGGCCTTACCCCAACGAAAAGGCTGTTAAGATATGGAGGTACCTAAACTTCTACGAGTTCGGCCCACCTTACGGCATTCGAAGATTCGTAAAAAGAGATAGCGAGTACGTAGAGTTAGAGCAATCGTCGCGGAGGGACTTAGTTGAAAGATACCAAGTAGGTATGATAGACCATTCCGAGAACTCCTTCGTGGTGAAGTCAGGCTTCGATCGTATTATAGAGGAACCCATAGACAGTGCTTTACGTAACCCACCACCCTGGCTTTCTGAAGCCTTGCCGCATTACGAGTCAATAAAGGCAAAGTGGAATGAGAAGTCAGATCTGCGTATGGATATCCTCACGGGCAGGCTAACCTCCTATGTTGAAGTCGCGCTCCATATTCCAAGCGAAGGTTTTGGGATACTGAGGGAAATACCGCTTAGGGTTCTCTGGACTATTGAGTCACGGAACAGGTATAAGGTAGTCAAGGCCGGAAAAACCATACTACAATTATTCGAGAAAGCTATCCTAGAAATAAATTCCGATGTGGCAGGAAACTACACTGACTTAACGTACGGCATCGTGAAGCAACTGGACCCAGACACCGATATTGATAAGCTAAAACTGGCCGCTGCTGCACTGAGGCTAATCTTAAGAATTCACCCCGAATACAGGATATCGTTCCGCGAGTTACGCATTGCCGTATTCAAACCCATTGCTGGAGCACCCACCGTGGCAATGTGGGAACCAGAATCCTCAGGAATACTCAGCACCATAGACTGGCAGCACCTCATTAACGAGCTAGGTCATATCAAACCCCCAGAAATATGGGTGCAATTAATAGGGATGCTTGACCCAACAGCTAGGGATTACCTACTAACTAATTCTCTAAAATGGCATGACGTTGTGAGGCTTTGTGCCTCCCTAATACGTAGAGTAAGCGGGGTAGAACCAGCCCTCATGAGGGGAGTATGTACCTGGGTGCCTAAGCCTTCAAGAAAACTCAACATATACGCGGTTGAGGTAATTCCCGTAGGGAAGGACGGGTTTGTGGTTGGGGTATTTGACGGGGAGAACGTTGACGTCACTACAATAAAGGAAGCGGGCATACCTAGAACTGTGCGTGAATGGTTAGTGAACATAATGGAGAAAGTTATTGATGAGGACGCCCTAATAGTCACCACGACTAAGCTAGAGGAGTACGCATTCGGAAGGACGGCTTCGTTACTGCTTGATGAGTTAATGAGGGGTGAACGCATAATCAATCCCTTCGAGAAGCTCAAGGAAGCCACGGGAGAGGAATTCATTGACATTGAGGAAATAGCTAGAGCCATGGGAGTAAGAGTACCTTCCCTCACGACCTTTCAGAGAGGCAGTGAGGACTCACAGGGACTTAGAGAGGGTGGCGTTGAGTCTAACATGAAGTTCCTCTTAAAAGTGACATACGGCGCTTACCTGTTCTACAGGGCATTATTCAGGGGTCAAGGTCAGGGTAGTGAAGGATAACGTTTCCGTTGAGCTGATTACTTCTCGATTATCTCAATGTAGGGATTATAGTTGGATAGGACGTTACTGATTCTGCGCATGAGTTTATAGAGGTCAGTCGACCTCACCGGCGTTGATAGCGGTATTAACCTCAACGTGAACGTCAAGCGATTCCCTCCGATGGAGTTTATGGGTGTTCTGGTTTCATCCATTCTAAAGGGTGTGCCTCTTATTGCATCCTTTATGACGCTCAGCATATCGTCTAACGTTATGCTCTGAGGCTGATCTATGCTTATTCTCATCGTAACGCATGGTGTGTACTCTCTTATCAAGGCATTAACAAGTACCGAATTAGCTAAGTACACCCTACTTCCGTAAAGGTCTTCAAGGACCGAGTTGAAGGGCTCAATGTCAATTATTCTCCCCCTAATGGGCCTTATCTGTCCAGGCAAGTACACCTCTATCCACGTCCCCCGCGCGTACTTCTGGAGCTGGATTGTTATGAATGCTGTGAATTCCCTTATCTCGTAGTAGAATAGGATGAACAGCATTATACCTAAAGCTATAACGACGATATAGGGTGTCAGTGAAGCTGTCAGCGATTCCACGACGCCTAATATAACGACGATTATCACTATTAAGTCTAGTATCCTTATGAGCATGGATTTCGTGCTGGCAGAGATTATGCCTCTCTGACGTAGTGTTGAGACAAACCACGATATTAGATAGCGTATTAGTAGCACTACTGCAATGAATATGAAGATATATATTATCCACTCCTCGAATGCTGAGGAGTTTGCCGACCAGCTCGTTAAATTAAATAATTCAGGCATTTAAGCAACCCCCTAACCCTTGAAAACCTTAACTACGTCACTGCCGCGGGATATAACTAAGAGCTGGTACCCATTAAGCAAGACATCATCCTTATGAGGAACCTTAAAGCCGGTCCCATCGAAAATCAGTAATATGTCAACGTCCTCAGGAAGGTCTAGGTCCTTGATTCTCTTATTTACGACTTTATCGGTTTCGGAGAGGGTTAACATAAATAAATGGAAATCCTTGAATGACGCAAGCCTTTTCGGCTCGTTAAGTGCCTCTAGGTAGGACCTGACAACATCTGCTATTACGGAGGGCAGTGTTATGGACACTCCAAGATCCAACTGTGTGATTAGCTCAGCAACTTTGGGGTTTTTAACCCTTGCTAGGCGGAAGGGTATCTTGTAAAGCTTCGCAACGGTCAACGCGAAGATATTGACCTCATCCTTATCGGTGAGTGCGAGGACGGCGTCGAATTCACTCATGGAGATATCGGACGTGTATACGGAGACGTCGGTCGCATCCTTATTAATCACCAACACGTCATATCGGCTACTTAATGATGAACACCGCTCCGGGCTTTTTTCGATAACTATTACTTGGTTGCGTTTCAGGTTAATAACCCGTAATAGCTCCTCAGTTACTCCCCCTCCCCCTATTACCAAGATTCTCAACTGCTCTCCCTAAGCTGATTATAATGCCCCTGAATTAATAATGCTTTGCCGAGGCATGCGAGGTTACTGGCGTGTAAGAGCTATGGTTCTTCTCCCAAAGATTAGCGCCAGTAATAGGAACACGTTAAGGTATTCTATCCTGCCCATCAACATAACTGCCGTTATTATCAGCTTAACACCTGTTGGTGCTGTGCTTGAAACCACATTAACACTCAGCCCTACACAACTTGCCGCTGAAGTAGTCTCGAATAATGCATCAGTGAATGAGTATCCGTATGCTGATATTGCTAAGGCTGACGAGACAACCACGATGCCATGGACTATTATGAAGAGTAAAGCTGCCGCTATGTCGGTATCGCTGACGCTTCTTCCGTGTGCTGATATCGCCCTCACTATTGAGGATGGTGAGATCATCGATTGAACATAATGCTTTAACTTTTTCATAAACAGCATCAACCTTAAACTCTTAATTCCACCTGCGGTCGAGAATGTCATGCCTCCTATGAACATGCCGACTGTTATTAGTGCTTTCGTGACGTCCTTTAGATTAGCTAGGGACCCTATGTTGAAGCCCGTGGTCGTCATTCCCGAGACCGTATTAAAGAACCCTATTTTGAATGCGTCGACCCAACTCTTTATTCCCTCAACGTAATGATAAGAGAGCGAAACGAGGAGCGATATGAATATCAGCGAACCGATGTAATATCGAAACTCTTCAGAGGTGATTAATCTCTTTATCTTTCCGCTGAACATGGAGTGTAAGTCTATGAAATTCATCCCGCCTAGAACCATGAATATCATGAAAGGCCAGTAGGTTGCGGGTGCGTAAGCGTAAATCGTGTTATAGCCGTTGTCGTATGTGGACATCCCTCCTGTAGCCACGGTCGTCATCACATGGTTTAACGCCTCGAAGAAAGGCATCCCTGCCAGCACGTATGCCGCGGTCCCTAAAACCGTTAGTAACAAGTAAATGAGTATTAGCCTAATGGCTGTCCTGTAAAACGTTGTCTCTAGCTTAACAGGGCGCTCTATGCCATAAAGCGCTCTCGCTATCTTGTAGAAATAAGGTATTAACACCATGGCAAATACCACGAATCCTAACTCCCCTGTCCACTGCATAAATGACCTCCAAAAGAGTATTGAGTGCTTCAAGTGAGACGGTGTCAGAACAGTGAATCCTGTGCCGGTGAATCCGCTGACCGACTCAAAAAGCGCGTCCACGAAGTCTATGTTTATTTGTAGAGCTAGGACAACGGCGGATATTAGGGGTATGATAACCCACGCTATTGCGGCAGTAACCAAGGCTTCAAGTGTTGTTAAAGGTTCGGCCTTTATGCGGCTAAGTATCGACCCTACACCCAATAGCAGGATCCCGGCAACCAGGAAATATTCACTAATTGGTTCATGGTAAACATAATCTATGAAAGGCACCGTAAGCATTAGGCCACCAAGCACCATTAGCAGACCGCATATGGCCTTTGCGATGCTGGAGAGCTTCACCCAGACACCTAAGACTTAATGCGGATTGCCAATATAACCTAATCACCTTGGTGTTCGCTATAGGTAATGGTGGGAGTGACAGGAACGATCATTCATTGTAAGGCATTATCCTTTTCACGGCATTGCAACTTGCTAGCCTCCTGCAGAGGGCACATAGTGCCTCGCCGACCTCTAGTTCTCCAGCAACGATTCTTCTAACGAACTCGTTAAGTAGTTTTGAGGATTCCTCGTCCTCGAGGATTTCCCGAACTACGTTTGCTTTAGATCTTTTCATTGTGAGGTAGTTAGACACTGCCGCCGGAGTGACGCCCATTACCTTAGATGCTTGGTATATTGAGTAACCGTATTTTTCGACTAGGATCTTCGCTATGGAGGCCCTTATCACTGGAATCAATTCCCTAACCCGCCACTCGCACGGAGGTTTTTTCATTTAAAACGCACCGCTATCCTTATTTAGGGTATTACTCCTTAAAACTTTAACCGCGTTAAAGATTCTTCTCTCCTAGGAGTTCCTTCAAGCAGGCATTAACACAATTATTGAAAGCATCTCCCGAGAAGCCGTATTCCGCGCATAATTCACGGCACTTTCTCCGTGCATGCGTCCTGTCATAATAACTCACGTCATTCCCAGTCAAGAAGACACCCTGCATAACTTAATTTGAATCATCCTTAATAATTAATGGGGGTAAAGTATTTCTGACACTAAATAACCGAATCGTGTCGTAATGAGCCCATGTAATTTGCGTTAAGCAACAGTTGAAAAACCTGAGTAAGGAAACATAATTAGCTTATTTACTCTGAGGTGTAACTATCGTGGATACTCATCAATCATCGTCGTAAGAGGTGATGCTCACATGAAGTACATGATCAGAGCCCGAATAGAAGTAGATGGTATGGTCGAGAAATCAGACATAATTGGGGCCATATTTGGGCAGACAGAGGGTCTCTTCGGACCCGACTTCGACCTAAGAGAGCTACAGGACAAAGGCAGGATAGGGAGGATATCGGTGGATATCAAACACCAAGGTGGAAAAACCTTTGGAGAAATACTGATACCCTCTAACCTAGACAAGGCAGAGACAGCGTTGGTCGCGGCAATGCTGGAAATGGTCGATAAGGTCGGCCCATTCAACGCACGGATACGGGTAGTGGACATAGTAGATCTGAGGTACGAGAAAATCAAGAAGATTACTGAGCGTGCTAAGGAGATCCTAGAGAAGTGGTTCCGTGAGAAGACAGTCGATGTGCGTGAAGTGTTAAATGAAATAGAGAGTTCTGTGAAGGCCGGGGGCATCATAAAGTACGGGCCGGAAGGACTTGTGGCGGGGCCAGAAGTAGATAGGTCAGACACGCTAATAATAGTGGAGGGAAGGGCTGACGTAATCAACCTGCTTAAGTACGGGTACAAGAACGCGATCGCCATCGAAGGTGCTAAAGGGAAAATCCCCGACACAGTAATTAAGTTGTCAAGAAAGAAGAGGACCATAGCATTTCTAGACGGTGATCATGCCGGGGATCTCATACTCAAAGAACTCCTACGGGTCGCTAAGGTAGACTACATAGCTAGGGCACCGCCGGGAAGGGAGGTCGAGGATCTAACTGGTAAGGAAATAGCGAAGGCCTTGAAGAATGCTGTTCCCGTGCAGACGTACCTACAGCAAATGCAGGCCGCAAAGAAAGCACAGGAAGTAAGTAAGGCAGTAACGCTTCCGGAGGCCGCCATCACGCCGAAACCTGAAGTGATGGAGACCTTCCAGATACCTGCTCAGGTGCTGAAGGACATAGAGTCGCTACGTGGGACTCTCGAGGCAATAGTGTATAACGATAAGTGGGAACCTCTGGAAAGGATACCGGTTAAGGACATAGTTGACTACCTAGTTACGACGGACAAGAATGTCTACGCGGTCGTTATGGATGGGATAGTCACTCAGAGAGTTGCGGACGCCTGCTCCGTTAAGGGTGTGAAGGTTATAATAGGGGCTAGGGTCGCAACGATAACTAAGAAACCAGCCGGCACGGTAATATTGACGTTTGATGACCTGACGAAGTAATTGTGGTTTTTGGCTGTGGCTATTTCTTCATGAAATCCATTAGTGTTCTCATGCCCTTACCCGCAACCTCAAGCTGCTTTTCAGTCACTCCGAAATACGATAGTATTCTCAGTGCAGCAGGAAGTATCTGGTGTTTTACGTAGTACTCCACATCAACGTCACTGGGCTTAACCATCATGTATGGATAGGCTCTCGACGATATGTTTCCACTACCCTTAACTACCACGTACCCTACCTTACTCCCAACATCAACCTTAATCCCCATCTTCTGAAGCCTTCTTGCCGCGGCAACGTGTGGCGCGTCAACAGAATACTCCTCAAGCCTCCTAGTGATTGACTTCCATATTATTAGCTTCTCTATAGGTATCTTCCCCGACCTTAACTCCTTTATTACCTTCCTCACATACTCTATGGCGTCCTTCGTCCCTCCAGTTGATAGGACTATCTTAGCCACCTCCTCCTGGACTTCCTTCGCTATGTCAGTCCAGTCACCGCGGACGGCCTCGAACCCGACTATGTCTATTCTGCCGTCCTCCGTGAGGCCTACGTACCTCTTCTTGGCCTCTGTAAAGAATACCCTCCTATATACCTTATCGATCTTTATTTCTAAGCCGAGCTCCTCCTCAATACGCCTTATGAACTCCTCAACCTTAGACTTATCGTAACTCACGAAGAGCGAGTCAGTGTCTCCGTAGATCACTTTAAGTCCTAACGACTTAGCTATCCTTATTGCTTGCATAATCGTTGCCCTTCCTAAGGCAGTCACGGCCTCAGCCCCCTCCCGGAAGTACCACCTAGCACCGACCCATCCCATGTATCCGTATGACGCGTTAGCAAGCACCTTCAGCGCTTTTTGCCTCTCGTTAAGTAGCCTGTACTCTGGTGAATCAGGCGGGTATGCCTTCATTTCCTCCTTGACCTTCTTGCGCAAGGTTAGCAGCGTTTGAAGGACGCTCTTGAAGAATCCGGGTGGTTCCTTCCTGAACTTGTATCCAAGGTCTGGTATGATATGACATTCATCTTCGCTGCATTCGCCCGTCACGAACGTGTCGGGCCCGATGTTGTACTTAATCATTAAGTTGGGATACATTGACGAGAAATCGAGGACAGCCACGTTCTCATGTACACCCTTAATCGGCTCGAGCACGATGGCGCCCTTATACGACTCGTAAGGTCTCTCAACCCTGTTGGGGACGAGTTCCTTCGACTTATATGCGGCCCTGATCAAGTACCACTCAAGTCTAAATCCCACCGAGGCCGCACCAACCTGATCTAGGGGCAAGCCAGTGAGGCTTGAGAGTTGCATGGCGAATGGTAAGAACTTGTCGGCGAGACCCATAGTCGATACCACGTCATCTCGTGCGTACTTGAGGAGGGTTTCCCTCTTCTTAGGATCGTCCCAGTACCTATAGATCTCATACCAAGGCACGTGAGCTCTTTCATCCTTCTTCATAACCCCTAAGTAATCAGCAACCTCATCAAGTGACTTTATCTTAACCTCATAAAGTTCCTCGGCAAAGTCGTAGAGATCAACATTAAGTCTGCCGGGAACGGAGATGTGACCGTATGCGGACGTTCTCGGGGGCGCGTTCTTAACTCTCCCTACATCAAGCTTCACGCCCAGGATCTTCGAGCGTTCAAGCAGGTAGGGCCAGTCAAATCCGTTAGTGTTGTAACCAACGATAATGTCCGGATCGTATGTTAGCACGTAATCCCTGAACTGCTTAAGGAGTTCGTGATCCCCTTTAGGTCCTTCGGAGGCAGTCAGTAGCTTAACCTCGCCTTCAGAGTTCATGAGTGAAACTATTATTACGGGATCCTTATCACTTCTAGGAGCACCGGCTGGGTTGTAAACCTCAGTGTCGAAGGCAAGTATCTTGAGTTGAGGTGGGAACTTCCTCTCCGGTAACGGCTTGTATACCGGGTTACTCACTCTGTAAACCTCTTTCACTCTGTATTTCTCATCCTTGAATGGACCCTCAGCCTCAACCTCGTACCATGTACAGGGGGAAAGATCCTTATCAATAATATACCTCATGGCAAATCTGATGTCCGCCTCCAAAACCTCCCTCACGCCCTTTAAGCTCTTAACCTCCTCTCTGTAAGTTCGGACATACTCAGGAATCTGAGTAGTTATCTTTAAGGCCTTAACTGGCTTACCGTAGTACTTTCTGCCAACCACCTCCACGCTAATTATGGGTGAGGCAGCCCGGCTGAGGGACTTAACCCTCTCAGCAATCTCCTCGGCGTTAGCACTGTCCTCAAGTAAAGCATAGAAATACGGTCTGAAGGAATCATCCTTGATCAGTATTGGTATGCCGTCATCCTTGATTGCCCAAATAAGCACTACAGGCGTTTTCCCTATGACCTCATAGCTTGTATCTAGAAGGTAGAATCTAAGCATAATCTCCGCACCAAGTATACACTACTTAATGCGAGTAATAAACAGAAACAACATAGTTAGCAATGCGTTATTATTGCGGCAACCCCAACCGCGTGAGGAAAAGGACACTCACTTTCTACTCCTCTCCAGTAGCACGGCAAGCACGATAGCAAGTAGGATGACTAGCCCCATTAATCCCCACGTCATTGAGCCGTAGTACTCGTGTAGCTTAGTGACGGTCGTCGTTACGGTGCTGTACTCATAATGCGTTACTGTCGTGGACAGGGTTTTCGTTACCGTTAATGTAGCGGTCTTCACGGGCTGAGGCAGTACGTAGCTCTGGGCGTACGGCACTGCCGCAACTACCGCAGGAGATCCGCTCGGGATGTCATACGATTTAAGCATCAAGTACTGCGCGGACGCGTTAGGGGCTAGCAAGTCCATGACTTTCGGTGCTACCCCCGCACCCAGCATTAGCGGACTAACACCGCCGACGACGTCCTTACCTGGCGTCGTGCTTAGGCGCATGACGCCGAAAGGTTCCTTAGGGTCGAAAGGCGTTACTGCGATGAAGTACCTCCAGTACTTCATGTTGTCACTCCAGCTCTTCACATACTTCATCGGGATGTTAATCACTATTGAGTTACCTTCTACGCTAATGTTAGCGCCTTCGGGATCCTTAACCACGGTGCCGTTAGCGTAAATGAGCACCATCGCGGCGTTCCATGGAGATGCGTACGCCGGGGCTATTACGGCGAACTGCCACGCGTCGGGTCCCCTAACAACGACGTTGAGTCCATACGTGTTTATGCTTCCCGGCACGCCGTCCTTAGCATGAACATATATTTGGATCTCCTGAAGGCTGAAACCAGTGTTAAAGTTCCTTGGGTTACCACCTATCTTAGATAAGTTAACCACGAACTGAATGCCGTATCCCCTGTTAAACCTAGCTGTGAAGCCCGTGAGGTCGAGCACACCTTTCTGGAATTCACTAGCTTCAGGGTAAACGTAGCTCCCCACGCCCTTATCATCGCCCGCGGGATCCTTCAAGGATGTTACGGTCTCCCACCTCCACTGAGTTGCGTGCGTTTGAAGCGACACTGCAAATACTGCTGCGAGGATCGCGATCATAAGGGTAACAGCTACTATTCTATACACGGTACTTACTCCTTTCATTGCGGGTCACCCTCTTTGTGAGTGCGGGTACCGTATAAAGCTTTAACTATGTAGATATAAGCCTCTATTGGCATAGGCATAACTCCTCTTTAAGGATTAGTAGCAATGCTTGTGAGGGCTGACAGCGAATGTATGCGCTGGTTAACGCACGGCCTTGGGGTGTCGAAGCTGATACCATAGTAATTAATTCCAGTGGCATAATAGAGAAGGTTGGATGGGAGCATTCACTAACATCCATGCTCGCTGGCGTTAAGAGGGTTGATGTTGGTGGGGCAACGGTACTGCCGGCCCTTCATGAGTCCCATGCACATGTATTTGTCGAGGGTAAGTGCGGGATTGACCTTAGAGGAATTCGTAGTGTAGGTGAGTTGCGTAATAGAATAGCATCGTTCATCGCTAGGCACCACCCACCTTACGTAGTGGGTAGGGGTTGGGATCACGAGTCCTTCGTAGAGCGTAGGATGCCTAGGGCCGAGGACCTAGATCAGGCAGCGGGGCCCGTGCCCACGCTAATCATACGTGTCTGTGGGCATGTTGCGGTAGCTAACACGGCCCTTCTAAAATTAGCTCATTCCTCTAACATACTCGACAAGCTACGTGATTACCTGGAATTCGAGGATGGTAGGCCCACGGGCGTGGTTGTCGAGGACGGTGTTTCGATGCTTAGGAATCTACTGCCTAGGCCTTCCCGTGAGGAAGCTGTGGAGGAAGTGATCGGGCTTCTGAGAACGTACAGGGACTACGGTGTACTATACCTAAACTTCATGAGCGTAACTAGCGAAACATTAACCATGCTGAAGGAAGCTATCCAGCATGTTGAGGGAGTCAACGTAGCTACTTATGTGGGCCTTGAAGACGCTAGGCGTCACCCTACCTTGCAGGAAGATGAGTTAGTGGTGGGGGTAAAGGTATTCGCGGACGGCTCGCTCGGTGGGAGGACCGCTTACCTAAGGGAGAAGTACAGTGACTTTGACACTAAGGGCAAGTTGCTGATGAGTTCTAGGTTACTTGAGGAGGTGTGGAGACTTTCACGCGGCATGGGACTGAAGCTGGCGATCCATGCGATTGGTGACGGTGCGCTTGAGGAGGTCATCAAGTTCGCCAAGCGAGTTAAACCCGGAAGAACTGTGAGGGTTGAGCACGCCTCCCTTACGCCGCCTGACATAGTTGGGGGTCTCTCAAACACTGTTAAGGACGTTGTGGTTCAGCCGCATTTCCTAGTCGGTGATTGGTGGGCGGAGAGTCGGTTAGGTAGTAGGGTAAGGTGGTTGTATGCCTTCAAGACACTCACTGACTCAGGATTAACTCTCTACGGGAGTAGCGACTACCCCGTAGAGCCCCTAAACCCGTACCTAGGTATTTCGTGTGCTTGCACCCGAGGAATGCTACAGTACGTCACGCGCATGGAGGCCCTGAACCTAGAGGACGCTGTGCGCATGTACCTGCATGACCCCTCCTTTGGCGATACCTCCATACGTATCGGTTGTAGAGCTAATTTAGTGGTCCTGAACCATGACTTAAGTAGTATAGCCCCTTACGACGTAGCGGCTGCCCGCCCGAAACTAGTGGTGGCGTCGGGCCGGATGATTAAGGTACGAGATAATTTCCCCGGCAAGCTTCCTGGACTTCAGTAGGACGGCATCCATGTTAAGGTATTCCCAAGACCCGAAACGACCGTGTGGGAATATTCCTGCCTCTCTAAGTAGTGGGAGGATTTCAGCTAACACACTCCCGCGCCTATTATCATATAGCACATATGCATCCCTCCAGAACCATGTCTCAATGACTTCAACATTGCTGAGCTTCAGAAGCCCGACGCTCTCTAGCCCTTCTAGGACCTCTCGCTCGACCCGCGTTCTAGGCGGCGCGGAGCCTTCCTTGAACGATACCTCAGCTATTAGTGCCGCCCCACTTGCAGGTGCGTTAGCTGGTGAGTAGTTACTTAGTATCCCTACCCTATGAAATGGAACGCTGGGGTCGGGGAAGTATATCCAGTGATAGGGCGGCGTAGGCCCCCTAACACCTACGCCAATCACCGCGAGGGACACGGTCTTTAACTCGTTAAGGTGTGCCGCCCTCTCATGAAGTATGGGTTCCAGTATCTTGCGTGACCTGTTTAGCGGGGCCGTATACACCACGCACTCGCACCTAACTGTAAATCCCTCTGAACTCACCTCAATTAGGTCGTTGCGCGGTAAGTGCTCTACAGAGGTTACTGGTGAGTTAACTCTTACCGTAACGCCGTTCACTCTAAGCAACCGAGCCAGTGACTTTGCTAAGACCTCTATGCCGCCCTCGCGTGGGTAGCAGAAGTTTAACTGGTGTTTGTACCCCTCCACGTCTAGCCCTACTGCGGCCTTAATGACGTCGTCCAGCGGAGGATTCGGCACGCGTCCCCCAACCCAGTCTAGGGAGATCTCATCTAGGTCTGTTTTCCAGATCTTCTTATTATACGGTATCAAGTACTTAGAGGCAATCGCTTCCCCGAACACGTACTTTATCCACTCAAGGAAGTTGCGCGGTTCCCTAGCTTCTCCTGTTAGCCTTGCGATATAAGCGTCCAGCACTCCCTTCAAGCACTCATACCTTTCCTCCGGCGGGAGATCCTTGAGGCCGTTCTCGAACGGGTACTTAACGAACCTGCCCCTGTAATATATTTTGGTGTTGCGTCTATGGTAGATCACATCACCATTAAGCAAGGCAGCCATTTCTGCCAGAACTTCAGGGTTCTTACTGAACATTATGTGTGAACCGCCGGTATCGAAAACGTATCCACTCACGTCCTCTGACTTAAGTAGCCCGCCGACCCGCTCACTTGCCTCGAGCACTAGCACATCCTTCAGTCCTAGCTCCAGCAGGTACTTAGCTACGGATAGGCCCGCTAACCCACCCCCAACCACGCACACCTTGAAGTGCTCGTCACTCATTGCTTACCGACCCTTGCGATGAGGGAACTCTGCTAATGCATCATTGTCGGCTTCGTGAAGGAAGAGCTCAAGGAAAGGCCACGTCTCGGCCCTGACTAAATGTCCACACCACGTAAGACCGTGCTCCCTGCCCACGGTAACGTGTAGGTGTACCGAGACTTCACCGTCAGGTAATGTGACGTAGTTGCCTACGACCGGCGCAACCTCAACGAAGTAATTCGCAGAAGCCTCCATGCGCTTTACGTCATACCCTCCCTCCCTGCGTAGCACGCCCACGTCAACCCACTTGAAGCCTCCCACACCGGTTATGGAGCCCTGCTTAAGTCCCAGTTCCTTTATTTTCCTCCGAAGGAATTCTATGGGGTCGACGCCACCCGGTACCTTAAGCGCTATCACCTTACCCAAGACGGTGGCACCACTAACCTAACTTGGAGAGCTTAATTAATAATTCATTACGTATTATACGATGACCGCGTCTTGGGAGTCAGTGTTTTATTCTAGGTAGTTTAGTTTATATGGGAAGCGCTTTCTAGGAGGGTGGTGAGTCATTAAGGCGTTCAAGACAGGTATTGAACCCCTAGATTACGCGTTACCTGCTGGCTTTCCTAGGAGTGCTACAGTCGCCATTACGGGAGCGCCGGGAACAGGTAAGTCGGTTTTGGCCGCGCACATAGCGTGGAACGTGCTGAAGGGAGGCGGTTACGTAACTTACGTTAATCTTGATGACTCCCCTGACGCTCTAATAGAGCTCTTCACGAACTTCGGGTGGGGCTTGGACGAATTCATCGATAAGGGTAAGTTCAAGATAATTGATTGCTTCAGTTTCAGGTTAGGTAAGTTGAAGAGGGTAGTGAGGGGTGTTACGAGGGAGCAGCGCCTCGACGACTTAAACAGCATGCTTTACGTCCTGCATGAGGAGGTCCCGCCCGCAAACAACGATGTCGTTAGCCTTGTAGTGATTGACTCGATAAACGAGTTAATGTTCCGCTTCGAGATGATGCAGGTACTGGAGTTCATCAAGTCCATGCGGGCAATAATATCTAAGGGTAAGGGAGCTACGATAGTAATGATATTACACACAAACACCACAGTACTAGAGGAGCTCGCAGCACACCTAGAATATCTCGTCGA
>CAYNPH010000104.1:0-3754 GCA_964399035.1 uncultured Desulfurococcaceae archaeon
CCGTCATCACGGCCTTCTCAGCATCATCATAAGGAACCGTGAATGCTGCGTGGTATTCGACATGCCTTCGAAGGATATCCTTTATTTCTTGTTCATCAATGCTAGGGATCAGCTGACGTAGCGTATTAACGAGAGCATCCCTAGGTAGGTCGCCTCTAGATTCATGTTTCTTATACAGCTCAAGGAACTCATCCTTATTTATCCCGTACTTTCTCTTAAGGTACTCCGCGAGTTCGTTATGAGCGATAGTGTCAGATTCGGGCCTTACGAGCGTCCCGAATAGGTCAAGAATTACGGCCTTCACGACATTGCCCACTAAGAAGTCGCGGATGAAGCTTAAGACGTAATAGGGCCTCTGAGCACCAGGAATATTATGACAGCCAATACGATGGAGATAATCAAACCCATTATAGAGTATGTAGGCGGTGGAACCTTAAGATATGAGTGTGGTGGCGACATCGTTGTGTACGAGTAAGCCGTGGTTGTGGTTGTTGTATTGACGGAGGTCTGCTCTGTATGGGCTGGGGTAGTCGTTGATGCAGGTGAGAGTATAGGTAACTCAATTACTAAGCTCCTGTTCTCTCCTGGGTATAGTGACACCGTCGAATATCCCTCATACTGCTGACCTTCCACGTAAATAACTGCCTTAACGACATACGTTCCGGGCGCCACCGTAACCGTGAACGCGCCGTCATTATTGGTCACAGTCTCTGCCACAACCGACCCTCCCGGAACCTCAACAACTATTCTGGCACCTGGGACAGGATCGCCTGTTGCCGTTACCACGGCACCTGATATTGTTGAGTTTTCGGCAGCCGATATCTCCGCTAGGCTAACGAACACCGCTCCTGCCGTCTGCCTTAGGTAGAGATCTTCTGTTTCTCCGTCACCGTTAACGTCGGCCGCAAACGGTATCTTGTACTCCTCTTTCATGTTGATTGTCGCAGCAACGTACAGGCATGTTGTTTCTGTGTAAGACATTATGATAAACCTGAGGTACTCTAGCCCTCCTGCCTCGCCAAACGATGCTAGACTCACTATCACCTCGTCCCTGCCATCACCATCCATATCGAACAGCTGAACATATATCGTGGAATTAACTGAGGGAAGCGGTCTAGTGTATGAGCAACCGACCTTATCCGAACCTATTCCCTTAATGACCAGCGTGTACCGGGAGCTATTAACCATTGCATAGACGAGCTCATCGATCCCGTCACCATTAATGTCCCCCAGCGCAGCGCTCGTTATCTTTGTGTCCGGTCCCGAATCAACGATAGTTGATTTAGAACCGTTTAGGGTGTAGTATAGTATAAGAGCAGACGTCCCATTTATCGACGTATCAACAAGCACCTCATCGTTTCCGTCACCGTCTATATCCCCTGCCGATACTGTTCTTAGGTCGACCATCCCCAGATCAAGAACCGCCTTGAGGGGCGGTGTATTAATGGGGTTTATGAGGTATAACCTAGCACCTACATTACCCTGCGTGATAGAGTAACCTATGGTTGCGACAGTATAGCCGAATCTCACCGAGTGCGCTATACTGAAATCTATAAGCGCTGTGGAATCCAGAGTTGTTTGCGCTATTTCCTCGAGACCCTCCTGCAACTTGTAGATAGTTATTGATGAAAGGAGAGAACTTAGGGGCCCCCTTGACCACAGGACAGCTATCTCGTCGATTCCATCACCGTCAAAGTCACCTACATCAGCCGCTAGCTCATATGGTTCGTATTGTGATTCATAATCGATTACCGTGGCTATTTCTTTCAAGGAACCATTCACGTAGTCAATAACAGAGAGGACCCCATAATATATCGACCCATTGCTTCCCTCCATCTGAACAACAACCTCATCCGCCCCGTCACCATCAACATCTCCGACAGCGACTGATGACCAGTCTAAGTAACTGACCAGAGTACCCACGTACTCACCACCGGCCCTCACCTCGTTCCCTATGGGCTTCAAGGAAGCCTGTGACTCAGCTACTATAGCCTCGAGAGCATCAGACCACCCGGTGTCGATGCCGAAATCTGTGGCCATGTCGTAGAGACTTCTATCGAAGTATATAGGATAGAATATAGATAGCCCACCAACCCCAGCTAAGTCGCTCCCAGCGAGACTGATCACGACTGCGCTGTGCACACCCTCGATAACCTCTTGGGCCGACATATATGCGTCCTTCACTGATGAGGCAAATTCCGCAACATCGACTGTCTCTGTTACCCCTCCCGTTACCAACGGAGATGTAAAGCCTCTAAGATACCTCCTCACCAAAGCCGCAGGACTTGGATCGGCTATTATTTCTCTAGACAGCTTCTTCAATGAGTTAATTAGAATAGAATTATCGAACCCCGTTAAGTTAACGACCGATACCTGAGCTATGTCAGAGAAGGCTGTGTGAGTCAGTCCCTCAAAGTAAGTTCTGGCCAGAACCTCCGCTGCCTCAAGAACGTCATCTATCCTAGATACTGCGGGGAGGGCGGAAGAATAATCAAGGGCAGATGATGGCACAAGCGATTCGGACGCCACAAGATACTTTGCAGTATCCGAGAGCTCGTAGGCTAGTTCTACCATCCCAATAGAGCATGCGTCAACGTAGATTACGTCTGGCTGGAAACCGGACTCAACTAACGCTTCACGGATCTCCTTTGGTGTGAGGTAATCCCTCCCTTCACCAGTATCTTCGTCTACACCGAAGAGGCCTGGCCCTCCCCCGTGGTCCCACAGAATCAGCATGTAATGCTCTCCATGGAAGTTGTCCTTAACAAACTCCAGAAAATTCCTCAGTGTTTCTGGACTGCCCGAATTAACTTCTCCAAGATCCTGGACTACTTCGTCACCCAGTCTCAGGCCTGGCTCATCATCCGGTACGAGTAAGAGTACCCTCGCACCTGACCAGAAGGGCGTTGCCTTATCCGATTTAAGCACGTCCTCGGGCACACCCTCATTAACCGGTTTTTCTGCCCTATCTATGAAAACAACAACCGTTGCATTACTTGTTACACCTGCCTCCATGAGGTCTAGATCGTATATAGCGTATGGGTCCAGGTTGTTATCCGCGACCATGTAGACAGCTATAACCCACTTAGTAGGCTGGGGTGTGGATAGAACAAACGCTGAGCGCGTTACGTATGGAGTAGCTATCGCAAACAGCATCAGTAACAGCAACACCGTCCTTTTCCAGCCCAAGTACTCACACCCCGTGCTAGGCCTGATCAAAGCTTAAGTACCTATCATTATCACGTAGATAACCCCTAATTACCTCATCTACCTCCTTAACTATCCACTCAAGATCTAATGGCCCCATAGCCGTAAGCTTCGTGACCTCGTAAGTCAAGGTTAGGCTCACCCCTTCAGATGATGGTTCGGCCACAATAATCAACGACCTCCTCTTTCTCGGCCCCTTAGCAAATGGATTCATGCCTTTCCTCTCAAGATAGTACACACCGTCTCCGAGCTTCTTTATCTTACTGTAGCCGCCGGCGTTAACGAATCTGTTAGCTAGTTCCTTGGCAACCTCCTCAGCCTCTTCACCCGGAAGGTCTATGAAGCACTTGTGCTTAGTTACCGACGCAACCCTGCATTCCCCGAAGCCTAGGTCTATCTCCTGCCTAGCATTTTCCCCGAGCCTAGAGAGGAGGACTAGCCCGTAGATTAGGCTCCCTAACAGGCCAGCTATCCCTACACCATCGATAACCCTTTTCAGATTCACCGCATTCTCGGGCCCGCAGCCGATGAGGTAGTAGTTGACTGT
>CAYNPH010000105.1:0-11064 GCA_964399035.1 uncultured Desulfurococcaceae archaeon
CCCCACGCCCTCACCACTACCGCAACCTACCATATCATTTAGCTCCATCCACCCAAGTCATAACACATAAGCCAATCAAGAATCCCTATCCCACCCAATCAGCTTCCTTAAAAAATCACGGCTCACCATCACTAACCCCGCCCTAACAACGCTACTCTATAACACTTTATCCCCCTATACGGGATTAGCCCTCCAAAGAACCTTAAGTCCATGGCAGACTTCTTCGACCCTCTTATTCCCTTATGTGGGATTCCGCACATCATCATCCGGCCCTAACGTCCCGCCCCTCAAACGACTTTCTCTATTCCCTTATGTGGGATTTCATAATATTCACGGTCATCGGGATACTCATCCTTAAGAAGATCTTTCTATTCCCTTATGTGGGATTTCATTTCGGTCGAGATTGAGGGGTTGTCTGGAGCGTCTATTTTTGGAAGGCGCAATATCAGGAAATCATTTCGGTCGAGATTGAGGGGTTGCTTCATCCGGCGCTTTCTATTCCCTTATGTGGGATTCGTGGTTTGTTTTTTTGTTTTTCTTGTTGTTTGTTTTGTTTGTTTTTATTTATGTTTTGTGTTTTCTTTGTGCTTGATGCGCTTATTTTGAGGGTTCTTCAAGGGCAATCGTAACATCATTATGTATTATGGTGGGCTTTAAAAGCTATGTTACGATGATCCACGCGTGGCAAGCACTTAAGAACTTTTCGCTACCCACAATCCACCAAAAGAGAACACACCAACGTAACGCTACGATGGTTCTTATAGGTTATTTGACATGATTTTGGTTTTCGTTGTTATTTCTTTAAGCAATCTTACATGTTATGCTTTAGCGTGTTACGTTGGTTATTGGGTGTAGGGTGTTTTTGCTTGTCTGATTCAGGTGGTTGTGTTTTTCTGTGTTTTTCTGCGTCGTTTTTTGTTCTTTTGTTTTAGCTCTTATGTTAGAAAGGTTTTTGTTGTGTTGCTATCATAGTTTTCTTTGGTGTTGTTTGTTGGGTTTGGGTGGGTTGGTTACTGATCGTTTAGTTAAGGATTTTGGCTTGGTTGTTGAGCTTTTAAGAATGGCTTCTACTGGTAAGGATTACGTGCATGATGAGTTGCTTCGTTGCGATAACGTTGAGTGTGTTTCAGAGGTACTCTATAGGGTTGGGCGTAGGTATTATAGTGACACCGGGTTAAGGGCCCTTTACAGGAGGGTTGCAGGGCTTTATGAAGGTAGCTTGGGCACGGTTTTTCTGGGCTGTGCTGCTGATGCTGGGAGGGATCCGGAAGCCTTAGCATCGGAGGTTTGGGCGCTTCACTATGGCAAGTTAGCTAAGACTTATGGCGATGAAGTTGCGGAGTTCCTTAAGTGGCTTGAGACACTGCTCGCCGAAGGTAAGGATGAGGAATTTAAGAAAGTGTTAACGATACTGGCCACCATAAGCTTCACCCCTGGCTACCTGAGGCTACCTCCTAGGTGTCTCGACAGAAAATATTCTTCCGGGTGATCATGCATGAGTGGTAAGACCACGCCTTGGAAGTACCCCATAACTGTTGGGGTAGCGTTCCGAGTACTCATAAATGTGGCCAGCCCCTCACATGAGGCAGCTACTGGTGAGTACACCGAGCATAAGAAAGCGCCAATACACTACAACGGTAAAACCTACTTGGACGTGCCGATAATATCTGGGAATGCGTTAAGGCGGTACGTGAAGGAAGCATTAATAGTGACCGCCAGTAAGCATGGCTTACCCCTAGGAAACCTATGTAGGAAAGGAATATTCACGCACTGGAACACGAAAACAGACATAAATGAAGACGTCAACGTTGGTAGCATAAGCGTCGATAAGGTCAAGGATCTACTCAAGAAATGTGTCATGGAGGACGTGGCGGGCTTCATGTACGCCGAGGGGGGAGCCTCGATAATTAGGTTTAGCAGGCTACACGCAGCAACCATGAAGCCCACCTACGAATCCTTGAGCCAAGCGAAGGTATACCCAATACAGTTCGCTAGGCACGTGCCGGGCAAGGAAAAGGGGGGCGGTAAATCAGGTCAGATGATATTCAGGGTGGAGCACATAAGTGGCGAGTTCGCTGGTCTCATAACGCTGGACGCTCACCTGCTGGGATTCGACGACTACACGCAGGAGTACTTCGTAGACGTAGGCGGGGTTGGGAGAAGGGCTGAGGCAGTGCTTGAGGCCATCTACTTAGCCCTAAACAGGCTCGGGGCGATGAAGGCACGCTCAATGACCATAGGTGACGTTACATCATTAGTAATAACCGTGGCACAAGGACTATTCACACCAGTAGACCCGGCGAGGAAGGGCTTCGTGGAAGCGACGCTAAAGGAAGCTGAGGCATACAGGAAATTAACTGGGTGGGGCGTGGAGGTAATGGTATACCCGAAGAATGAGCCAAGCATAGGTGAGGCATTCGAGAAGGCAAAGAACAAGCTAAGCGAGTTAATCGGCAACTCACTTAAGTAAGGAATAAGTAAAACACCCGTCACCGAGAACCTTCACGCCGTGTGTGAACCATGGCACGCCACCTAAGGTACGCCTCAATAGAGGCGGAAGTAGTTAACGTAAGGTACAGAACCCCGGCATCTTACCAGAGTAGGCCAGCTCACCCGCCATCACCAGCAGCGGTGAAGGCAGCCATAGCTAGGGCTGCCGCGCAAATAGGGGGAGAGGAAGCATGGATGGGGATCATTAGCGGTGTCGTATGGGGAACGTACTCCATACTCAAGCCATTCTCATCAGTAACGTACTTGGTCAGCAGGCTCCAACCACCAGAACAAAGAAAGAGGAGCAAGCAGAAGCGAATCGCAAGTGCCGATCCAGCCAAGCAAGGGTTCAAGAAGCCAAGCAACGTTTTCCCTGTGGGCGAGTACTTAAGCGGTGAGTTCAGGATAGTTGCGATCTACGATGCGGGTAAGGTGCCGGATGAGTTAGTGGTTAAGTCACTACTGGGACTTAACATACTGGGTGATAATGACTCCATTGTTACGCCGAAGCCCTCAACGCTGAGGTCAGGGTCAGTCAACGTTGCGGGGGGTAGTGAGGTAGGTGTTGCCACTACGTCGTACGTGTTTAGGCTACGTGATGCTACGCCTACTAAGGGTTCATGGTTGCTGGCTAAGTTACCCACGGTAATTAGACCCAGAGGGTTTAGGGAGGTAGTGCGCCTAGAGAGGCCGGTGTTCGAGGAAGTCGTGATTCCAGCTAAGAGGTTGGGCCAGGTGCTTTTCCCTCAAGAAGTGATTGTCAGGTTAAGTAAGGGTATCGCGGTTACGCTGGGTGATGAGGGCTACGTAATATTGCCTAAGGGAGGTGCTTAGGTAGTGAGGGGCGTACTAGAGAACGAATGCCTTAAGAAAGTGCTTGACATTGGACCCTTCACGCTAAGGGCCTACCAGAGAAGGGCTGTCGAGGAGGTTTACAACCTTACAGGTTCGGGAGGGGTAGTGGTTGCTGAACTCCCTACGGGTTACGGTAAGACACTAATACCCGTGTTGCTTACGGCCGCGCTAGTTAGTGAGGGGTTAGTCAGCAGGGTAATCCATACGTACCCTGCAACCTCGATGATAGAACACCTAGTACCAAGGAAGGGAAAAGAGGAAGAGAAGGTCGAGGTGAGGGCGTTAAGGAGGGCGTTGCTAGAGTGCATGGATTTGAGGGAGGAGGTAAGGCAAGCACTCGTAGGTGTTCGGTACATGTTTCGTCACGAGTCACCACTACTAACTAATCCCTACGTGATCACCACGCTGGACACACTAGTGGCGCACTACCTGAAAACCACTTTTACCCGTGCGTTAAGGGCTTCCGGCAGGGGTACTTACTCCGAATTCTCCGCAGGTGTGATCCACTCCTCACTACTTGTTTTTGATGAGGCACATATGTACCCGGTAGTCACAGAGGAAAAAGTTAATGGAATCCCAACCCTAGGGAAGGCGTTCAACGTAATGGCCTACATAATGGGTAGGCACGCAGAGGTAGGCGGAGTCTCCCTCATAATGACGGCCACACTGCCAGAGCCACTACTACATGGGCTTAAGGAGGTGCTGGCTAGGTACGGCGTTAAGCCCAAGGTAATTAAGTACGATGAAAGCGAGGACGACCCGCCTAAAGCGGAATGGAGTTTCAGGCGGGACGTCAGCAAGCGTAAGTACGTCGCGCAACTAAGGAGGGTACGGGGGAGAAGTGACCTCACCAAGGAAATATCCAGGGAGGCAGTCAACCTAGCGATGGAAGGCAAGAGAGTACTGGTCGTGCTTAACACGGTACGTGATGCTGTCAGAACCTACTCCATGGTAAAATCAATGACTAACGTGCCCACAGTACTAGCTCATTCCAGGTTTACTGTGGGCGACCGTGAAGAGATAGTGAGTAGGATCAAGCGCACGGCGGGATCCAAGGAAGGAGCCATACTCGTGGCCACTCAAGTAGTTGAGGCATCCATAGACATAAGCATGGACGCGCTACTAACTGATGCGGCCCCTCTAGACTCCATAGCACAACGCGTGGGTAGGGTGTGCAGGTCAGGGCACATGACAAGCGAAGAGTGCGTAGGGGATGTAAGAATATTCTACGCGGAGAAAGGTATGCCCCAAAACAAAGACCTCTACGGCCCATACGACATAGCCCTAGTTAAGGCCTCGCTAGAGTCCCTCAAGCGGATGAGTGAAGAGGACTTCAATGAATTCTCGATAAAGCCTAGGGAATGGATAAGCGAGGCTTACAGCGAGGCCTACGCACCGGTGCTCCTACCGAACGACAAGTTACTGGACTTCCTAGAAGGGCTAACCATAAGAACCTCACCAGCCCTAATAGAGGAGTGGGCCTACGAGGAGTTCGGAGGCTTCGTAAGGAACGAAGATCTAGCAATCACAGTGCTCGTTAACCGAAACCTGATCAACAGTTACTTGAAGGAACCTACGGACTGGGAGCAATCCCTTAGAGAGGCGGTGCGTGGCGCGGTTAGGAGGGAGCGCATGGTTAAGGTTAAGCTAGGCATACTCATCAACATGCTAAAGAAGGCGGGCATGGGTAACGTGCCGTTGGCTTGGATAGGGCTAGAACAAGTATCGCTTAGGGAAGCCGACTTAAGCAATGAATGGTTCCTGAGGGTAGCTACTCGGGCGGGTGCCTACGTAGTAATTCCTGAGGAACTATATGATAGCGAGTTAGGCTTAATCCACCCCGTCGGAGGTGATGGCTAATGTCGCCGAAAATACCTAAGGACTTACTCAACCAGGCAAGAAACTTCGCACTGAAAGCCTACGGGGGAGACTTGCTTGCTGGTCCCGGGGAGTCACTCTACGGTCACTCCCTAGCTACAGGCATAATAGCACTAAGCATAATCCCGGAGTCTTATGTAACTAAATTGGCTGAGTTATCGTCAACGAGCCCGGACGCCGTTAAAGCTGCGATAATGCTTGCCGGCTTAATGCATGACTGGGGTAAGGCACTAGCGCCCTACCAAGAATACTTAAGGGGGATGCACTCACACGCGCCAATAAGGCATGAGATATCGTCATTCATAGCACTAACAACACTAATGAAGCCTAAGAAAGGAGCGGAACTATGCTACCTAGCAATGGCGGGGGCTGTGCTTTACCATCACCACGGGCTTTACGACTTCACCGAGAAAATAATTAAGTATCTCCGCGGAGGGGTCAGGGCGTGGCCTAACCTTAGGGATAAGGAGCGGGGGGAGGAATATAAAGCCGACGTATACAGGAAACTAACAAGGCTTCGTATAGCCCTTAATGACTATCTAACTAACACGGAAGCCAGTAGTATCTTAAGCACTATCGAGAACTCGGAACACGTTATTGGGGGTCTGGCTGAGGTTAATGCGTTAACTAAGGTAGTGGGTAAGGCAGTGATTGAAGTGGAGGAAGCCGTGAATAGGCTTAGACACGCGGTAACTCCAGTGCTTGCAGCTCTGATGATGGGTGACAATATATCAGCGTGCATTGCTAGGAAGAGAGACAATGAGAGGAAGCGGATACTACTGATCGTTAAAGCCTCAATACCGGTAGCACTTCTCAATAGTAACAGCATCGCAGAGGGTCTCAACGCGGCCGACCTAAGTAGCTATGCTGAATACTTACCACGTAATCTTCTAGGATTACTTACCGCTAGGGGTGATCGAGATGAGTATGAATGAAATAAGAATCAGGACTGTGGGTCTTCATCCACTAACGGATGCGCTCCAGCTACATGCATTAATAGACGCCCTTCACTCATACGGGCTTGACCGACACGTTAAGGTGGAGCCTAGGGAGGGTTACCACGAGTTAATAGTGCCTCAAGGGTTAATAAGGCCCGTAGGTTACGCCTTAGTAGCATATACGTTCAGGTTGATTCTCAAAGAAATATTAATGCGTCTATCTCGGCGGAAAAAGAACGACAAAGGTAAGAAAGGAGCACGGAGATTCACCAAGAACCATTTGAAAATAATGACTCAGTTACTTAGAGAAGCGGAGGAAATGATTAACAGCAGTAGACATGTTAAGAACGGTGACCCGCAAGCAATTGGCAAGCTCTCTGAACTCTCAGAGGTAATTATTAAGCACCTAGAAAAGAGGCACCCACTACTCCCTGACGTGGAGGTACTAAGAAGAAAGGCAAAGTCGTTTGAGGAGAAAGACACCTTGAACGCGTTAGAGAACGTATTAGGTGGAGAGTTAAGTCAGGTTATAGGGAAGGCTAAACGCGTCATACCAGTTATTCCATCAATAGGTAAGTTCTACTATGTAGATGCCAGTATAGGGAGATGGGATGCCCAGGAATTCGACCCTGTTTGCGGAAGGTTAATCAGGGCTGGTTTAAGGCTAGCCCTAACGTACCCCATCAGAACTGCTGAGGGCAACTATAAAGTTGGAATAGCTCTAGTAACGCCTTCCTCCGGTACCAACGCGCGTGATGTATGGTATGCTCAAGCCTCTTTGAGAACATTTAGGCACCGGTGGATTCGGGGAAGAGCTAGTTGGGGTAAGGCGTGCACTGTATTAATGCTGTTAGACGCTTTTAGAATAACAAAGGTATTTAACGAGAATGCGGCGGGGTACATTGTTGAGGCTATACTTGCTCAAACGCAGGGAACTATGGCTTGGAGGAATCCTGCTGATGCAGTGCAGTTAAAAATGCTTTACTTACCCGGTGCCGAGGATGTAGGTTACGTAAAGTACTATAGGGGTGTGGCAGTGGTTACCGAGTCCGTGGTTCCGGCATACCCTGCTGTGAAGTTGGCTGACGCATTAGAGAGAATCGGGGGTTCTGTTGATTGGCTAGTTGATGAACTCATAATAAAGAATTACATGGAGAGAAGGGGTAATGAGCGTGTGCTTAATTATGCCTTCGTTTCGGCCTTGGTTAGGGCCCTTACCGAATATGACGCCGAGTCCCTCTACTTCGCTTTGAGGGAGGCGGCCGTCGCCTCCGGGGGTGAGAGGGTTTTAGTGAGCGATCCTTATCAGCTTGAGCGCTTGGTTGCCGCTATGGAGTTTCTTGGTCGTGAGTAGGTTTCGTTTTAGCATAGCTTCCCCTCTGGTTATATCTTTTTGTCTTGATTTGAATAGGCAGTTTTTGGTAGGGTCTGTCCTGCCTACGATCTTCTAGGGCGTGTAGGGACAGGCCTTCCTGTACGGGCATGCTGCACAGCGTCCTCTGTCGTGGTGGGGTTCTGGTACTTCCTCGGTTTCAAGCATTGTTCTTAATGCCCTAACGACGCCTATTAGTTTTGGCAGCATTACCCGCCAGCTCACTTTCCGGCACCAGCACTTGGTTACGGTGTATGCTTTCACGTCCTTCACGCCGTAGGTTTCCCTAACCATTACTGCGTAGGCCGTTACCTGTAGTTCGACGTGATCCTTAAGCGCCCATGCTGAGGTCGTCTTCACTTCAGCAATTACTGCCTCCTTCCCGTCCCTGCTGAGTAGTGTCAGGTCAGCTACTCCCTTAATGCCTAGGGATGTGCTTCTGAGTGGCGGTTTAATGATGACCTCGTACTCGTTTCCGTGGGTCGCTCTGTGGTATGTTAGGAGTTCTTCAGCTACCTCGTGGTAGTGCCAGCTTTCTGGCTCCTTAGCGTGTGGGGGTAGGGGCTCCTCCATGCCTAGGGCCGTGAACCAGGCGAAGGTTGGGCACCACACCCACTCCTTGATTAGTGAGGCCGGTATCTCGGCGGGCACCGCGCGTCGCCTCGCTAGGCGAGCACCGTTACGTGTTCCCCGTCCCCTACGCCTCTGCGGCCCAGTATTAAGGCTGAGGCGTACACGTTCTCAGGGATCGACAGTACTAATAGCTTGTCGGTTGATGTGTCAATTAACCTGCTTAGAACCCTGAATACGTGCCTAGCCACGCCCCTCGTTCCTCTCCTGACGTATGCTGACTTCTGGATCCTAATGAAGCCTAAAGCCGTTAGGCGCTTGGCAACCGCGTTCCTGGCTGAGTCATCCCTCACGTCGTAGGCCACGAGCACTACTGCCGTGTTTGATCACCTCACCACTTGACCGTGAAGGCCTCGAAGGACTCGCCCGTCCTGATAGAATGAGCTAACTCCATCGCCTGGAGCTTGATGATCTTATCCAAGGACTTCCTAACCGTCCCGTACCTGTAGCTTCTCTCCTCCAGCTCCCTGAGCACTGCGTCCGCTACCACCCTCCTTGACTCCCTCGTCAATAACCCCTCAGTCGTTTCGAGGGCTCCGTTCCTCAACGCGAGTTCCGCCACAGCCTTATCCACGGCGAACCTGAATGGCTCCATGAAGTCCAGTGTGAGGGAGGGCTTACCGGACTTGTCCACATGGAGGAACCCCGCATAGGGGTCTAGCCCCGCAGTGAGGATTGCCTTCATACACTTTAGCCTCAGTATCCCGTACCCGTAGTTTAGGGCAGCGTTAACAGGGTCGCAGCCATCCTGATCCCGCCCGGTGAAGGCGTGATGCGGTGGGACGACGTGCCCTGCGAAGCACGCCCAGTAAGCCCTAGACGCGGCGGCCTCCACCCCCATGACGCAGGGGACGTCGCTACACGCCCTCAAGTCGCTTAGGTGCCCCTCAACGACGTACCCGCACTCCCTGATTCGGTCGTTACGCCTGCTCCTCCCCAAGTACTTTAGGAGCCATGCCTTATTCCGTATCTTAGCCCTAACGAACACCACGGCGTACTTGAGGCTGTCTCCCTTAGCCATTAGGGAGTATTGCGCGCGCCTAGTCTCGACGGTTCTGTTGGGCACGGCCGGCCACAGCATGGCCTGCACTAACCCGTCGCTCCTCACGAAGTAAGTGGGTATGCCTAGGGACACAAGTTCATACAGTGCCTTACTGACCAGCGTGACGCCCCTAGAGGCTATTAGAACCTCGTCAACATCGGTTAACGGAACCTCAGCGACCACGTCCCCACCCTGACGCTTAAGGATGAGTATCCCCCTCCTCACCGTGAGGAGTGTGCCCGGAGTAGCCATGACAACCCTGCTCAAGCACGCACCACCTCCCCCAACCCCTCAGTCGCTGGTGCCGTGCCCAAACACGATTCCCTGAACGGGCACGTGGCCGGGCAGGACTCAGGGTTAGGTTGCGGGGGCGTGAGCGAGGACGCTACCCGCGCCACATCCTCCCTAGCCCTTAACGCCTCTTCCCTAAGCACGTCGTCAACCACGACGCACTCCGTGCTCACGCGCTTATCGCCTACCATGATTAACCACCCGTAATTAACGGGCAGCTTAATCAGGGCCTCCAGTATTAAGGCGTAAGTAGCGAGTTCCACACGCTTGGCGTCGGCGTACTTCCCGCTTAGCCCGGCAGGGCTGTACGCGACCTCAGCGGGGGCGGAACCCACGACTAGGTCGGGCTTGGAGCGCGTGAAGCCCAGAACGGGCGGTAAGTAAGGCTCAACCGCGATAGGTGGGACCTGCCCTGACGAGAGCCACGCCGTAACCACTGCTAACGCCCACGCACCGGCATGCGACCTAATGACACCGCCTTCAACAACGTTCTTAAGCCCTCCCCACCCCCCGCTAACCGCGGCCCTAAAAACACTGAGGATCTCGCGATGATAGTTAACACCCCTACTAACTGACCCACCAGCAAGCCTAACACCGTTCCTCATAAGCCACACATCCCTCCTAACAGGACAGGGCGCCGCAAGCTCAGACGGCCTAACCAACACCGAATCCTTCAAACCACCAAGCAACGTCAGCAACGACCAACCACGCAACTCCCAACTCACCCTCACCCCCTCAACCCGAGGAGCAAGCACCAAACCCACACGCAATACCACCACCAAGAAAGTAACAAAGACACAGAACATAACCCAAGGTCATCCTTAAAAACCCCACACACGATATCACGCAAAAACCCACACACCACCACACCATAGCACACCGATATCACACACCCCAACAGAATCAGAAAACAAAAACAAAACAGCACACAGAATCAGCACAACAAAAACACGATATCAAGGAAACACAACCCGCAACCAAAACTCACACTAAAAAATACTCTGCACTCAACAACCAACGTAATACGGTGAAACACATTAAAACACTCAGTAAATAAACATATCATTGAGTCACGTATTTTAAGTAAAAATACCACCAATAATCATCGTAGCGTTACGTTGGTGTGTTCTCTTTTGGTGGATTGTGGGTAGCGAAAAGTTCTTAAGTGCTTGCCACGCGTGGGTCATCGTAACATAGTTTTTAAAGCCCACCATAATGCGTGATGGTGTTACGATTACCCCTAAAGACCACGTAATTGGGGAAGGAGATCAAACACAAGAAAACACAAAACATAAATAAAAACAAACAAAACAAACAACAAGAAAAACAAAAAACCAAACCACGAATCCCACATAAGGGAATAGAAAGCTTCACGCTCACATTCAGAGCCGAGACGTACTGCCCCGGAAATCCCACATAAGGGAATAGAAAGGATAGTAATGATATCTTTCTGGTGGATCTACCGTATCATCGAATCCCACATAAGGGAATAAGAGGGTCGAAGAAGTCTGCCATGGACTTAAGGTTCTTTGGAGGGCTAATCCCGTATAGGGGGATAAAGTGTTATA